>NC_011894.1:6012500-6312500 GCF_000022085.1 Methylobacterium nodulans ORS 2060
CCTTGCCCTCAGGCCTTCCGAAGCGCCAGACGATCGGCTGCCATCCGCCATTCGGCCCGCCGCACATAGACGAGCCCCAGCAGAACGCAGAGGAGCAGAGCGGCCGGCAGCATCATCGGCACGGGGTCTCCGGCCCGCAGATGGCTCGCCACGGCGCCGACCATGATGGCCGCGAGCAGCAGCGCCCCGTGGGCCGTCCAGCCCCGCACCCACAGCAGGGCCACGCCCAGCAACTGCCCAACCCCGACCACGGTCATGAACCACAGCGGGTAGCCGAAGCGTGTGAAGCTCGCCACTTCGAACGGGACCGCCATGAGCTTCATCCCGGCCGCAAGCGCGAACACGGCCGTGAGCACGCCCCGCAGCACCACGCCACCGATGCGCGGCCCCTTCCCGTCACCCGTCATGGACCCACCTTCCCCAAGCGCGGCCGCGGATCGGCCGTCATGGGGCAGGGCTCTATCGGCGCAGGATTTCGGGCCGATTGCGTCGCATGTGTCGTCGCTCCGCGCCGGGGCCCATCCGTTCACCGGCCGTCCAACGTCTCTCAGACGAACACCACGCCCATCTCGCCCGTCCTTCGCCAGACCACCGCACAGGGAACGGATGCCTCCTCGGCATCGACGAGCAACCGGAGCCGGTCCGGAAAGCTGATCGCATCCGGCACCATCAGACGCGCACCATGCGCCGATACATCCCTCAGGACGCAGGAGACGAGTCCAGGAGGAAAGTCGACTAAAATTCTTCCCACATCCGACAGAAGAAGACGCGCATCGAGAGGCCCGCGCTTCATCGCGATTGCTCCGCCGAGAATGCCGCGAATCACTTGGAGAAACCTGCGTTGCCTGCATGACAGGACGGAGTCATCACGGCAATCGCCATGGCATGTTTCCGCAGGCACCGCACCAAAGTCGGATCGTGTAGCAAGCAAGCCTCATGGGCCCGCATCCGACGCGCACGGCCACGCCCCGGCAGGGCGCCTCAGGTCCGCTGAGCGCCCGCGTTGCTGGGAGCGTGGTGATCGTCCTGGGGCGCCCGCGGCACCGTGCTGCCGGTCGAGCCCGGCTCTCCCGGCCGGACCTTCTCCGGCAGAGTCTGGTGCGGCGGCGGCATGTTCGGGGCCTGCTCCCGGCTCTTCTGGGGTGTATCCGTTGCCTGGACCATGACGGCGGCGCCGAGCAAGCTCAGCACCAGGGTGGTTCGTCGATTCATGAGCTTCATCACCGATGCTCCTCCGTCGTGAGCAAGAAATGGCCGGCATGCACAGGCGGTTCCGAGCGGCCGGACCCTGGCGGGATCACCCGTACAGCGCGCGTCACGCCGGTGCATGATCTGGTGCATGACCTCTTGCGCGCGGATACGACGGTGCCTGAGCCCCCGATCCGACAGCGCCGGACGCTGGCCGGTCACGGGATCCGGGCGTGCCACCGCGCGGGCCCCGCGCGCCCGGTCACCGGCAGGATCCAGAGGAGGGTGTGCGTGCTGAGTGCCATTCGCGGCTCCGCCGCCTTCAGCGCCTGCGGACAGCATCGCCATCGCCTCGACCGCTGGTGGTCGGACGCACCCCGGGCGCTGGTCTGCGCCGCGAATCCGAGCCGGGCGGACGGAATTCGTCACGATCCGACCGTGTGCCGCCTCCGCGCCCTGCTGCAGACCCGGCCCGGCCTCGGCGGCTATACCCTCGTCAATGTCGAGGATCGGATCGCCACCGACCCGGCCGACCTGCGCCGCTGGCTCGCCACGGCCGAACCCGCCGAACTGGAGGCGGCACGCCGGGCGAACCTCGCGCGCATCCGCGCCCTCTCGGAGGCCACCCCGCTGAGGATCGTAGCCTGGGGCACCCTCGTGGAGCCCGACCCGCATCGCGAGCGCGTCGTCGCGGCCCTGTCCTGCGACGGACGATACGACCTCTTCGCCTTCGGCCTGACCGGGGAGGGCGCGCCGGTCCACCCTCTGGCCCGCGGCCGCGCGCGCGTGCCGCTCGGAAAGCCCCTGGTGATCTGGCGTCCGCGCGAGGCAGCGCCGCCGTGAGCGCCATCAATTCAGGGCGGCGAAGCGCGGCGCGGTGACGAAGAGCGGTGTCTCCGGCCGCTGCGCGGCGACGAGCGACAGCCGGGTCGCGCCCTCCGCCAGGGGTGTCCGGGCGAACAGCGACGGCTCCGTGTCGATGACCGGCAGGGGGATGAAGACCGGCGCGGGCGGGGCCGCGGCGAGGCGAACACGCCGGGCCGGGATCGTGGTCACCTCGCGGCCCGCCAGCGCCAGAGCCTCCGGCCGGCTGACATCGCCGAGGGACGCGCCGCGCCGCAGGAGCGCCGCGAAGATCGGATGCTGGCCGCCATCCGCATAGGTGGTCCGCACCGCCTCGATGCCCTGGCCGACGAGGGCGGCGACCCGGGCCTCTTCCTCGGCGCGGCGCGTCTGCGCCAGGGCCTCGACGGCCGGGTCGGGATAGGGCGCGAAGCCGTACCGGCCCGCCGCGACGCTCACGAGCGGCTCGCGCCCGGTCGCCTCGAAACGGTCGGAGCCCTCCTTGAGCTGGCGCCAGAAGGCGATGTTCGGATCCTGCCGGTGGCGGGCGAGGTTCTCCGCATTCATCCGGAACGGGAAGGCCTGGAACTGGAACGCCGCCTGGCCGCCCGCGAAGGCCTCGCGGGCGAGCGCGAAGATCTCGCCCACCTGCCTGTCCGTCATGGCGAAGCACCCGGCCGAGGAGCAGGTGCCATGCACCATCAGGGCCGAGCCGGTGCCGCCATGCGCCCGGTCATAGGCATTCGGATAGCCGACGTCGAAGGACAGATAGTAGCGGGAATTCGGGTTCATCTGCTGCGGACGCACCGTGTAGAACCCCTCCGGAGCCTGCCGGTCGCCGGCCTTGAGCTTGGGACCGAGCTGGCCCGACCAGCGGCAGATCGGAAAGCTCTTGAGCAGCACGAAGCGCCCGTCCGCCGCCCGCTTCCAGACCTCGATCTCCGATTCCTTCTTGTAGGCCCGCATCAGGATCGGGGCGCCGGGCGTCGTGTTCCGCGCCGTCATCAGGGCGAGGGTCGTGGCGGGAAGGGGGAGCAGATGCTTCGGCACGGCCTCCGCCCGGGCCGCCGGCGCGGCCAGCAGCGCCGCCGAAGCGGCGAGGACCGCCGCCACGAGCGCGACCATCTTCGACCGAACCGCCATCCGCCGCCTCGGAATCCGGACCACCGCCGCGTGACGGGCCGCGCGGCGTCGCACGGCATTGTGTGAATCTTGCGGCGTCGCCCGGGTGCGGATCAGCCCGGATCAAGCAAATTGGACGAGGGCGTCGAGCCGATCGACCACCCGCAGGGGCACGAGCTCGTCTTGAAGATCCCGGCCGGTCAAGGTCATGCTCAGCGGTGTCGGCCTACGGTTCGGCCTGGGAGCGCAGGCCCGCCCCGACCTCCCTGATCCGCTCGGCGATGTGGAGAAGATCGGCCGTGCTGATGTAGGACCGCCTAACTAAAGTTCCTTCTCCATCAAAACGGTGTGCGATTTGATTGTCTCTCCCTCGAAGGGTTTAATTTCTCCAGTCGGGTGGAATCCCATCTTCATCCAAAAACCGATGACCGGATTGGTTTCTACCACAGCCAGTCGCATCCTTCTTGCCTCGAGGGTGTTGAGAGCGAACCGTTCCCCTTCCCGAAAAAGCGCTCGACCAAGGCCCGATTCTTGCGCGCTTTCCCGAACTGCTAGAAGGCCAATGAACGCCGTCCCAGGTGAGGGGTAGCCGTCGATGATATCCAGAAGCCCGACAGCCACATCCTCGCGCTTTGCCAAGAACGCATATTTGTGGCGCGGCTCATACCCGGGCGGGAGAGCAGTTGCGAATTCATAGGCCGCATTATCACGTCTCAAGACACCATCGACACGCTGAGAGTAGGTGGTGAGTTCATCGAATATGTTGTCCACCTCACGTAGATCGTCCGAAGTAACTGGCATAAGCGATATAGTGACATCACCTCTCATGGTTCCCCTCGGGCAGCCCTCCACATGTCAGGCCCAGGTAATGCTGCCTTGGATGGAACCGTCTGCTCCAAGACGCTGCACCAGCCGCCGATGGCGGTAGTCAGCAAATGATTTATTCAACCGCTCGTATTGCTCATGCGGGATTATCAGAAAACGACCGTTGGCATCACACCCGCCGGAGGCGCACCCCGAAGAGTCGCAGGGCCACAAGCAGCGTCGCCGCATAGGCGACGAGGCCGATCGCGCCGAGGGCAGCGAGGATCGCGAGCTCGCGGAAGCGCGGCAGGGCGGGCATCAGGCGCTCCAGGAGCGGCAGGCCCCCGAGGGTGCCGGCGGCGAGCACCGCGCAGCCAGCGAGCACGCCGCAGGCCGTGACGGCGAGCGCCCGGCTCGGCGCGGTCCAGCCGCGCCTGCGAGCGATCACGAACAGCATCAGCACGTTCACCCAGACGCCGGCCGCGGTGGCGAGCGCGAGGCCGGTCACCCCGAGGGGCCCCGTGAGCACGACCTTCAGGACGACGTTGAGGGCGACGGCCGTCAGGGAGGCGACGACCGGTGTGCGCGAATCCTGGCGCGCGTAGAAGCTCGCCACGATGCTGCGGATCAGCACCGCGGCCGGCAGCGCGAGGCCGTAGGCCGCGAGCACGGCCCCGGAGCGCGCGGCGGCCTCCGCGTCGAAGGCCCCCCGCTGGAACAGCGCCGTCATGATCAGGTCCGGCACCAGCAGGAAAGCGACCGCGAAGGGGGCCGAGAGGGCGAGGGAGAAGCCGGTGGCCCGGTTCTGCGCCGCATGGGCGGCGGCCGCATCCCCGGCGGCGAGCTGGCGGCTCATCTCCGGCAGCAGCACGGTGCCGGCCGCGATGCCGATGACCCCGAAGGGAAGCTGGTAGAGGCGGTCGGCATAGTAGAGGGCCGAGACGGCGCCGGTCGGCAGGAACGAGGCGATGATCGTATCGGCGAACATCGCAATCTGCACCCCGGCCGAGCCGATCACCGCCGGCCCCAGCATGCGGAAGAAGCGCACCATCCCCGTATCGGCGAGCGTCGGGCGGGCGAGGCGGGGGGCGACCCCGGCCCGGACCGCATCGGCCCAGACGAGGAGGAATTGCAGGACGCCCGACACCGCCACGCCCCAGGCCGCCGCAAAGGCGGCGTTCGGGAACAGGAAGGCGGCCGCGAGGGCCACGAGCAGCGAGAGGTTGAGGAGCACCGGCGCGGCGGCGGCGGCCGCGAAGCGCTTGCGGGCGTTCAGCACCCCCGAGAGCAGGGTCACCAGGGTGATGAACAGCAGGTACGGGAAGGTGATGCGGGTGAGCGCCACCGCGAGCGCGAACTTGCCCGGGTCATCCGAGAAGCCCGGCGCCAGCGCGCGCACGATCCACGGCATCAGCGGCAGGGCCAGCGCGAGCAGCGCCACCTGCACCAGCAGCATCAGGGTGAAGATGCGGTCGGCGAAGAGGCGCGCGGCCCTGGTCTCGCCCGCCCCGTCGAGCCCCGCATAGGTCGGCACGAAGGCGACGTTGAAGGCGCCCTCGCCGAAGATCGCCCGGAAGTGGTTGGGCAGGCGGAAGGCGACCACGAAGGCATCGGCCACCGGGCCGGCGCCCATCACGGCGGCCATCACCACGTCCCGCAGGAAGCCCGTGACCCGAGACACCAGGGTCCAGCCGCCGACCGAGAGGATGCTGCGGATCATCGAAACGGATCTCTCGTCCAGCGCATTTTTTCGGCGAAGGGGATGCCGGTTCGCCGCAGAAAATGCGGAAAATCAAAGACCGGGAGCGGGGTTCGGTCGAGCCGACCTCCGCTCTTGCGGGCGCGACCGCGCCCGCCCGGTCACACTGCGCCGGTGAAGGTGGCGCGGTTGCGGCGGTCGTCCGGGACGCCGCCGCTCTGCCCCGCCGCAGCCGGCCCGATCCGCTCGGCCACCACGTAGAGCGGGCGCCGCTTCACCTCGGCGAAGATGCGCCCGATATACTCGCCGATGATGCCGAGCGACATCAGCTGCACGCCGGAGAAGAACATCACTGACACGATCAGCGACGCGTAGCCCGGCACGTTCGGCCCCCGGAACAGGTACTCGCCGACGAAGTAGAGGGCGGCGAGGAGCGCGAGCGTCGCGATGGTGCCGCCCAGATAGGTCCAGACCCGCAGCGGCACGGTCGAGAACGAGGTGATGCCGTCGAAGGCGAAGCGGAACAGCTTGCGGAAGCTCCACTTCGTCTCGCCCTGATGGCGCGCCTCGACCGCATAGGGCACACCGACCGACCGGAAGCCGATCCAGGAATAGAGGCCCTTGGAGAAGCGCGCGCGCTCCGGCAGGGCGCGCAGCACCTCGACGCCCTTGCGGTCGATGAGGCGGAAATCGCCCGCCCCCTCGGGCAGCGGCATCTCCCCAAACTGGGCGAACAGCCGGTAGAACAGTTGCGCGAAGCTGCGGCGCAGGGCGCTCTCGCCACTCCGATCGAGGCGCTGGGCGTAGACCATGACGTTGCCCTCCCGCCAGCGGGCGACGAAGGTCTCGATCAGCTCGGGCGGGTGCTGGAGATCGGCATCCATCAGCACCACGGCGCGCCCGCGGGCATGGTCGAGACCGGCCGCAATCGCGACCTCCTTGCCGAAGTTGCGGCTGAAGCAGACGGCGCCGATGCGCGGCTCGCGGGCATTGTGCTCCGCGATGACGGCGGCGGTGGCGTCGTGGCTGCCGTCGTTGACGAACACCACCTCGAAGGCCGGGGTGATGCGCTCCAGGACCGGCAGCAGGCGGGCCAGGAGCGGTCCGACATTGGCGCTCTCGTTGTAGACCGGTATGACGACGCTGAGGTCGATCGGGTCGCAGGGCCTGAACAGCTCCACGGTGCCGTTCCTTGTCTGGTGCCGGCGGGCCGGCTGTGTGGGCATCAAAAGCCGGCTTTGCGGACCGGCTTAAGGGATTGCTGTAGCGAATGCCACCTGAACGGCGACCGATCGTGCTGTGCGCCGACGATTACGGCCTGAGCCCCGGGGTGAGCCGCGGCATCCTGGCGCTCGCACGGGCGGGGCGCCTCTCGGCCACCGGCGCGATGACGAACCTGCCTTCCTTCGGGCGCGAGGCCCCGGCCCTGCGCGAGTTCGACGGGCGCATCGGGCTCGGCCTGCACCTGACGCTGACCGCGGGAACTCCCCTCGGGGCGATGCCGCGCCTGGCTCCCTCCGGGCGCCTGCCCGCTCTCGGGCGGCTGATGCGGATGGCCTTCGCGGGCGGGCTCGATGCCGCGGAGATCGCCGCCGAGATCGCGCGCCAGCTCGATGCCTTCGAGCGGGCCATCGGGCGTCCGCCGGATTTCGTGGACGGGCACCAGCATGTCCATGTGCTGCCCGGGGTGCGCGGCGCCCTCCTGCTGACTCTGAAGACGCGGGGCCTTGCCGGCCGGCTGTGGCTGCGCGATCCGGCCGACCGGCTCGCCGCGATCCTGGCGCGGCCCTCCGCCCCGAAGGCCGCCCTGGTGCGGGCCCTGAGCCTCGGTTTCAGGGAGGCGGCGGGGCGCGCGGGCTTCCCGACGAACCGCGGCTTCTCCGGCTTCTCGGACTTCGCGAGCGGCGATGGCGTCGCGCCGGCCTTCGAGCGGGCCTTCGCGGCGCTCGGGCCGGCCCCGCTTGTGATGTGTCATCCGGGCGAGGTGGACGAGGGCCTGCGCGCCCTCGATCCCGTCGTGGAGAGCCGGCCGGCGGAACTCGCCTATCTGGCCTCGGAGCGCTTCGTGGCATTCCTGGAGAAGGCGGGGCTCGTCCTCGCGTGCCGTCCGCCGACGGTCCCGTTCCGGACGGCGTGATCCGACATCCGCATGGCGACGCAAGCAGCCGGATGCTGGAGCCCTGGCCGGCGCCCGACCGTCGTGGCGCCGTCAGCGGAAGCCTCCGCCACAGCGCGGGATGCGGAGTGCGATCCGCCCTGAATGCGGGCCCGCACGACCCCACGGCTCCCCGCCGGGGCGGGGAGCCTGACTTGCGCGCGCCCCTCTTCGGCGGAAGAGCGGGGCGCGCAAGAGGCCGGCCTCAGGCGGTCGCCTCGGCGTACATCTTCTCCACGTGCTCCCAGTTCACGAGGTTCTCGATGAACGCCTTGAGGTAGTCGGGGCGACGGTTGCGATAATCGATGTAGTAGGAATGCTCCCAGACATCGACGCCGAGGATCGGCTTGGCGCCATGCACCAGCGGGTTCTCCCCGTTGGGGGTCTTCATGATCTCGAGCTTGCCGTTCTTCACGGCGAGCCAGGCCCAGCCGGAGCCGAACTGCGACACGCCGGCCTGGATGAAGTCGGCCTTGAACTTGTCGGTGCCGCCGAGATCCTGGGCGATCTTCTTCTCCAGGGCGCCCGGGATGGCGCCGCCGCCGTTCGGCTTCATCCACTGCCAGAAGTGGATGTGGTTGTAATGCTGGCCCGCATTGTTGAAGAGGGCCTGGTTCTGGCCGTAGGAGGCCTTCACCACCTCCTCGACGCTCTTACCCGCGAGTTCCGAGCCTTCGAGGAGTTTGTTGCCGGTGTCGACATAGGCCTTGTGGTGCTTGTCGTGGTGAAACTCGAGGGTTTCCTTCGACATGTAGGGCTGCAACGCGTCATAGGCGTAGGGCAGTTCGGGCAGCGTGAAGGCCATCGGGTGTCTCCGGATCGCTAGAGCGACGGACCTGCCGCCGGCAGCCTCGCTGCGGCGCGGGATCCGGGCGTTAGGTAAGTCGGTCCGCGCCCTCCGGCAACGTGCCGCACGGGCGGGAAGGCGTTGTCTCCCCGATTTTGCAAAAGCGCGGCAGGGCCTTAAATCTCGGCTTTAAGCGGCCCGCCCGCGCCTGTTACGAGAGTCGTGATGATTGGTGCGTTGTTCGCGCTCGCCCTGCTGATGATCGTCGGCGGCCTCGCCGCCATGGTGCAGGGGATCCCCTTCGTGCGGCTGGAGGTCGGCTGGACCATGGTCATCGCCGGCACGGTCGGGGCGAGCGGCGGGGCGGTGCTGCTCGGCATCGCGGCGGCGACGACCCGGCTCGTGCGCATCGAGCGCCTTCTCGCCACGCGCGCGCAGCCGGACTTTCCGGCCGAGCCTTCCCGCGCGACGCTGCCGCCGCTCCCCACGATGCCGACGCCGCCCCGACCCGAAGCACCGGCCGCCGAACCGCAGGCTCCCGCGCCGGAGCCGTCCCCCTCGCCGGTCGCCGCGGCGCTGAGCGGGGCCGGCGTGGCGGGCGCCGCCGCTCTGGTCGCCCCCGAACTGCGCCTCACCCGGGCCGAGCCCGACGAGGCATTCGGCCCGCCATCCCCCGCGCCCGACGCTCCGCTTGCCCAGACACCTGGTGCTCAGGAACCCGCCGCCTCGCCGCCGCCCGAGGAGGAGGCCCGGCCGCAGGAGCCTCCGGCACCGGAGCTTCAGGCGCCCGAGCCGCCTCCCGCGGAGCCCCGGGCCGACAGCGCCGCGCCCGAGGAGCCGCCCGGGCCTGCCGAAGAGCCCGCTCCGAAGGAGCCAGCCCCCGCGGAGCCGGCTCCGGAGGAGCCCGAGGAGCCGACCATCGTCGGCACCTACGCGTCCGGCGGCAACACCTACGTGATGTATTCGGACGGGACGATCGACGCGCAGACGCCGAGCGGCAAGTACCGCTTCACCTCGCTCGACGAGCTCAAGACCTTCATCGCCGAGGGCGGGGAGGCGGGCGACGAGCTGCGCTCGGGGGCGGCCTGACCGCCGGTCCCGAGCCGGCCGTCAGATTCCGATCGACGCATCCGGAGTCCATCCAGGAGACGTTGACAGCTTTTCTCCGGCACCTTTTCTCCGTCCGTACCAACGGCCCGCTGCGCCAGCACTCGCTGCGTCAGCAGCCTGGGCCGTTGGTATGAGTTGCCACCGGCGCTGCTGACCCTGGCGGATGAAACCGGCCGCACGTGCGCCCTTTGATGGCAGCCTCAACGGCCCTCATGCTGAGGTGCTGCGCGATCGAAGATCGCGCAGCCTCGAAGCACCCCGGACCGGTGCTCCCGGCTACCCGGAGATTGGACGAGCGTTCAGGCGTGCTTCGAGGCAGCCTGCGCGATCTGCGATAGCCTGCGCCTCAGCATGAGGAGCGGGGCGGCTTCCACGCACCTCAGTTTCTATTATTTAGAGCTTCGCCAGCGGGTTGAGGGCGATGTTGCGCTTCGGCATCGGGGCCAGCATCGTCAGGCGCAGACCGTCGGGGGCGTAATCGATCGCGACATTGGCCTGGACCTGGGTCGAGAGCACCCGCTGCAGCAGCCGCGAGCCGAAGCCCTGGCGACTGGGCGGCATCACCGGCGGCCCGCCGGATTCGCGCCATTCGAAGCGCAGCACGACCCGGTCGCCCTCGGGCTCCAGATTCCAGCGCACCCGCACGCGCCCGCCGCGGCCCGACAGGGCGCCGTATTTCGCCGCGTTGGTGGTGAGTTCGTGGATCGCCATGCCGATCGGCACCGCGATCTCGGAGGCGAGGTCGACGGCCGGCCCTTCGAGGGTGATGCGCCCGTCGGCCTCCGGGGTCATCGGGCCGTCCGCATAGGGCGTGAGCTCGTTCTCCAGGAGGCCGCGCAGGGAGGCCGTCTGCCACACGTCCTCGGTCAGCACCGAATGGGTGTGGGCGAGCGACATGATCCGGCCGACGAAGGCCTCGTAGAAGCTCTCGATGCTCGATGCGGTGCGGGCGGTGGAGCCGACGATGGCCTGCACGGTGGCGAGCGTGTTCTTCACCCGATGGTGCAGCTCGCGGATCAGCAGCGTCTGGCGCTCCTCGGCGAGGCGCCGGTCGGTGATGTCGGCCACGACGCCGATGAGGCGGCGCGGAAGGCCCCCCGGCGTGTCGCGCTCGAAGCGCCCGGCCATCTCGATCGTCCGCCACGCCCCGTCGCTCGCGCGGCGGATGCGCCCTGCGGCGTGGAGGACGCCCTCGCCCTGCAGGGCGGCCGCGATGGCGGCACGGAACGGGCCCTTGTCCTCCGGATGCATCACGTCGCGGAAGAACTCGGTCATGCTGATCGTGCCGTCCTGCGGGCGGCGGCCGAAGATCTCCCACATGCGCTCGTTCTCCCAGAGCGCCTGATCGTCGAGGAGATGCCACTCGAAGATGCCGAGCGCCGCCACCGAGGTGGCGACGCGCAGCCGCTGCTCGCGGTCATGGAGGGCGCGCCGCGCCTCCTCGCGGGCGGTGACGTCCTGGACGACGCCGATCATGCCGGCGACCGCCCCGTCCGGCCCGAACTGGGCCCGGCCGCGGGCCGAGATCCACACTTCCTGATCGTCGGGCGGGCGGCGGTAGCGCGCGTCGACGGCGTAGGCCCGCCCCTCCGGCAGGGCCTCCTGAATAAGGGCGCGGGCCCGCTCCAGGTCGTCGCGGTGGAAGCGGAGCTGCAGATCCTCCCAGGTGACCGAGGGGCCCGGCGGCAGGCCCAGGATCTCGGCGGCGCGCTCCGACAGGGTGATCTCTCCGCTCGCCGGGCTCCAGCTCCAGTCGCCGAGCCCGGCGGAGGCGAGCGCGAGGCGGGTCTGCTCGGCACGGGCAGCGGCACCGTGGTCCTCCGCTGCCTCGACCACCAGAACCCGCTGCCCGTCGCGCCGCGGCCCGGCTCGGACCATGACCCAGGCGGCGCCGCGATCGGGGCGCCGCCAGCACTGCTCGACGGGCTCCCCGGATCCGGGCTCGACCGCCGCGGTTTCGGGATCCATGAGGTCGGCGAGCCGCCGGCCCAGGAGCTCGGCCGGCGCGGCCGCGAGGAGCGCGCAGAGCCGCGGATTGACGGCGACGAGCCGGTCGTCCGGCCCGGCCAGGCAAGCGAGCCCGACCGGCGCCGCCTCGAAGGCGAGGCGTGCGATGGCGTCATCGGGGTAGCCCGGCTCCGGCGCGTCTCCCTGCCGGGCGGGCTGCTGGTCAGGCCTGTGGTCCAAGACGCGCCCCACTGGTCTCAAGGCCGGCGGCGCCGGCCGCGAACGGAAAGGCGGCTCACGCGCTGGGAAACCGCATCCGGCCGGCTCCCGCGCGGGCCGGCCCCCGTCTCTCTCCGCCCTTGATGTCCCCGCCCAGGCCCGAAGGGCTTGGCCGTCCGAGGATGATGACCGTCATGGCGCTCAGCGACAAGGCTCTCTCGGTCTTTGCGTTCGCAGCCTATCATCAACTGGACAGCGGACAGAAGGTGTCGCGCGTCCTCGTCTCGGAACAGATCAACCGGACGCCGTATCAGTTGCCACCAGCTTTGCCGACCCCGGCGGATGAAACCGGCCGCACGTGCGCCCTTTGATGGCAGCCTCAACGGCGCTCATGCTGAGGTGCTGGCGATCGCAGATCGCGCAGGCTGCCTCGAAGCACGCCTGACCGCTGGTCCAAGGCTCTGGCGGATGGGAGCACCGGTCCGGCGTGCTTCGAGGCAGCCTGCGCGATCTGCGATCGCCAGCACCTCAGCAGGAGGAGGGGGGCGGATTCCACTCACGTCAGTTTCGATTTAGACGCGCGCGAAGGTGAGATAGCTCGGCCGCCGACCCTGGGCGATCGCCTTCGCCTCGTAGCGGGTGCCCGGCCAGTCGGCCCAGGGCGTCGTCCAGTCGGTGGCCCGCTCGGCCGTCCAGCGCAGATGCGGCGCACGGGCGGCCCGCACCAGCGTCCAGCCCGCATAATCGTCGATGTCGCTGGCGAAGCGGAAGCTGCCGCCGGGTGCGAGCACGCGGGCGATCTCCGCGAGGCTCTCGTTGGAGACGAACCGCCGCTTGCGCTGGCGGCGCTTGGGCCAGGGGTCGGGATAGAGCAGGAAAACCCGCTCCACGCTCGCATCCGGCAGCCGCGGCAGCAATTCCATCGCGTCCCGATCCCAGAGCCTCACATTGGCGAGGCCGTCGTCGTCGACGCGGCGCAGGAGCTTGGCGACGCCGTTCACGAAGGGCTCGCAGCCGATGAAGCCGATCTCCGGATGGGCGCGGGCCTGGGCGGCCAGGTGCTCGCCGCCGCCGAAGCCGATCTCGAGCCACAGGGCCGAGACGGGATGGGGGAACAGGGCGGCGGGATCGAGCGGCCCCTCCGCCGGTACGCGCAGCCGCGGCAGGAGCGCGGCGATGCGCTCCTCCTGCCCGGCCCGAAGGCGCTTGCCCTTGCGGCGGCCGTAGAAGGCGCGACCCCGCTCGGGGGCCGCGTCCGTGTCGTCATCGGTCATGATGGTCCAGTGCTACTGCGGACGCGCCCCGTAGCACCGGAGCAGCGGATCAGGCCAGGGCCGACTTCAGCTTGGCGACGAGGTCGGTCTTCTCCCAGGAGAAGCCGCCATCCGCATCGGGCTCGCGGCCGAAATGGCCATAGGCCGAGGTGCGGGCATAGATCGGCTTGTTGAGGCCGAGATGCGTGCGGATGCCGCGGGGCGAGAGGTCGAGGATCTCGCCCAGCACCTTTTCCAGCCGGCCCTCGTCCACCTCGCCGGTGCCATGCAGGTCGACATAGATCGACAGCGGCCTCGAGACGCCGATGGCGTAGGCGAGCTGGATCGTGGCCCGCCGGGAGAGGCCCGCCGCCACCACGTTCTTGGCGAGATAGCGGGCCGCATAGGCCGCCGAGCGGTCGACCTTGGTCGGGTCCTTGCCCGAGAAGGCGCCGCCGCCATGCGGCGCCGCGCCGCCATAGGTATCGACGATGATCTTGCGGCCGGTCAGCCCGCAATCGCCGTCCGGCCCGCCGATCACGAACTTGCCGGTCGGGTTCACGTGCCAGACGGTCCGGTCGTTGACCCAGGACTTAGGCAGCGCCGCGCGGATATAGGGCTCGACGATCGCGCGCACGCCGGCCGAGTCGAGGCTCGGGTCGAGGTGCTGGGTCGAGAGCACGATCTGGGTCGCCTCCACCGGCCGGCCGCCCTCGTAGCGCACCGTGACCTGGCTCTTGGCGTCGGGACCGAGCTTGGCGGCATCGCCGATCCGGGCCTTGCGGGCATCCGCGAGATCCTTGAGGATCTTGTGGGCGTAGTAGATCGGCGCCGGCATCAGGGCGGGCGTCTCGTCGGTCGCGTAGCCGAACATGATGCCCTGGTCGCCCGCGCCCTCGTCCTTGTTGCCCGACGCATCCACGCCCTGGGCGATGTCGGCGGACTGGGCGTGCAGGTAGATGGCGACGTCCGCATGCTTCCAGTGGAAGCCGTCCTGCTCGTAGCCAATGTCCCGGATGGCGGCGCGGGTCAGCTCCTCGAGCCGCTGGAAGGTCACGGAATCGGGGCCGCGCACCTCGCCCGCGATGACGATGCGGTTGGTGGTGGCGAGCGTCTCCACACCGAGGCGAGCCTCCGGCATCTCGGCCAGATAGGCATCCACGACCGTGTCGGAGATGCGGTCGCAGACCTTGTCCGGGTGACCCTCCGAAACGGACTCGCTCGTGAACAGGTAATCGGAACGTGCCATAGGTTCTGTATCCCCTGACCGGCCGGGCGTGTCCGTCCGATCCTCTGCCCGGGTTTCGACGCGATGGGGTTGTGGCAGCCGATAAAGCCGCGGTCAACCTGAAGGACCGAAGGTGTTCTCTTTATCGAACGGGGGCGTGTCCTGGAGGGCACGGTCGAGGGCCTTGACCACCGCGGCGAGCCGCTGGCGATCCTCGGTTCCCAGGTGCGCATCGGCGGCGCGCGCCACCGCGCCCGCAAAATCCGTCCAGGGCGCCTCGCCCAGTAGCACCGCCTGAGGCCGCTCGGCCAAGCCCGGCCCGGCTGCCTCGCCCCGGGGCAGTCCCTCGAAGAAGTACCCGATCGGCACGTCGAACAGCCGGCCGACGAAGTCGAGATCGGCTGCGCTCATGCGGTTGAGCCCCTTCTCATATTTTCCGAACTGCGAGTCCGAGATGCCCAGGCGTTGGGCCAGCGCCTCGCGGGAGAGCTTCGCCTGCTTGCGGAGCCGCTCGATGCGCTGGCCGATATGGACGTCACGCGCGTCCGCGGGTTTGCCGGCCATGGTGGCTCGCCGAAGAGGGGCGCGGTCGGCGCCGTCGGAGGAAACGCCGGGATTGTTGCTCCCCGAAGGTTGACGGCCGGTAAAAGCCCGGCGTTCGGCCGAACGGAGCGTTCGCCGAGCCGATCCCGGACGGGTGCGGACCTACGTTAACAGCCCGCCAACCGGCCCTCAGTGACACTCGGCCGCTCTCTTCCGTGAGGTTCGCCCGATGCCCTCACCCGCCGATGCGGCTGAACCGAAGCCGGGGCCCGTCCAGGACGGGCGCGTGCTCGCCCTCGATGGCCTGCGCGGCGTAATGACGATCTTCGTCGTGCTCTCGCATTACTTCGGCGAGGTCCCGCACGGTTTCAGGATCGCGATGCTCGGCTGGATCGCCGTCGACATGTTCTTCGTCCTGAGCGGCTACCTCGTCGGCAAGCTCATCGTGGAGAAGGGGCACCACGCGAACTTCCTCACGGTGTTCTTCGTGCGCCGGGCCTGCCGGACGCTGCCGATCTACATGGTCTGCGTCGTCGCCGTGTTCGGCCTCCTCGCGGTGCTCGATCGCCCCTGGACCCGGGACGAGGAGCACTTCCCGCTGTGGTCCTACCTGACCTTCAGCCAGAATGCCCTGATGGTCGCGACGGGCCGGGTCGGCGCCGAATGGCTCGCACCGACCTGGACGCTCGGCGTCGAGGAGCACTTCTACCTGCTGCTCCCGCTCGTCTTCGCGCTGGTGCCGCGGCCGAAGCTCGCGGCCGCCCTCGTCGCGGTCGCGCTCCTCGCGGCCGGCAGCCGGGCGGCGATCCTCGGTCTCGCGCCGGACTGGACCCTCGCCGCCCTCATGCTCCTGCCGACCCGGGCGGACGGCCTCGCCTGCGGCGTGCTCGCTGCGCTCGTGGTCACGGGGGGAAGGCCGCGCCTCGACGGCCGCGACGGCCTCCTGCGCGGCGCGGTCCCGCTCCTGCTGGCGGCCACCGCCCTGCTGCGGATCATCGGCGGCGAGGACGGCCTGCTGTTCGCCGCGCTGGGGCATGCCGTCGTGTCGCTCGCCTGCGCACACTTCCTGCTCGCCCTGGTGCGCGGCGCGCCCGAGGCGATCCGCCTGCACGCGCCGGTCCTCCGCTTCTTCGGCACGACCTCCTATGCCGTCTACCTCACCCACATGCCGATCCTCGGCCTGATGCACGGGCTCATCCTGGACGCCAAACCCGATATCGCCACGCCGGCGCAATGGGGCGTGACGCTCGCGGCGCTCCCGGTCTGCGTGGGAATCGGCTGGTTGCTGACGCGCACCATCGAGGCGCCGATCAGCGCCTATGGGCGAAGCTGGCGCTGGCAGGAGCAGCCGCCGCGCCGATTCGAAGCCGCACCGGTGTCGCTCGGCGTAAGGCCAGCCGCGTCACCCGTCCGGTCCGATTCGGCATGAGGGCGTGGCGTCCCCGGCAGGGCTCGAACCTGCGACCCCAGGTTTCATCCCACTTCGGCTTTCGCCGCCGCCATCCGGCGTTCGTGGTCTGGACTATCCCTTCACCGTAGGCACGAGGCCCTTAGGTGCCGCCCGTCTAGTCTCTACACCTTCCCGGCAGGGCCGGGCTTGGCTCGGGATCGGCGTGACGCGAGATCGACGCTTTCCCCGACTTTGAGCGGATCCGCCGCGCAGTTTCCCGGCGCGGCGCCCAATTCGGTTCAGGAAACCTGTGCTCTGTCCAGCTGAGCTACGGAGACCCACGCGCCTTGCATAGCATCTCGGATCTGCGCAGCCAACAGGCGGACCGCGCGAAGGGACGGGCGCGGGCCATTCCCGGCGTCCTGGCGGGCCTCTGCGCGGTCCTGGCGGGGCAAACTGGTGTCCTGGCGGGGAATTCTGACGTCCTGGCGGGGAATTCTGGCGTCCTGGCGGGGAATTCTGACGTCCTGGCGGGGCCTGCGGCCGGCGAGGGCTGCCGCCACCGCGTCGCGGGCGAGGACCGGCTGGAGGCGGTGGCGGCCTCGGGCGACCTCGTGCTCGCCTCGGGCCGCCGGGCGCGGCTCGACGGGGTGCGCTGGCCCGAGGACCCGGCCCTCGCCGCGGCGGCGCGCGCCTGGCTCGCGGGGCTGACGGGCCGCCGCCTCGCCACCCGGGAGGAGCCCGCCCCCGATCGCTGGGAGCGGGTGATCCTCGACGCGGCGACGACGGAGGGGGAGCCGGTCGACCTCGCGGGCGGGCTCCTCACCGCGGGGCTCGCCCTGGTCGATGCGGGCGAATCAGATAGGCTCTGCCGGCCGGCGCTGCTCTCCGTCGAGGCGGCGGCCCGGCGGGAGCGGCGCGGGCTGTGGGCGAGCGAATCGCCGCTTCCCGCCGAGGATGCGGCCGGCCTCGCGGCGCGCGCGGGACGATTCGTGGTGGCGGAGGGACGGGTGCGCAGCGTGGGCGAGCGGCGCAGCCGGACCTACCTCAACTTCGCCCCTTTCGGAGAGGAAGGTCTGACGGTCACGGTGTCGAAACGCACTTGGCGGATCCTGCTCGAACGTGGTTTGACGGCGGCTGCGCTTCGGGGACGGCGCGTGCGGGCTCGCGGCTTCGTCGAGCTCTGGCGCGGACCGACCCTCGACGTGGGCGCAGCCGAGACGATCGAGATGCTGGACGAGGAGCGGGCGCAGCGCCGTTGATCGCGATGAACGGGCTCTTCACGCGTATATGGCCGGGGGCCGCCGCGACGCGCCGCGTCGCCGCCCTCGTCCTCATCCTCGTCGCGGCGGGCTGCGCGGGCGAACAGACCGGCGCGCTCACCCCGGTCGCCGTGACGGTGCCCCCGGAGGCGCCGCGCACCACCGGCGGGCGCGAGCGCGGCGGCTCGGATGCCGACCACGCGAAGCTGGTCGCCTCCTTCGGCGGCGAGTATCGGGCGCCGGCCGCGCTGAGGCTCGTCAGCGACGTCACCGACCGCCTCGTGAAGGCGACGGAGCGGCCCGACGAGACCTACGCGGTCACGCTGCTCGATTCGCCCGCCGTCAACGCCTTCGCGCTGCCGAACGGCCGGCTCTACGTGACGCGCGGGCTCCTCGCTCTCGCCAACGACTCCTCGGAACTCGCCGCAGTGCTGGCGCATGAGATCGCCCATGTCACGCTGCGGCACGCCAATGCCCGCACCGAGATGGCGCTGCGCTCGGAACTCGTCAGCAAGGTCGTCGCCGACGTGCTCAAGGACCCGGCGACCGGCGCGCTGCTGCAGGACCAGTCGCGCTTCGTGCTGGCCAAGTTCTCGCGCTCGCAGGAATTCGAGGCGGACCAGACGGGCGTGCGCACCCTGTCGCGGGCCGGCTACGATCCGTTCGGCGCCGCGCGCTTCCTCAACAGCCTCAACCGGGCCACCGCGCTGCGAGCCGGCAGCGGCATCCCGACCGAGCCGGATCTCCTCGCCACGCATCCGAGCACGCCCGAGCGCATCACCCAGGTGACCCAGGCGGCGCGCCGCATCGGGGCGCCGGGCCTCGGAGCCGACGACCGCGCCCAATATCTGGCGGCCATCGACGGCATCGCCTACGGCGACAATCCCGCCGACGGGCTGGTCCGCGGGCGCCGCTTCATCCATCCGCGCCTGGGCGTCACGTTCGAGGCACCGGACAACTTCGCCCTGGAGAACACCGCCCGGGCGGTGCTCGGCACCACCCCGGAGGGAGGCCGCCGGCTCCTGTTCGACGCCGTCGAGACCCATGCGGGCCAGAGCCTGGAGGACGTGCTGCGGGCGACCTGGAACGACGCGATCGAGACCGGCAGCTTCGAGAACCGCATGATCCAGGGCCTCCCGGCCGTCACGGCGGTGTCGAAGGGCAAGGAGTGGTTCTTCCGTCTCGCTGCGGTCCGCGTCGGGACCAACACCTTCCGGATGATCATGGCCGCCAGGGGCGCGACGGATCCGGAGCCCGCCTTCGGCCGCTGGCTGTCGAGCCTTGCGGCGGTCGGGCCGGAGGAGGCGCGGCGCCTCAGGCCCGCGCGGATCCAGATCGTGACGGCCGGGCCGGGCGAGAGCGCCGAGGCGATGGGGCGCCGCATGGCGGTGGGCGATCGCGGCCTCGACTATTTCCTCGTGCTGAACGGCCTGGACCGCGGCGCGACCCTGCGGCCGGGGCAGCCCTACAAGCTGATCGTGGAATAGGCGCCCCCGCGCTGGTCCGCGATGCCGCATGGGCTTCTCGGGACGGGCGGCCCAGCCCTGTTGCAGCGGACCGGAGCGGGGCCTCATACCAACGGGCCTTGAACAGGACCGGTGGTTCCGTTCTCGGATTTTCGCCAAGCCTCTCCACAAAGCCTTTGGCTCGGCATCGGAAATTCGAGATGGGTCGACGGCCCGATGCGTGAGCATGCGCGGCAGCACCCGCTGCGGCAGCAGCCCGGGCCGTTTCGGAGCACCTCAGCATGAGGGGCTTGGCAGCTTCCACGCACCTCAGTTTCTATTTAGAGCAGCGCCCGCCATCGCCCGCGGAGGAATCCCGATGCCATCCCGTCTCGCCCCGGCGCTCGCCGGCCTCGTCCTGTTCGGCGCCAGCGGCGCCGCCGCCCAGCAGATCCGCAACGCGCCGCCGCCCCGGGCGCTGGAGACCGCCGCCTACATCTTCGCGGCGGCGAATGTCTGCGGCTACCAGATCGGCGTCGCCCCGTTCGAAACCCTGCTCGGGCGCTACGACGTGGCGGTCGAGGACGTGCGCCCGCCCCGCGGCCCGTTCGGCGCCAAGGTCCAGACGATGTTCACGCTGATGTCCAATCAGATGATGGCGAACCGCGACGCGGCCTGCCGCATCGTCGCCACCGAATACGGGCCGGAGGGCACCGTCGCCAAGGGCATCCTGCTGCCGGCGGCCGCGCAGGCGCCCGCGGGCGGCGCGCCACCCGCCCCCGAAGGCTCCGCCCCGAAGATCGTGCAGTAGCCGGTCAGCCGGTCAGCCGGTCAGGCCGGCTTCGCCAGCAGATCCGCGAGCGCGGGCCCCAGTCCGACGCTCTCCATGGCGGGGGGCGGGGGACGCCCGGCCTGCAGCTGCGCGGCGGCGAACGCCATCCGGGCGCCGGCCTCGACCGAGCAGAGGACCGGCACCGGCACCTCCGGCGCGATCCGGGCCGCGAGGCCGGCCAGGGCCGCGCCGCCGAGCACCACCACGTCGGCAGCATCCTCCTCGGCGCAGGCCCGGCAGGCCGCGGCGAGGCGGGCGAGGGCCGCATCGGGATCGCGGGCGATCTCGGCCCCGGTCGGCGCGATCGTGCGGATGCCGGCGATGCGGCCGGCAAGACCGAGGGTCGCGGCGAATTCCTCGAGCATCGGCTTCCAGGCGGCGCCGCCCGTGACGACGCCGATGCGCCGGCCCCGCGTGCCGGCGAGGTGAAGCGAGCCTTCCGCCATGCCGACGACCGGAACCGGCGAGACCTCCTTGAGGGCGAGGAGCCCGGGATCGCCGAAACAGGCGAGGTAGACCGCCTCGCAGCCCGCCACGTGCTCGGCCAGCACATCGAGGGCCGCATGGGCCGCGATGGCGTAGGTCGCCCGGCTCGCCACGTAGCGCCCGCCGAACCGGCCCGTCACGGCGCGGACCTCCACCGCCGGCAGGACCCGCCGCACCGCCACGGCGGCAAGATCGGTCACCGTCACAGAGGTGTTGGGGTTGATGAGCAGGAGGCGCACGGGCCGGCCGCGGCTACTTCTCGACGAAGGCCTTCTCGATGACGTAGTGGCCGGCCTCGCCGTGGTTGCCCTCGATATAGCCGCGGCTGCTCAGGAGCTCGCGGGTGTCGCGGATCATGTCCGGGCTGCCGCACAGCATGAAGCGGTCGGCCTCGATCGTCATCGGCGGCAGGCCGACATCCTCGAACAGCTTGCCCGAGGTGATCAGGTCGGTGATCCGGCCGCGGTTGCGGAACGGCTCGCGGGTCACCGTCGGGTAGTAGATCAGCTGCGTGCGCACCATCTCGCCAATCAGCTCGTGGTTCGGCAGATCCTGCGTGATCGTCTCGCCATAGGCGAGTTCCTGGACCTGCCGGCAGCCATGCACGAGCACCACCTTCTCGAAGCGCTCGTAGGTCTCCGGGTCCTTGATGATCGACAGGAAGGGCGCCAGCCCGGTGCCGGTGCCGAGCAGGTACAGGTGCCTGCCCGGCAACAGGTTATCGAGGACCAGCGTGCCGGTGGCCTTGCGGCTGACGATGATCGGATCGCCGACCTTGAGATGCTGCAGCTTCGAGGTGAGCGGGCCGTTGGGCACCTTGATGGAGAAGAACTCCAGCTCGTCCTCGTAATTGGCCGAGACCACGCTGTAGGCGCGCAGCAGCGGCTTGCCGTCGCTCTTCAGCCCGATCATCGTGAACTCGCCGTTGCGGAAACGGAACGACGGGTCGCGGGTCGTGCGGAAGCTGAAGAGCGTGTCCGTCCAGTGATGCACGGACAGAACACGCTCCTCGTTGAAGTTGCTCATCGGGCCGATTCCTGGGTGGTCAACCGTTTGGCGCCGGTCATCTCGCACCGGCGGCAGACCCGTCAAGGTGCCTGACAACGCACCGGGTCTGCACGGCGGTCAGACCGGTGCGGCAAAGGGTTGCTTGCTGGAATCGTTCCGCCCGGGTGCGGCGGAGCACCGGAGACGCCCCGCCCCGGCCATGCGGGGAGGGGCCCGGGGCGCCGCCTCGCTGCTTTTAGTGGAAGTACTGCCCGCCGTTGATGGTGAGGGTGGAGCCGGTGATGAAGCCCGCCTGCTCGCCGGCCAGGAACTCGACCGCGCGGGCGATCTCCTCGGCCTCGCCGAGCCGGCCGACCGGGATCTGCGGCAGGATCTTGCTCTTGAGCACCTCCTCGGGCACCGCCTTGACCATCTCGGTGGCGATGTAGCCGGGCGCGATCACGTTCACGGTGATGCCCTTATTGGCATTCTCCTGCGCCAGCGCCTTGGCAAAGCCGATCACCCCGGCCTTGGCCGCCGAGTAGTTGGTCTGGCCCATCTGCCCCTTCTGGCCGTTGATCGACGAGATCAGGATGATGCGGCCAAAGCCCCGCGCCCGCATGCCGTCGATCACCGGCCGGGTGCAGGTGAACATCGAGTCGAGGTTGGTGCGGATCACCGCCTGCCACTGCTCGAAGCTCATCCGGTGGAACATGCCGTCCCGGGTGATGCCCGCATTGTTGACCAGGATGTCGATCGGCCCGAGCTCGGCCTCCGCCGCCCGGATGCCCGCCTCGCAGGCGGCCGCATCGCCCACGTCGAACTTGAACACCGGGATCCCGGTCTCGGCCTTGAAGGCGTTGGCGGCCTCGTCGTTGCCGCCGTAATTGGCCCCGACCGTGTAGCCGGCCGCCTTCAGGCCCTTCGCGATGGCGGCGCCGATGCCGCGCGTGCCGCCCGTCACCAGAGCAACGCGTTCTGCCATGTCCCCTCTCCTTGCGGATGCGTTTCCTTCCCTAGAGACCCGCGGGCGCTTCGAGAAGGGCCCGGCCGTCTCGTCGTGCTTGGTTTTTCGTCTGCCCGGGAGGAGGCCGGTCGGACCCCGTCCGGGCATCCGGGCGCGCCGGCGCGCCCGTCCTGCGGAGGGCAAACGCCCTCCCGGAGGGCGCGCCGCCCCCGCTGCCCATGCGGCGGGTCCGGTCAGCGTTCCACGCACATGGCGACGCCCATGCCGCCGCCGATGCAGAGGGTGGCCAGCCCCTTCTTGGCGTCGCGGCGCTGCATCTCGTGCAGCAGCGTCACCAGCACCCGGGCGCCCGAGGCGCCGATCGGATGCCCGATCGCAATGGCGCCGCCGTTCACGTTGACCTTGGCGTCGTCGAAGCCCAGCTCCTTGTTCACCGCCAGCGCCTGAGCCGCAAAGGCCTCGTTGGCCTCGATCAGGTCGATCTCCGCCGCGCTCCAGCCGGCCTTCTCCAGCGCCTTGCGCGAGGCCGGGATCGGGCCGGTGCCCATGATCTTCGGGTCCACCCCCGCGGTCGCCCAGGAGACGATCCGCGCCAGCGGGGTCAGGCCGCGCCGCTCGGCCTCCGCCGCCGCCATCAGCACCAGCGCGGCCGCCCCGTCGTTGATCCCCGAGGCGTTGCCGGCCGTGACCGTGCCCTCCTTCGCGAAGGCCGGCCGCAGCTTGGCCATCGCCTCCACGGTCGCCCCCTCCCGGATGTACTCGTCGGCCTCGACCACCACCTCGCCCTTGCGGGTCTTGACCGGGACCGGCACGATCTCGGCCTTGAACCGGCCCGCCTTGCGGGCCGCCTCGGCCTTGTTCTGCGAGCGGGTCGCAAACGCGTCCTGCTCCTCGCGCGTGAGCTGCCACTTCTGGGCGATGTTCTCGGCCGTGTTGCCCATGTGGTAGCCGTTGAAGGCGTCCATCAGGCCGTCCTTCAGCATCGTGTCGATCAGGGCCAGGTCGCCCATCTTCTGGCCGCCGCGCAGATGCTGGGCATGCGGCGCCATCGACATCGATTCCTGGCCGCCCGCCACGATGATCTTGGCGTCGCCGTTGGCGATCTGCTGCATGCCGATCGCCACCGTGCGCAGGCCCGAGCCGCAGAGCTGGTTGAGGCCCCAGGCGGTCGCCTCCTGCGGGATCCCGGCCGCTATCGCCGCCTGGCGGGCCGGGTTCTGGCCCGCCCCGGCGGTCAGCACCTGGCCGAAGATCACCTCGTCCACCTCCGCCGGCGCCACCTTGGCCCGCTCCAGCGCCGCCCGGATCGCCACCGCCCCGAGCTCGTGGGCCGGCAGGGTCGCAAAGGCGCCGTTGAACGAGCCGACCGGCGTCCGCGCCGCACCCACGATGACGATGTCCTGCTTCTCTGCCATGCGCACCTCCACCGGTTGATCGTCCGCGCCTCGCGGCGCGTTTGACGTCGATGAACGCCCTGGACAGGGCGAAGTCAAGCTGGCTCTCGGTGGTGTCGAGGCACGGTTTGCGTGGATGCCGTGCAGATTGCTATTTTCGCCAGCACAGGAACGCCTTAAGGTCTCGGAGTGGAAACTCGCGGAACAGCGGACCCGGACCGGCGGCCCACCCCGGCCGCAGGTTGACCCAGAGGAGAGCCCGTCGAGATGGCGGACAGCGGCAAGTCAGCACCCACCGTCATCAAGAAGTACGCCAACCGGCGTCTCTACCATACGGGCACGTCAACCTACGTGACCCTCGAAGACCTTGCTGCGATGGTGCAGGCTGGCGAGGATTTTGTGGTTTACGACGCCAAGTCCGGCGAGGACATCACCCGCTCGGTGCTGACGCAGATTATCTTCGAGCAGGAGAACAAGGCGGGCGCCGAAAATCTGCTCCCCGTTGCGTTCCTCCGCCAGCTGATCCGCTTCTACGGCGACAGCATGCGCGCGATGGTGCCGAGCTATCTCGAATTCTCCATGGACCATCTGGCCAAGGAGCAGAATGGCCTGCGCGAGAAGATGTCCCAGACCTTCGGGGCGAGCGCCTTCCAGCATGCCATGGAGGAGCAGGTTCGCGCCAACATGGCCTTCTTCAGCGAGGCCATGAAGATGTTCACGCCCTTCACGCCGCCGGGCAGCCAGCCGGCGGAGAAGCCGCCGGCCGAGGCGCCGCCCCCGGCGAGCCCGCCGACCACCCCGCGGGGCGAACTCGATGACCTGCGCCGGCAGATGCTGGAGATGCAGAGCCGGCTCGACGCTCTCGCCAAGAAGTGAGGGCCGCTGCGGCACCGGCCCCATGCCTTGCGGGTTGACGGGCCGGACGACGCGGAGGGCCGAGGGATGTCCCGATCCGAGGCAGAGACGCCGGCAGAGCCGTCGCGGGCGCTCACCGCAGCGGAACCCCCCGGGCGCGCACGGCCCGCGCCCGCCCGGCCGCTCGCGACCTTCCTGGTTCAGCTGATCGACGGCCCGGCAGGCCACCTGCGGCCGTCCCGGCAGCGGCGTAGCCGCGAAGCCTCCGAGCGCTACGCAGCCGAGGCGAAGCGGACGGGCTGAAAAAAAGGGGCGATGCCCGCCCCCTTATACCAACGGCTCAGGCTGCTGCCGCAGCGGGTGCTGCCGCGCATGCTCACGCAGCGGGCCGTCGACCCATCTCGACTTGTCGACGCCAAGCCACAGGCTTCGTCAGAGGCTTGGCGGCAATTCGAGAGCGGAACCAACGGTCACAAGAAAATGACCGTTGGTATTACGGCTCACGCCTCGGTCTTGACCTTCAGCACCTGCCGGCCGCGATACATGCCGGTCTTCAGGTCGATGTGGTGCGGACGACGCAGCTCGCCCGAATCCTTGTCCTCGACATAGGTCGGGGCCTTGAGGGCATCGGCGGAGCGGCGCATGCCGCGCCGCGACGGGGAGGTCTTTCGCTTCGGAACGGCCATGACAGGTATCTCTTGCAACAAAACGGGCGCAGGGCTGCCCCGGGCGGAGCCGCCGCGCACCCTGAGATCTGATCGGAGCGCGGCTTATACAGAGGCCGGACGGCCCTGGCTAGTCCGTCGCCGGGATTTCTCGCCCGCCCGCCCGTACCGTTAAGCCGCAGTTCAAGCGGCAGGGCGCCTGATGCGCGGGCCGGCCAGAATCCGGCGCAAGCGACCCCTCGGAGGTCCGTCCCATGACTCAGACCCGTCCGTTCTTCCGCCTCGGCCGCGCCCTCGCGGTGGCGGCGCTCCTCGGCGCGGCAGCTCCCGCGCTGGCCCAGGCCCCCGCGCCCGCCCCGGCCACCAAGCCGGCCCCGACCAGTCCGGCACCGGCCACCAAGCCCGCCCCGGCCCCGGCCGCCGCTCCGAGCACGGCGCCGGCCGCCAAGCCCGCCCTCATCGACCTCAACAGCGCCACCAAGGAAGAGCTGGACGCCCTGCCGGGCATCGGCGCCGCCCGCGCCGAGGCGATCATCAAGGGCCGCCCCTACCGCGGCAAGGACGAGCTGGTATCGAAGAAGATCATCCCGTCGAACGTCTACGAGGGCATCAAGGACAGGATCGTCGCCCGCCAGAAGACCTGAGCCGCCCCGGCGCCTTGCCGGTCGGGGGAGGGGGTGTTAGGCGCGCAGGGAGCCGCCGGTCGCGAGGCGGCGCCAGGTCCGGATAACCCCCATGCCCCATCGCCTGCATTGCGGTGACCTGCCCGACGATTACGTTCCGGGCCCGGCCATCGCGGTCGATACCGAGACGCTCGGCCTCGAACCTCACCGCGACCGCCTCTGCGTGGTGCAGATCTCCCACGGCGACGGTGAGGCCGACGTGGTGCAGATCCCGAAGATCGGCCCCGAGCCCGTGGTGCTCAAGCGGGTGCTGACGGATCCGGCGGTCACCAAGATCTTCCACTACGCGCGCTTCGACCTCGCGGTGCTCTACCACCGGCTCGGCGTGATGCCCGGGCCGGTCTACTGCACCAAGGTCGCCTCGCGGCTCGCGCGCACCTACACGGACCGGCACGGCCTCAAGGACCTCGTGCGCGAGCTGCTCGGTGTCGAGCTCTCGAAGCAGCAGCAATCCTCCGACTGGGGCGCGGACACGCTGACCCCGGCCCAGATCGACTACGCGGCCTCGGACGTGCTGCACCTGCACGCCCTGCGCGCCAAACTCGACGCCATGCTGGCCCGCGAGGAGCGCACCGACATGGCCGAGGCCTGCTTCGCCTTCCTGCCGACGCGGGCGCGGCTCGACCTCCTCGGCTGGGACGAGGTCGACATCCTGGCCCATAGCTGAGGCCGCAACGGCGGCCACAACTTCGACACCGGAGCGGTGCATGGGGCGGGTCCGGGCCCGCCTTTCCCGACAGGATCTCAAGCCCGAGCGCGCGATTGCAGGTGGCCAGCCCCGTGATGGAAGCCGTCGAGACCCTGGGCCACGGCGTCACGCCGCTCGATGCCCGGCGCCTGCGCGCGCACCGGCGGGCGCAGCGCCACAGCGCCCAGGTGCGCTTCCTGCGCCTCGCGATTCCCCTCGGCTCCGCCGCGGCGGTGCTCGCCGTCGCCGCCGTGACCTGGCTCGACCCGTTCGGCGCCCTCGGCGTGACGGTGAGCCTCGGCGAGGTCAGCGTCTCGGGCTCGAAGGTGACGATGGAGAGCCCCCGCCTCACCGGCTATCGCGGCAAGGACGGCCGGCCCTACGAGGTGACCGCGAAGGCTGCGCTGCAGGACGTGCGCCGCCCCACGGTGATCGAACTCCAGAACATGAAGGGCCACATGCAGGCCGACGAGACCGGGGCGCTGTCCCATCTCGAGGCCCTCTCGGGCGTGTTCGACACGCAGAAGGAATCGCTGGAGCTGAGCCGCAGCATCCGGCTGTGGACCGACAAGGGCCAGGAGGCGCGGCTCAGCTCCGCCCAGGTGAACTTCAAGGCCGGAACCATGAACTCCCGCGAGCCGGTGACCGTGACGCTGCCGAACGGGACCATCCGGTCCGACGGGCTCGAGGTGGTCGATAACGGCCGGACGATCTCGTTCATCGGCAACGTCAAGACGGTGTTCGATGGCGGCGTGACGGGGGCGGATGCGGCGCCGGTGCGCACCTCCTCGGCCGAGGTGAAGGACAATCAGCCGTGACCACCCGCCTCACCGCGGCGCTCGCCGCCGCCCTGCTCCTCGCCGCCCCGGCCGCCCTCCACGGCGAGACGGCGCCGCCCAAGAAGGAGCGCAATTCCGGCTTCGGCGCCTTCGGCAGCTCGGGCAAGGAGCCGATCAAGATCGACGCGGACCGCCTCGACGTGTTCGACCACGAGAACAAGGCGATCTTCGCCGGCAACGTCGTGGCCGTGCAGGGCGAGAGCACCATCCGCTGCTCCAGCATGACCGTCCACTACCAGCGCAACCGCGACAAGGACGCGAAGGACGGGGCCAAGTCGGCGGACAAGCCGGCGGACGGGAAGGCGCCGGACGCCAAGACGTCGGATGCGAAGCCGGCCGACCCGACCGACAGCGGCGCGATCAAGCAGGTGGTCTGCGCCGGCCCGGTCACGGTGGTGAACAAGGACCAGGTGGCGACCGGCGACAACGCCGTGTTCGACAAGGCTGCGAACCGGGTGATCCTCACGGGCAACGTGGTGCTCAGCCAGTGCCAGAACGTCACCCGCGGCAACCGCCTCGTCTACGACATGAATACCGGCCGGGCGAACATGGACCCGACCGCGGGCGGGCGCGTCTCGGCGATGTTCGTGCCGGGCGGCAAGGACGAGGCGAAGCAGGGCAAGCAGGCCGGCTGCCCGCAGCCGCCCGCACAGGCCGGGAAGCCCGCGCCCAAGCCGCGGGCGCAGGCCAACTGACAGTCTGATCCCAACGGCCCAGGCTGCCGAGGCAGCAGGTGCTGCCGCGCATGCTCACGCAGCGGGCCGTCGACCCATCTCGAATGGTCGACACCAAGCCACAGGCTTGGCGACAATGCGAGAGCGGAACCAACGGTCACATGGAAATGCCCGTTGGTATGATCCCGCAAGCCTACCGGGTCCGCCGCGCCACCAGGAACAGGCGTGGGAAGGGCAGGAGCACGCGGCCGTCTGCTTGCGGCGGATAGGCCTCCGCCAGAGCCGCCTCGTAGCGGGCGAGGAACTCCGCCTGCGCCTCGGCATCGAGCGGATCGAGGAAGGGGCGCAGGCCCGTGCCCCGCACCCATTCGACGATGCCGCGGTGGCCGGCCAGGGCATGGACGTAGGTGGTGCGCCAGATGTCGACGGTGCAGCCCGCCGCCGTGAGCCACGCATCGTATTCGGAGAAGCTGGCGATCCGGGTGCGGGAGGCCGCGGCGGCGGCAAGCCGCGCCGCGAAGGGCGGCTCGCCCGCGACGCGGCGCATCAGCCGATGCGACGGCTCCTCCAGGTTGTCCGGCATCTGCACCGCGAGGCAGCCGCCGGGCGCAAGGCTGCGCGCGAGGCGCGGCAGGAGGCTCGCATGGTGGGGCAGCCACTGCAGCACCGCGTTGGCGAAGAGGAGGTCCGGCGGCGGCTCGGGATTGAGGCTCGCCACGTCCGCCTGCTCGAAGGCGACGCCGGGCAGGCGCCTGCGCGCCTCCGCCAGCATCCCCGGCGAGGTGTCGAGGCCCAGGATCGCCGCTTCCGGATAGCGCGCGACGAGAAGCTCCGTGCTGTTGCCGGGGCCGCAACCGAGGTCGACGACGCGGGCGGGCGCCGCGAGCGGCACCCGGGCAAGCAGGTCGGCGGCCGGCCGCGTCCGCTCGTCGGCGAATTTGAGGTACTGCGCGGCATCCCAATCCGCCATGGCGCGCTCCGGGCTTCCCCTGTTCCGACAGAACCTTAGAGCACTCTTCGCCGAAGTGGATGCCGGTTCGGCGTAAAGAAGCGCGTCAGACCAAGGGCCGAGAGGCGTGACCGACCCAACGGGGTCGGGCGCGGCTCCAGCCGGAGAGCGGACCCGCGGAAAGCCGCCCTCTCAGCGCGCCTCCGGCTCCGCCGGGCCGCCCCGCCCGATCTCGCGCAAAGCCGCCTCGACCGCCTCGGTGCCGGCCTCCTGCGCCTTCAGGCGCCGCTCGAGGCGGCGCAGCTGCGGATCGAAATCCGGCGGCAGGCCCGGGTCGCCGAGATAGTCCGGCTTTTCGGCTCGCCGGTTGTAGGTGGCGCGCAATTGCCGGGCGAGATGCTCGCGCACGCGCGGCGGCAGCGCGGGCTGGTCGGATTCGTCGTTCATCTCTGGCCCGGATCCCGGTGGCATGATTGCAAGAGGACACGGGAAGCCCCGGCCATCGGGTGACGGGCCGGGGCTGCCGTGGGGGCGCCGTCGCGCGGCGCCCGAGAAGACACCTTACTCGATCACCTGCACGATGCGGTGGCTGCCCGGATCGACCAGCACGACGCGGTCGTTGACGATCGTGTAGCGGCGACCGCGCACCCCGTATTCGGAGGGCACCTCGTAGTAGGTCACGCCCGAGGAGGGCAGCACGGCACCGACGCGGACGTCGCCGTCATAGTCGTAGGAGCGCACGCGGCGGCTGGTGACGTATTCGCGGAAGCGCGGACGATCATCGACGCCAAGGAGGCCGCCGACCGCGCCCGTCGCCGCGCCCACGGCGCCGCCGACGATGCCGCCGATCGGGCCGGCCGCATCCGCACCTTCCTGCGCACCGCGCTCGGCGCCCCGGACGAGGCCCTGGGCCTGGGCGGTCATCGGCAGGGTGAAGGCGAGGGCAGCCGCAGCCAGAAGCGTCTTGGTCTTCATGGAAACACTCTCCGTTTCGGTTCGGTCCACCCCGGTCGAGCGGAGCGGGTTTCGGCGGGGGTAACGCCGCGACGCGCGAAACGGTTCAGCCGTGATCCGGCCCGGATCACGGAATCGGCTCGATCGAGGGAGATTTCCTCTTCGATCCGAAGGCTCTGGATGGTTCGAAAAACCCCTGGAGGGTTCGAAAAACCCTCAGCCGTCCTTCGGCATGGCCGACTGGATCAGCCGGTCGGTGCCGAGATCCTCCTCGTCGTAGCCCAGGAGCTCGGCCAGGCGGTTGCGGGCGCGGCTGACGCGGCTCTTCACCGTGCCGACCTTGCAGTTCATGATCGTCGCCGCCTCCTCGTAGGAGACGCCCTCGGCCCCCACCAGCACCAGCGCCTCGCGCTGGTCCGGCGGCAGCTTGGCGAGGGCGCTCTGGAGATCCTCCACGTCGAGCCGGTCGCCCTGGTGCGGGGCGGTGGCGAGGCGGGCCGCATAGGAGCCGTCCTGGTCCTCGACCTCGCGCACCCGCTTGCGGTGATCCGAGTAGAAGATGTTGCGCAGGATGGTGAACAGCCACGCATTCAGGTTGGTGCCGGGCTGGAACCGCGCCCGGTGCTGCCAGCCCTTGAGCAAGGTGTCCTGCACGAGGTCGTCGGCCCGGGCGGTGTTGCTGGTGAGCGAGAGGGCGAAGGCGCGTAAGGAAGGCACCGCCTGCAGCAAGCCGTCGCGGAACTCGGGCCGCACCACCTCTCCTTGCGCCGCCAGCGCCGCTTCGAGCCGCGCGATCAGCTCGGCGAAGCGGCCGCTCGGATCCTCGGCGCCGAGCGCCTCGTAGGCGGCGCGCAACTGGCTGCCGAGATGGCTGCGGATGCTGGCCGACAGGCCGGGGCGAGGATCGGTCGGCTGGTCGTGAGCTCGGTCCTGCTGCGTCATGGGTTTCCGCATCTGGCTCGCCGACGGGGCGGGGGGCTCCCGCATGTCCTCCCGGACCGGAATCATGGCACAGATCCTGAGGACTTCTCTCGAAGAGATGGGTCGCGCCGCGGCCGTGGAAAGCCCGACCGCACCCTCAGCCTCCGACGGCCGCGCCCGTCTCGTCGCCGTCCGGCACCCCGAGGCGGAAGGCGAGCACCGTGCCGGGCGTCAGGTCGATCCAGCGCTCGTCCCGGGTGAGCGGCTGCGTCGCCACCACCGTGACGATGTCGTCGGGCGTGGTCTCCTCGGAGAAGTTCACGCACCAATCCTCGTCGATCAGCGTGGCGGTGCCGAACGGCGCCCGGCGCGTGAGATAGCAGAGCCGCTTGCCGCAATGCGCGTAGAGCGTGCGGCTGTCGGTGAGCAGCATGTTGAACACGCCGAGCGCGTGCAGTTCGGCCGACAGCGCCCGCACCGCCCCGTCGAGCACGGTCGGGCGCGGCAGCGTCTTCCAGCGCGCCTCGAGCCGCCCGAGCATCCAGCAGAAGGCATGCTCGCTGTCCGTGGTGCCGACCGGCTTGAAGCGCCCGAGGGGGAGGCGCTTCACGCCCTTGAGCTGGCCGTTATGGGCGAAGGTGAAGGTGCGGCCCCACAGCTCGCGGCTGAACGGGTGCGTGTTCTCCAGGGAGACCCGGCCCCGATTCGCCCGGCGCACATGCGCCACCACGATGCGGCTCTTGATCGGGTACTGGCGGATCAGCCGCGCAATCTCGGAGCGGGCACTCGCCTGCGGGTCGTGGAAGCTGCGGCAGCCCCGCCCCTCGTAGAAGGCGATGCCCCAGCCGTCCCCGTGCGGCCCGGTCTCGCCGCCGCGGCGGGCAAGCCCGGCGAAGCTGAAGCGGATATCGGTGGGCACATTCGCGCTCATGCCGAGCAATTCGCACATCGCGCGGACCTGACGAGGAGGGGACGGCGGAGCCGGCCGGAGCCGCGCGAGAGCGGCCCGAACGGGGGTTGGCACTCTTCCCGAAAGCATGCCGGGCGCGCAATCCCCGTGCGGCGCCGCTTCAGCGGAATCCCATCCTGTACTCAAAACAGTTCCTTTACCCTGGAGATCAAGCAAAAAATAATGGATGCAGACGGGCGCGCACCGGCAGGGGCGCGGCCATGCCGATGCGCATCGCGCCCGACCCACCGCGAAGGTGTGGCGCGACAAACAGAAACTGAGGTGCGTGGAAGCCGCTCGCTCCTCATGCCGAGGCGCCGGCGATCTTCGATCATCAGGAGCCCCTCAGCATGAGGGCTGGGTTGGCTGCCACAGACGGGAGCGCTCATTCAGCCGTCAGGGTCGACAAAGCCGGTGGTGAACTCAGACCAACGGCCCGATGCGTCCGCAACTCGGGCCGTCGGCATGACGGAGTGCGAGCAAGGTGACCGCCTTGGCGACGATGCCACCACGCCCGTCATGGCCGTGCGGAAAGACCCTTCGCACGGACGCAGCGCTCCGCGACTGCCCCCTGGGTCAATCGAAGACGCGGACGATTCCCGGGACCTTGCCATCCTGCTGGAAATCGTCGATCAAAAGGTGCCCCGCTTGAGCCGGGGTGGCGGCGCCATCGGCCCAGTGCCCCATCGAGGCGATCTCCGACGCGACCATCCCGACCTCATCCGGAGCACGGCGCGAATCCGCGGGAACGACGTCGGCTGCGCCGCGGTTCGGCAGGCTGAGGCGGAGACACGCGATGGCCGATCCTGAACAGACCGACGAGATGACCCAGGAAGAGGCGTTCCATATCCCGGACGAGGTCGCGGCTGCGCTGACCGAGTTCGCGGCCGTGGAGCAGCTGAGCCGCGGTCAGGCGATCTGCACCATCCTCGCCGAGTACTTGCGACTGAAGGGCTATCTGAAGGGATGGCCGCGCCCGTGAGGACCGCGAGCGCGCTCTTCGGGGTCCTCGTCGTGGCGGGATCGGCTGCGGGCGAGGAGCGGGCCCTGGTCCTGCCGCATGTCGAGGGCGAACGGCAGGGCGGCATCGTCGGGCGGGCGATGGCCTGCGGCGCCCCGGAGGCGGACACCCGGCGCGCCGCTCAGGCGGCGTCCGAGCGCATGCGCCGCGCGGTCGGGCAAGCCCAGTGGCAGGACCGCTTCCTGCCCGCCTTCAACGACGCGGTGGCCCTCGCCTCGCAGTTGCCGGAGGCGGCATGCGACAGGGCGCTCGCGGCCCTCAGCGGGCTGGAGCGGGGCTCGACGCCGTGACGGCAGGCGCGCTCCCCCGCACCGACGGGGCATCGGCCGCCCGGGCGCCGACGAGCCACAGGCCGCAGCTCGCGACCAGCGTGAGCTTCAGCAGGAAGGCGAGATCCTCGAACAGGTAGCGCATCGACCCCTCCGTCGCGTCGCTGCCCGTGTAGAGCCCGGCTGTTTCGGGAGGATTGCGCCGCGTGTTGCGTCAGGGCCCGACGCCGCGCAGCTGCATTTCCAGCCGCTCGATATCGTCCCGCAGGCGATCCATCTCCCGCCGCGCCGCCGCATCGTCGGGGGCGGATTCGGCCGCATGCAGGGCGGCGCGCAACGATTCGCGCTTCGCCGTCAGGGCAAAGCTGATCTGGGCACGGGCTTCTTCGGGGGTTCGGGCCGACATGGGTCACCCTTGGCTCGGCCGGAGCACCGCACTCCGGCCTCTCGAACCGGAACAACGGCCCAGGCGCCGGCAGGCTCCATGGGGGAACCCGCCGAGGACTTGACATCGGGAAAATCGGGGCCGCGCGGAAGCCGGACGCGGCGAATCATCCCTCGTCAGGCCGGCAGGGCCTGCTGGGGCCGCGACTGGGCGTAGAGGCTTGCCCCCGCATCCGGGCCCACCACCCGCACGAGCGCCGCTTCGTCGCAAGTCCCGGCAATGCGCAGGCCGAGCTGGTGGAGGTGATCCTTGTCGGTGCAGTAGGCGGCGAGCCGCGCCCGACCGGTCTCCGGAACCCGAGCGACCAGCGCATCGACATCCGACTCGCTCGCGCGGTGCAACGCCGCCAGCAGTTCGATCGGAATCGGATAATGCGCGAAGGCCTTGGGCATAGGCCGGACCTGATTCTGAGCCATGGGCCACCTCCAGGGGTTCGGGACCTCCAGCTTCAGCCGATAGGGTTAGCAGAGTCTTAAGACGAAAGGCGTGCGCAGGCCCCCTGGCTCCGACGTTAGGTCTAGACGCGCCGCATCATCGAATAAATAATTACGCCGCTCGAGGGGTGCACCGAACCGGTGAAGCGGAATGATCAATGCCGAGGCGGTGAACACGGTCAGCACGGTCAGCGCGAGCGAGGCGGCGATCCGCCGTGCTCTGGCGCGCTGCCTTCAGACCCAAACGTTCCGGCGCTCTCCCAAGCTCGCCGCCTTCCTGACCTTCGTCGTCGAGGAGGAGCTGGCCGGGCGTGGCGAGGCGATCAAGGCCTATACGATCGCCACGCGGGCGCTCAGCCGCTCGACGAGCTTCGACCCGACCAACGATCCGAGCGTGCGGGTGGAGGCCGGCCGCCTGCGTCGGGCCCTCGAGGAGGCCCAGGGCCAGGATGGCGTCGCCTGGCCGGTCCGCATCCACGTTCCGGTCGGGGGTTACCGGCCGGTCTTCGAATTCCGCAACGACGCACCCCCGCCGGATCCGCCGGTCTTCCCGCTCCCGCACCCGCCGGAGATCGCGCCGCCGGCGCGCCCGGCAGCGCCGCTCTTCGATACCCGCGGACAGGCGGTCATCGCCGGTCTGCTCGCAGCAATCGTCCTGCTGCTCGCCATCGACGTGGGGTTGACCGCCTACGCGATGCTCACGCCGCAAAGCCAGATGCAAGAGATCACCAAGGCGGGGGCCATCCTGCCGGCCGACGGGACCATCTCCCCGCCAGGGGCGCGGCCGGGGCGCGTAGCTCAGGCCTCGCAGAGCGATCACGGATTGCACGACCACGAGATCGGCATCCGGTCCGACCGACGCGGAGACTGATCCGGATCTCCGGTCCCGGCTCGTTGCCGTCGCGGGACCGGTTTCCCCTTCGCCGGAAAATGCTCTAGCGTCGCCAACCGGACGGCTCCCGGCGGGCCTCGTCCGCAGCGCGACCAGCCCGGCTTCCGGCGCCGGCCGGTTGACACCCGCGCTGCACTGCAACATAATTCTGCTGCGTCGCACAACTTGCCGGACGGCGCGGACAGGACCTCTCGGGGAAACGACCATGACCAACAAGGGCTTCGAGATCCCGAACGAGATGCGGGAGACCGCCGAGAAGGGCCTCCAGCAGGCCAAGACGGCCCTCGGCAATCTGCTCGGCACCGCCCGCAAACTCGCCGAAACGGTCCAGTCCTCCACGGAAACGGCCCAGACCAAGGCCGGCACCGCCGTGACGAAGGGCTTCGACTACACGGAGCAGCACCTCGCGGCGACCTTCGACTTGGCCGAGAAGCTCGTGAAGTCGCGCAACCTCAAGGAGGCGATGGACCTCCAGGGCGAGTACATGCGCAATCAGATCGCCGCGCTCCAGACGCAGGCGAAGGAGTTCACCACCCTGACCGAGGACGCCGCCAAGGCCGGCCCCGACAAGGCCGGCTCCGACAAGGCGTAACGGACGAGGCTGCGGCTCCGCCGGGCGGCGCCGTAGTGCCGCCCCGACGCGTCCGGCCTGCCGCCGACGATGAGACGCTGCGCGGGCGTGAGGTCAGCCATGACGACCGAACGAAGGAGACGATCCGCGAAGAAGCCGTCCAGCCGGACGCGCACGAGGACGCTCTCCGCCGAAGCGGATGCCGGTTCGGCGCCGGAGAGCGCGACACGGCAAGAGCCCAAGAGCCGTGCCCGATCCAGCCGGAGCGGGCAGGGCTCCGAGGCCGCGCGCTCCACCCCGGCGCAGGAGGGGCCTTCGCCCCTCCCCGGCACGGCCGCCCCGATGGCACGCCTCGAAGACGAGACCGCGCCTGCTGTGCCCGCCGCTGACGGAGAGCCGGAGGCCGTGATGGTCTCGCCGGCGGAAGCGCCTGCGGTTCTGGCCGACTCGGCCGTCCCGGCGCCGGACGCCGCGGCGGCACGGCTCGACGCCGCATCCGCGCCTGCGACGGATGAGACCCGGATTCCGGCGGCCATGCCCCAGGACATGATCCCCGAAGCAGCGCCTGCCGCAGCAGCCCCCGAGGCGCAGCCGCAATCGGATCAGGCATCGGATCAGGCGAGGGAGCCGGCACCGGCACCGGACGAGACGGAGCCGGGTCTGGCCGGCCTCGCCGAGATGAACACGCGCGTCCTCGCCTTCATGCGCGACGAGACGGAGGCGGCCCTGTCCTTCTGGAGCGCCCTGTGCGAGGCCCGGACCCCAGCCGATGTGGCGCGACTACAGGTTGCGGAGGTCCGCCGCAGCCTCGCGGCAGCGCTGGCCTGCTGGAGCGATCTCGCCCGCCTCGCCCTGCGACGCCGCGCCTTCTAAATAGAACCTGACCTGCGTGGAAGCCGCCCCGCTCCTCATGCTGAGGTGGCCGCGTCAGCGGGCCTCGAAGCACGCCGGAACGGTGGTCCGAGGCTCTGGTGGATGGGAGCACCGGTCCGGGGTGCTTCGAGGCTCTTTCGGAGCACCTCAGCATGAGGAGCGGGGTGGCTGCCATCGGACGGGGCGCCCTTGCGGCCGGGTTCATCCGTCAAGGTCAGCCGGGCCGGTCGTGAACTGATACGGTTTCCGGTTGATTCCTTCCGAGACGAGGACGCGCAGGGATCCTCTCTCCCGTGCGGGAGAGAGGATCCCTGCGCGTCCTCTCGTTTCCGAACAGATCAACCGGAAACCGTATCAGTTGATCTCGCAAAAGCCGCTGCCGCTCCCGAACACGCGCCCGCCCGCGCACCACGGCCGGACCGGCTTGGCGGGCGCCGGGGGCGGCGCCGTCGTGCCGGTCGTCGCCGGCACCGGTCCATCCTCGGCCGAGGCCGTGCGGAGCGGGGGAGGCGAGGCAGGAACGGGCTTGGCCTCGGGGGCGGAGCGCGGATGCGCGCTCGAGTAAAAGATGCCGAGCCCGATGCGCCGCCCCCTGGCCTGCGCCTCCGGCACGGCGAGCAGGCAGGTGGCCGCCACCGCTCCCAGCATCAGAAGACCGGTCCGCATGATCTCCTCCTCGTCCGGAGCCGGAGAGTGGAGGAGGGGGCCTTAACGCCCGGTCGTCCCGATCCACCGCAATCGCGCGATCGCGGTGGACGCCTGTGGATCGCAGGGGGCCCGGTCAGCCGGCCTTGCGCACCGGCTGGGCTGCGAGGACCGCATCGGCGGGCCGTCCGGTCAGCTCGGCCATGTGGTCGAAGCGCGCCGTGTAGCTGCCGACCCCGGCCGTGGCCGAGCGCAGCTCGACGATCAGGCCGTTCATCTCCGCCTCCGGGATCAGCGCCTCGACCTGATCCCAGCCCGGCCAGCCCGGCCGGGCGTCGAAGCCGAGGATCTGGCCGCGCCGCGCCGTGACGAGGCCGGTCGCCCGTGCGGTCGCCGTGCTCGGCACCGCCAGGGTGACGGCGAGGATCGGCTCCAGCAGCACCGGCCCGGCCTTGGGCAGGGCCTCGTCCATCACGATCCGCGTCGCGGCCTGGAAGGCGGCGTCGGAGGAATCCACCGCATGGGCGGCCCCGTCCTTCAGGGTCACGGCGATGTCGACTACCGGGAAACCGAGGGGCCCGCGAGCCAGGTAGGCCCGGGCGCCGGCCTCGACCGAGCCGATGAACTGGCGCGGCACCGCCCCGCCCACCACCTCGTCCTCGAACAGGAACCCCTCGCCGCGGGGCAGCGGCCGGACCGCGATCGCCACATCGGCGAACTGGCCGTGCCCGCCCGTCTGCTTCTTGTGGCGTCCCCGTGCCGTGGCGGAGCCCCGGATGGTCTCGCGATAGCCGACCTTCGCGCGGTCGAGATCGACCCCGATGCCGAACCGGGAGGTGAGCCGCTCCACCGCCACCCGCAGGTGCATCTCCCCCTGGCCGGCGAGCCGCATCTCGCCGAGATCGGCATGCTGTTCGAGGGCGAGCGCCGGATCCTCCTCCAGCACCTTGGCGAGGGCGCCCGCGAGCCGCACGTCATCCTTGCGGTCGCGGATGCGCAGGGACACGGCATGGACCGGCTCGGGCCGGGCGAGCGTTACCAGGGCGGGCGGTGCCTCGCTCCCCACCTGCAGCGTCTCGGCGGTCGCGATCGGGTCGAGCTTGGCGAGCCCCGCCACCTCGCCCTCGCGCGCCTCTGGCACCCGGGTGCCGGAGGCGCCGGTGAGCGCGGTCAGGCCGGCGATGCGCGCCGAATTTCCGCTGCTGCCCGTCACGCCGTCGCCCTCGCGCAGCACCCCGCGCAGCACCCGGGCGACCGAGAGCTTGCCGCCGAATCCCGCGTGCAGGGTCTTGACCACCTGCGCCAGGCCTGAGCCCTCCGCATCGACGCCGAGCCGGGCCCGCGTCTCGGCGAGCCCCGGCGCCTCGTGCCGCAGCGCCTTGAGGAGCCGCGTCACGCCGTTGCCGTGCTCCGCCGCGCCGAACAGCACCGAGACCACCTGCCCCTCGCGCAGCTCCCGGGTGAGATCGGCAAAGACGCGGTCGCGCGCGGGCTCCACCTCGGAGATCAGGTCCTCCATCAGCGCATCATCGTGGTCGGCGAGGCGCTCTAGCATGGTGAAGCGCTCGGCCTTCTCGCGGGGCCACTCGCCCTCCGGCAGGGCGATCACCTCGCTCGGCGCCTGTTCGCGATAGATGAAGGCCCGCTCCAGGGCGAGATCGATGAAGCCGACCGCGGTCTCGCCCTGCCAGAGCGGGATCTGACGCAGCAGGAGCGGCACGCTGGAGGCGGGCTGGAGCAGGGCGAGCGCCTCCCGCAGCGAGCCCGGTGCGGCATCCGCCTTGTTGATGAAGAGGAGCCGCGGAATGCCGGCCGCCTCGAGGTCGCGCAGCACGAGTTCGAGGGCCGGCCGCTTGCGCTCGTCCGCCTCGCAGACGACGATTGCCGCATCGCAGACCGGCAGCACCGCCCGCATGTCGTGCGCGAACTCGACCGAGCCGGGGCAGTCGATGAAGGTGAAGGTGTCGCCGAGGAAGCTCACGCTCGCGACGGCCGGCTCCACGCTCATGCCGTGAGCCCGCGCCTCCGCCGAGGTATCACCGACACGGTTGCCGGACGCTGCGCGGCCCGGGCGGTCGATCGCGCCCGTTCGGTGCAGGATGGCTTCGAGCAGGGCGGTCTTGCCGCTCTGGAACGGTCCGACGATCGCGATGCACCGGGTCTGCCCAGCCACGTGACGCCTCCTCCGGCCTGTACGGCCCTTTGAACGGGCACTTGCGCGCGAGTTAAGCACCGGGCCGGGCGCGGGTCCAGGCGGATCTTACCGGCCGAGCGGATGCGAGCGACCCGGCATGCTCTCGCCGGCCCACCCTTCGGTCACGCCTCTCCTCCATTCGGAGGATGTCGAATCAGATCATTTTGCATAACAATGCCTCCGAATACCGGATCGGGGCGCTGCCGCGCCCCGGAAATACATCGCCCGGAAGATCAAACGGCGCTCTTCTCATTTGATGGGGGCGCGAACACCGGAGCTTCGCGCTTTCGGCGGTCCGGAGCCTGGGCCCGGCCGCCGAGGCCGGTCCATTGCGTCGGGGTGGACCGCTGGCAGCACCGGCCCAAAGGAAAGGACGATCCGATGGCGATCGACAGGATGACGATGCGGCGGGGCGCCCGGGCGCTCCCGCCCGCGGCCGAGGTGCAGCGATGTCGCACATGATGCTCGTCTTCCGCCTGGGCTGGCTCGCGAGCGTGGCCCTGATCGCCCTGGCGATCGGCTTCTCCACCGCCGTGGGGCGCCCCACGATGCCGGGCGCCACCCGCGTCGCGCCGATGAGCGCGCGCCCGGCTTCCGGGGCGGGCGCGGGCTGCGCCGCGTTGCCGACGGGGGATCTCGCCTTCTGCGAGTGAGGCGGCGCCCGCGCGGGGAGGAGCTGCGCGCCCGCCATCCGCGGCCGATCACCCTCGACATCACCGGCTACGGCAGCGGCCACGCCCACACGGAGATGAAGGCACATGATCTCCTGGCCCGGCCGAGAGCGTGCTGGCCCGCGCGGCGCGGAGCTCTGCTCCGCACCGGCTTGAGCGAAGCCGAGATCCGCATGGCGAAGCCAGCAAGCAGATGTCGAGTGAGACCGCGGCAACCCAGACGAGGATGTCCGCCTGACGCGGCCGGAGATGATCGAGGATCGTCTCGCCCGTCCTCCCGTCACCCGCTCACCCTTTCCCGGGTCGCATTCCGCTGACTCGGCGAGGAGGGATGGGGCTTCCGCGACATTCTCTCGGGCATGAATGCCGAGCGCATCCTGATCGCGGCCGAGTGCGTCGGCGACGCCACCGCCTACGCGCATATGCGCGCCGCGGGACTCATGGTACGGGAGGCCCTGCGGCTCTATGAGACCGGTGCCAATCCGGGCCCGGAGGCGAACATGGCCACGAAGCTGGCGGCCGACGCGTCGTTCGAAGCCGCCAATGCCTGCATCCAGACCCATGGCGGCGTCGGCTTCGCCGGGGAATACGACGTCGGGCGAAAGTTCCGGGAGACGCGGCTCTGCCAAGTGGCGCCGATCTCCGCGAACCCAATCCTGTCCTTCCCCGCCGAGCACGTGCTCGGCTTGGCCGAGGTCCCACTGATGCCCGGACTCGACATCGACCACCTGCGCGGCTGGATCGGCCGCACGCGCGAGGTGGAGGATCTCGTCACGCCCCGCCTCGTGGCGGAGTACCGGGCGACCTTCGCGCCCCACCTCGCGGAAGTGGGGGACGGGGAGGCGCCGCTCGCGCTGCACTGGTGCCTCGCCCCCGAGACGCCGGCCGCCGGTTCGCTCGGGCCGGACGGGCACGCGGCGAAGGGCGGCTTCCTGCCCCCGGTGCCGCTGCCGCGCCGGATGTGGGCGGGGGGCGAGATCGAGACCCTGCAACCGCTGCGCCTCGGCGACCGCGTGGTGCGCCGCGAGACCGTCTCGGATGTCGCCGTCAAGGAGGGCCGCACCGGCGCCCTTTGCTTCGTCACGGTGCGGCACGATTACGAGACGCCGCGCGGCATCGCGATCCGCGAGCGGCAGGACATCGTCTACCGCGAGGCGAGCCGGCCCGGCGCCCCCAGCGCAGCGGTGCCCCGCGCACCGGAGGATCCGGCCCCCGACCTCGCCTGGCGGATCGAGGCCACGCCGGTGCTGCTCTTCCGCTACTCGGCCATGACCTTCAACGGCCACCGCTTCCACTACGATTTTCCCTACGCGACGCAGGTCGAGGGCTATGCGGGCCTTGTCGTGCACGGGCCCCTGCAGGCGAGCCTGCTCCTCAATCTCGCGGCCCGGCTCCTGGGGCGCGTGCCGGCCCGCTTCCGCTATCGGGGCCTGTCGCCGCTGATTGCGGGCCAAACCTTCACGATCGCGGGCCGCCGCGACCAGGAGGGCTTTTCCGGCTTCACCGCGGCGGCGGGCGGCGATCTCTGCATGGAGGCGTCCGGCTGATGCCGCCTTATTACCAACGGTCATTTTCATGTGACCGTTGGTTCCGCTCTCGAATTGTCGCCAAGCCTCTGGTTTGATGTCGAAAATTCGAGACGGCTCAACGGTCCGATGCGTGAGCATGCGCGGCAGCATCTTGGGCCGTTGGTATTAAGCGATCGTCGCATTGCGCCCCGCCGGCCCGCCTGCCAGGGTCGGCCGCCAGAACCAGGCCGAACCTGGCCGAACCGCGAGGAAGCGCCATGTCCCGTTCCGCCGGCCGTCCCGGGCCGCTCTCCCGCCGCGCCCTTTGCGCCGCCGCCACACTTCTCCTCCTCGGTGGCCCCGCGCTTGCGCAGAGCCCCATCGTCATCAAGTTCAGCCACGTCACCGCGCCGGACACGCCCAAGGGCCGCGGCGCGGACAAGTTCAAGGAGCTCGCCGAGAAGTACACGGCCGGGAAGGTCAAGGTCGAAGTCTATCCCAATTCGCAGCTCTTCAAGGACAAGGAAGAGGTCGAGGCGCTGCAGCTCGGCGCCGTGCAGATGCTGGCGCCCTCGCTGGCGAAGTTCGGGCCGCTCGGCGCGAAGGAGTTCGAGGTCTTCGACCTGCCCTATATCCTGCCCGACAAGGCCGCGCTGCGCCGCGTCACCGAGGGGCCGCTCGGCAAACGCCTGTTCGAGAAGCTCGAATCCAAGGGCATCACCGGCCTCGCCTACTGGGACAACGGCTTCAAGATCATGAGCGCCAACAGGCCGCTGCGCCAGCCGGCGGATTTCCGCGGCCTCAAGATGCGCATCCAGTCCTCGAAGGTGCTGGAGGCCCAGTTCCGGGCGCTCGGCGCGATCCCGCAGGTGATGGCCTTCTCGGAAGTCTACCAGGGCATGCAGACGGGCGTCGTCGACGGCTCCGAGAACACCCCCTCGAACATGTTCACCCAGAAGCACCACGAGGTGCAGAAGTTCGCGACCCTCTCCGACCACGGCTACATCGGCTATGCGGTAATCACGAACAAGAAATTCTGGAACGGCCTGCCCGCGGAAGTGCGCGGCCAGCTCGAGAAGGCGATGGCCGAGGCGACGACCTACGCCAACGAGATGGCGGGCAAGGACAACGCCGATGCCCTCGAGGAGATGAAGAAATCGGGCAAGATCACCTTCATCGAACTCACCCCCGACGAGAAGGCGGCGTGGCACAAGGCCCTGGAGCCGGTCACCGTCGAGATGTCGAAGCGGGTCGGCAAGGACGTGATCGACGAGTTCCAGCGCGAGGCACGCACGCAGTAGGCGGCCCGGGCCTCAAGCCCCGGATCACCGGAAGAAGACCCTCCCTCTCCCGTCCGGGAGAGGGGGATCCCGCGACTTAGAACCCGGCTCTCCGCGAGGTCGTCACGTCCCATGATCCTGCTGCGCGTCCTCGACCGCCTGGAGGAGGTCCTGATCGCGAGCCTGATGGCCGCGGCAACGCTCCTGATCTTCGTCGCCGTCGTCCACCGCTACGCCTCGGGGATCGATCTCCTCTTCCCCATCACCTCGGCGATCCACCTGTCCTGGGCGCAGGAGCTCTGCATCTACATGTTCGTGTGGATGGCGAAGTTCGGGGCGGCCTATGGCGTGCGCACCGGCATCCATGTCGGGGTCGATGTGCTGGTCAACCGGCTCGACCCGGCGATCCGCAACAAGGTCATCCTGTTCGGCCTGCTCTGCGGGGCGCTGTTCACGGCGATCATCGGCACGATGGGCGCGAAGTTCGTGCTCGGCCTCGTCGACACCGACCAGACTTCGCCGGACCTCGAGATCCCGAGCTGGATCGTCTACCTCGCCATCCCGCTCGGCTCCTACCTGATGTGCTTCCGCTTCCTCCAGGTCGCCTGGAGCTTCGCGCACACGGGCGAACTGCCCCACCACGATCCCGGCCACGTGGAGGGCGTGGTCGAGAGCCCGCAGGCCGCCCGCGACCTCGCGGCCGAGGAGCGCGCGCGATGAACGGCGCCGTCATCTTCGGGCTGCTCATCGCCCTGATGCTCACCGGCATGCCGATCTCGATCGCGCTCGGCCTGTCGGTGCTCACCTTCCTGTTCGTGATGACGAGCGTCCCGATCGAGGCGGTGGCGCTGAAGCTGTTCACCGGGATCGAGAACTTCGAGATCATGGCGATCCCGTTCTTCATCCTGTCGGGCAATTTCCTCACCCATGGCGGCGTCGCCCGGCGGATGATTGCCTTCGCGACCTCGATGGTCGGTCACTGGCACGGGGGCCTCGGCCTTGCCGGCGTGATGGCCTGCGCGCTCTTCGCGGCGATCTCCGGGTCGAGCCCCGCCACCGTGGTGGCGATCGGCTCGATCATCCTGCCCGCCATGGTGGCGCAGGGCTTCCCGAAGCGGTTCGGGGCGGGCGTGATCACCACCTCGGGGGCGCTCGGCATCCTGATCCCACCCTCGATCGTGATGGTGATGTACGCGGTGGCGACGAGCGGCGCCGTCGTGTTCGGGCCCGACGGCAACCGGGTGTCCTCGGCCTCGATCTCGACCCTGTTCGTGGCCGGCGTGGTGCCGGGGCTGATGCTGGCCTCGCTGCTCGGCTTCACCACCTGGTACCGCGCCCGCAAATACGATTACCCGCGCATGCCGCGCGCCTCCTGGCGCCAGCGCTGGGTGGCATTCCGCAAGTCCATGTGGGGGCTGCTGCTGATCGTGCTCGTGCTCGGCGGCATCTACACCGGCGCCTTCACGCCCACCGAGGCGGCGGCGGTGAGCGCCGTCTACGCCTTCGTGATCGCGGTCTTCGTCTACCGTGACCTAACCTGGCGCGACGTGCCGCGGGTGCTGCTCGATTCCGCCAACATGAGCGCGATGCTGCTCTACATCATCACCAACGCGGTGCTGTTCTCGTTCCTGATGACGAGCGAGCAGATCCCGCAGGCGATGGCGAGCTGGATCACGCAGGCGGGTCTCGGCTGGGTCGTCTTCCTGCTCATCGTCAACGTGCTGCTGCTTGTTGCCGGCAACGTGATGGAGCCGTCCTCCATCGTGCTGATCATGGCGCCGATCCTGTTCCCGATCGCCGCCAAGCTCGGCATCGACCCGGTGCATTTCGGCATCCTGATCGTGGTCAACATGGAGGTCGGCATGTGCCACCCGCCGGTGGGGCTCAACCTCTACGTGGCGTCGGGCATCACCAAGATGGGCATCACGGAACTCACCATCGCGGTCTGGCCCTGGCTCCTCACCATGCTGGTCTTCCTGGTGATCGTGACCTACGTGCCGGCCCTGTCGCTCTGGCTGCCGCGCCTCCTCGGGATGATGTGAGGCTCCTTGATTCCGCATCATTCGCAGAACCGTGGGACACTTCGGCGGGGTGCGCTCTAGCTTTCCGGGGCGAGATCGCCTTCCCAGGAGCACGCCATGGCCCTCGTCGTCCCCGTCATCCTCGGCTCCGTCCGCCACGAGCGGAACGGCGCGCGGGCCGCCCGCTACGTGGTGAAGGCCCTCGAAGCCCGCGGCCACGAGGCGCCGCTCGTCGACCCGGCCGCCCTCGCCCTGCCGCTCCTCGACCGGATGTACAAGGAATATCCGGCCGGCGAGGCGCCCGAGGTCCTGGAATCGCTCGCCGCCACCTATCGGCGCGCCGACGCCTTCGTGATCGTCTCGGCGGAGTACAATCACAGCATCCCGCCGGCGCTCTCCAACACGCTCGACCATTTCCTGGAGGAGTATTTCTGGCGGCCCTCGGGAATCGTCTGCTACTCGGCCGGGCGCTATGGCGGCGTGCGGGCGGCGATGCAGCTGCGGGCCATGCTCGGCGAACTCGGCATGCCGAGCATCCCCTCGCTCCTCCCGATCCCGGAGGTGCACAAGGCCCTCGATCCGGACGGGGCGCCGCTCCAGCCCTGGCTGGACACCTCCGCCGGCCGCTTCTTCGACGAGCTCACATGGTACGCCGAGGCCCTGAGGGCGCGGCGGAGCCACGGCACGCCGTATTGATTGCGTCGAAGCCGCCCCCCCGAGCGTGAGTGGCGGTCGTTCCGGAGAACGAATCGGACAGTTCATCCGGCCGCGTTCATGATGAGCGGATCATGCGCTGAACTGGCCACCCGCAAGAGCCTGTTAAGGAAACCTAGTCATTCCTGATGATGTCTCCGACCTGCCGATCGGGACGTCCCGGGCTCCGGCCTCTCGGTCCGAGCCTCACGCCTGGTGAGGATCCGATGTCCGTTCTGCGTTTCCGCCCATCCCCCGCCAGCCTGGTCGTCATGGCCCTCGGAGGCTTCGCCCTGTTCGGGTGGAGCGCCTTCGGCGTCACCGCGGCGGGCCAGCACAGCCTCGAAGCCCGTCTGGCTCAGGCCGAGGGGGAGCGCGACGCGCTCCAGGCTTGGCAGAAGCAGTTCCGCGACGTGGAAGCCGAGCTGCGCGAGATGCAGGGCAAGATCGGCGCCACGCGCGACGAGATCGCCCAGGTGACGGCGACCCGCGAGAAGGCCAAGGCCCAGCTCGCCGCGACCCAGCGCGAACTCGCCGCGATCACCAAGCGCCTGGATCAGGCACGCGACAAGGTCGCGCAGACGGGCAGCATCCCGACGCCCGAGCCGGCCAAGAAGCCCGCCCGTTAGAGGATGTCCAGCAGGAGACGAGGCCGCCCTTTCCTGTTCGGAAGACGGTCGTGGAAGCTGCCACGCAGGCAGGTTCGATTGAGGGCCTGTTTGGGTGCCGAGGGCAAGCTTATGATGGCTTTATATTTCATATAGCTTGTTCTCCCTCGCCCTCGTCCTGAGGTGCTGCCGCTTGCGGCAGCCTCGAAGGAGAACTCCAGAACCCGATGAGAAAACTGGAACCCTCCTTCGAGGCTTGCTTCGCAAGCACCTCAAGATGAGGGCGAGGGTGGAATAAACTGCTCAAACAGGCTCTGAGCCCCGACACTTTCCGGCCGATGCGCAGCACGGGCAAGTGAGGCCGGGGACCCGCACGGCATGGGCCGCGATGCAGCCGCATCGCGGCCCATGCCCAGCAGCGGCGTCAGCGGCCCCTGGCCGCGATGGCCTCGGCCCAGGCGACGGCCCGGCGGGCCATCCCGATGTGCTGGCGCTCATACATCCGGCCGCTGATCTGGATGGCGCCGCGTTTGGCATTCTCGGGGCGCTCGAAGGCCGCGATCACGTTGCGGGCGATCTCGACCTCGGCCTCCGTCGGCGCGAAGGCGGCGTTGGCGGGCTCGACCTGATTCGGGTGGATCAGCGTCTTGCCGTCGAAGCCGAGGATGCGGGCCTGATGGCATTCCTCGCGCAAGCCCTCGACATCCGCGAAATCGTTGAACACGCCATCCAGGATCGTCAGTCCCTCGGCGCGAGCGGCGGCGAGCGCCATCATCAGCCAGGGCATCATCGGGGCGCGGCCCGGGACGATCTGCGTCCAGGTATCCTTGGCGAGATCGTTGGTGCCGAGCACGAAGCAGGCGAGCCGCGTCCCCGGATTGCGCCGCGCCGCCGCGATGGCCTGGATGTTGAGGATGGCGGCGGGCGTCTCGATCATCGCCCAGACCCGGATATGCGCCGGGGCGTCCAGGGCCTCCAGGCGATCGGCGATGTTCTCCAGGACGGCGGAGGAGGAGACCTTGGGCATCAGGATCGCGTCGGGCCCGGCCTCGATCGCGGCCTTGAGATCCGCCTCGCCCCAGGGGGTCTGCGGGGCGTTGACCCGGATGATCAGCTCGCGGTCGCCATAGGCGCGGCTGCGCACGGCGGCGCAGACCTGCTCGCGGGCGAGTTCCTTCGAATCCGGCCCCACCGCGTCCTCGAGATCAAGGATCAGCGCGTCCGCCGGCAGGGTCTTCGCCTTCTCCAGGGCACGTTGGTTGGAGCCCGGCATGTAGAGCACACTGCGGCGCAGGCGGAGATCGGTCATGGCGTCGTTTCCTCTCAAGCATCTTGCGGCGAGGCGGATGCCGGTTCATCGGACAATGCTCTAGCCGAAAAATTGTGCGCCGCACACGCCCGGCTGCGGGCCGGTCACTCGGCGGCGATCCGAGGGGGCGCGAGATCGAGGGGCAGGGACGCGACGGCGCCGAAGACCGTGGCGAGGCTCGCCACCAGGGCCTCGAAGCCGGGCATCGGCGTCAGCGTGCGCTCGTCCATGTAGAGGCCGCGGTTGATCTCGATCTGGAGGGCGTGGCGGCCGAAGGAGGGCTCGCCGTAATGCTCGGTGATGAAGCCACCCGCATAGGGCTTGTTGCGCACCACCCGGAAGCCTTCCTCGCGCAGGGCGGCCTCGACGCAGGCGGTGAGGTCATGCGCGCAGGCGGTGCCGAAGCGGTCGCCCAGCACCATGTCGACCCGCGGCGCCTCCTCCCGCCCGAGGCTCGTCGAGGGCATCGAGTGGCAGTCGATCAGGACGACGTATCCGAAGACGGTGACGGTGCGCGCGAGCAGCGCCTGCAGGGTGCGGTGATAGGGCTTGTAGAGCCCCTCGATCCGCGCCGTCGCCTCCTCCACCGGCAGGCGGCCGCGATAGATCTCCTGGCCGTCCGCCACCACGCGCGGCACCGTGCCGAGGCCGCCCGCGACGCGCATCGAGCGGATGTTGGCGAAGGGCGGCAGGCGCCCGTCGAACATGCGCGGGTCGAGCTCGTAGGGCTCGCGGTTCACGTCGAGATAGGCCCGCGGGAAGCAGGCCCGCATCAGCGGCGCGCCGAGCCCGACCACCGGCGCGAACAGGCGGTCCACAAAGGCATCCTCGGAGCGGCGCAGGGACACCGCGTCGAGCCGCGAGGCCGCCAGGAAGGACGCCGGATAGACCGCTCCCGAATGCCCGGTGTTGAACACGTAGGGCAGGCTCTGCCGCTCCGGCTCGTCGACGACGAAGGGCGGCGTGAAGAGGCTCTCGGGACCCGGGCCGCTCATCCGGCCGCCCGGGCTTGCGCGACGGGGAGGGAAGGGGGACACAACCTCATCGGGCCAATGTGACGCTCAGGTCCCGGCCTGTCCACTGGTGCGCATAACGGAAGGGCGTCACGATGCGCGGGGCCGGAAAACGCGCTCCGGCGGGCCGAGCCGCGCCCTTGCGCCGTCGAGGAGACCGCATCCGATCGCGCGGCGCACCTCCGGGGAGAAGCGGTTGCGGGCGAGATAGATCCCGATCCGGGCCGGCAGCAGCAGCACGGTCCTGGCCTTGTGCGCCCGCGGCACATGGGCGAGGCGCAGCATGGCGAGCTGGTTGCGGATGAAGGTGTAGAGGCGCCGCGGCGGCTGGTCCGTGAGGGCGAGGCCGAAGGGCAGCCGGATGACGCCGCGGCCGAGCGCGTGCGCCATGCGGATGTCGGGCGCCACGAAGATCGCGTAGCCGCGATACGCCGCGCGCATGCCCCACTCGACGTCGATCGCGTCGATGAAGAAGTCGGCCCGGAAGGGGCCGATCGCCCGCGCGGCCGCGCAGGCGACGAGCGAGCCCGACGAGAAGGCGAAACCGACGCGCCGGACCGGCGCGTCCGGCCAGCGCGGATCGGGATCGGGTCTGGCGCCGAGGGGGCGGCCCTCCGGCCCGACCGGCTCGGCCGCCACGATGGCGGGGCTCTCGCCCGCCGCGGCGAGCCGCGCATGCCGGGCCGCGAGGGCGCGGACGGCCCCGGGCTCTGGCAGGCTGTCCTGGTCGAGCAGGAACAGGAAGCCGTCGCCGCCGGCCTCGGCCGCGGCGAGCAGGCGGTTGTAGGCCGCGCCCACCCCCTCGTTCACGGCGGGCCGCAGGATGGTGAGCGGGGTCGCGCCCGCCGCGCGGCGCAAAGCCGCCTCGGCCTCCTCCGGAAGCGGCGAATTGGCCACGACGGCCAACGCCCGCACGTCCGGCGCGACGGCGCCGACGAGGCGCAGCAGGTGGCCCTGGTCGGGGTGGAACACCACGATCCCCGCCAGCACGGTCTTCATCTCGTCCACGGGGCCGTCCGGTTCGTAGTCCTGGCCGTCGCCGGCGGCAGCCCGGCCGGCGCATCAACCCCTTGTTTACCAAGCCCTCGCTTTATGGAAAGAACGCGTCGAATCGACAGCCGGGACACCGCTCGATGAAGATCCTCCTCGCGGAAGACGACAACGACATGCGTCGCTTCCTCGCCAAGGCCCTGCAGAATGCGGGCTACGACGTGGCCTCGTTCGACAACGGACTCTCGGCCTACAACCGGCTGCGGGAGGAGCCGTTCGAGCTCCTGCTCACCGACATCGTGATGCCCGAGATGGACGGCATCGAACTCGCCCGCCGCGCCACCGAACTCGACCCGGACATCAAGGTCATGTTCATCACCGGCTTTGCGGCCGTGGCGCTGAACCCCGATTCCAAGGCCCCGAAGGACGCCAAGGTCCTCTCGAAGCCCTTCCATCTGCGCGAACTCGTCAACGAGGTCGAGAAACTGATGGCGGCCTGATCGGGCCGGCTTATCGTTTCGGGGCGAGTTCTCTATATCCGGCCGGTGCGAGACCCCCGCGAGAGCCGCCGGATGCAGCCCGTCACGATCTACACCACGAGCTGGTGCCCCTATTGCACGGCGGCGAAGTCCCTTCTGCGCGAGAAGGGCGCCGCCTTCACGGAAATCGACATTGAGGTGAAGGCCGGCGCGCGGCGCGAGATGATCGGGAAGGCGGGCGGGCGCACCAGCGTGCCGCAGATCTTCATCGGCAGCACCCATGTGGGCGGGTGCGACGACCTCTACGCCCTCGACCGCGCGGGCAGGCTCGATCCGCTGCTGGCGGGCTGACGCGAGGGTCCGGGGACCCCGCGAGGATCCGGGATCCGGAGCGGAACGGCCGGCCGAAGCGCCCTCCGCCGTGCCGGACCGATTTCCACTCCCATCGGACATCCTCTAGGCTGCCGCCCCGCGCGAGAGCCGCCCGGCTCTGAAAGTGCCGCACGAGAGAGCCGCCCATGACCGCACCCCGCTTCGTCGCCGCCTGCGTCCAGATGCGCTCGGGCCGCGACCCGGCGCAGAACCGCGACGCGGCCGTGGCCGGCCTGCGCGAGGCGGCGGCGCGGGGCGCGCACTACGTCCAGACCCCGGAGATGACCTCGCTCCTCGAGCGCAGCCGCGAGAGCCTGTTCGCCAAGATCACGGTGCCGGAGGAGGACATCACGCTCGCCGCCCTGCGCGAGGCCGCCCGCGCGCACGGCATCGTGGTCCATGTCGGCTCGCTCGCCGTCCGCCACGGGGACAAGGTGGCGAACCGCGCCTTCCTGATCGGGCCGGAGGGCGAGATCCTCGCCGCCTACGACAAGCTTCATCTCTACGACGTCGACCTGCCGAACGGCGAGAGCTGGCGCGAATCGGCGACCTATACGGGCGGGGCCTGCGCGGTCGTCGCCGATCTGCCCTGGGCGCGGCTCGGCATCGCCATCTGCTACGATCTGCGCTTCCCGGCTCTCTACCGGGCGCTCGCCGAGGCCGGGGCCGAGATTCTCACCGCCCCGGCCGCCTTCACGCGCCAGACCGGCGAGGCGCATTGGCACGTGCTCCAGCGCGCCCGCGCGATCGAGACCGGCTCGTTCATGATCTCGGCGGCGCAGGGCGGGCGCCATGAGGACGGCCGCGAGACCTACGGCCACTCGCTCATCGTCGATCCCTGGGGGCGGATCCTGGCGGAAGCGGACGGCGCCGAGCCGGGCGTGATCCTCGCCGAGATCGACCTCGGGCTCGTGGCCGACGCGCGCGCCCGCATTCCGGCCCTGCGCCACGCCAAGCCCTTCACGGTGGAGACCGCGACGGCGCGCCGCGCCTGACCCGGCGGAGTTTCGGCTAAGAGGCACCCGGAAGCCTGCGTTTTCGGGGATCGCCCCCTCGCAGGCGCGGCCCGCCATCCCGATATTCCGGTCATGATCCGCTACGCCCTCACCTGCGAGGCCGGCCACGCATTCGAGAGCTGGTTCCCGTCGAGCGAATCGTTCGACGATCAGGTCGCGCGCGGCCTCGTCGCCTGTCCGGTCTGCGCGAGCCCGAAGGTCGCCAAGCAGCTCATGGCGCCTGCCCTCGGCCGGCGCAGCAACCGCTCCGCCCCCCCGGCCCCTGCGGAGCCCCCCGCCTCCGGGCCGGAGCCGGTCCGGCTGACGTCCGAGCCCGAGCGCGAGCTGCGCGCCATGATCAAGGCGCTGCACGAGCATGTCGCTCGCACCTCGGACCATGTCGGCCCCCGCTTCGCGGAGGAGGCCCGCCGAATGCATTACGGCGAGATCGAGCAGCGCGCGATCCACGGTGAGGCGAGCGTGGCGGAAGCCCATGCTCTCCTGGACGAGGGGATCGCGATCCAGCCCCTGCCGCCGCTGCCGGACGACCGGAACTGATACCAACAGCACCTGCTGCGTCAGAAAGCCTGGGCCGTTGGCATGAGAAGGGTCAGGCCCGGCCGGCGCGGAAGGCTGCGGCCCCCGCGAGGCCGGCGAGCGCGAGCGAGATCAGCGCGTTCCAGCCGGCGAGCGACAGGCCGAGGAAGCGCCACGCGGCATCGGTGCAGCTCACCACCCGGATCGTGTCGAGGCTCTTGAGGAAGTCCTTGACGTCGGAGGGGGCCGGGCCGGCCCCGCCGCCGCAATCGCTCGGACCGGGCCAGAAGCCCCATTCCGCCCCGGCATGGTAGGCGCCGAGCCCGGCGCTCGCCAGGAACAGGAGGGCGAGCCCCGCCAGAACCCAGCGCGCGAAGCGCGCCGGCAGCAGCGCCGCCGCCGCCGCGAGGGGAAGCGCGAGATAGTAGGGCTGGCGCTCGGTGAGACAGAGCTTGCAGGGCACGTAGCCGAAGCCGTGCTGGAAGACCAGCGCGCCCCCGACCGTCGCCGCCGCAGCGACGAGGAGGACGAGCGCCGCCGGGCGGGGCGCCGTGAGCCTGGACGCGATCGCCGTCATGACCGCCCTCAGAACAGGTAGCGGAAGCCCACGAACCCGGCCACGCCGACCGCCACGACGGCGGCGGCCACCGCGTTCAGGTGCCGGTCGAGCACCGTGCGGATGCCGATCCCGTAGCGGCTCACCAGCCCGGCCAGGATGTAGAACCGCGCCCCCCGGGTGAGAAAGGACAGGAGCGTGAACCAGAACAGGTCGTAGCCCGCGAAGCCCGACGTGATGGTGACGAGCTTGTAGGGGATCGGCGTGAGACCCTTGAGCAGGATCACCCAGTGGCCGTGCTTGGCATAGGCCTCCCGGAAGGCCTCCGCCCCCTGGGTCAGGCCGTAGAGATTGAACAGCCATTGGCCGACGGAATCGTACAGGAGGGCGCCGATCGCGTAGCCGACGAGCCCGCCCGCCACGGAGGTGAGCGTCGCCACGAAGGCGTAGGACCACGCCCGGTCCGGCCGGCTCACCACCATCGGCACCAGCATGACGTCCGGCGGGATCGGGAAGAACGAACTCTCCGCGAAGGAGACCGTCCCGAGCGCGTAGGGCGCGGAGGGGCGCGCGGCGAGCGCGAGGATCCACTCGTAGAGGCGGCGGAGCATCGATTCGGGGGCCTGTCTTTTCGGGTGCGGAGGCGCCCTTTCAGCACAGGATTGCGGCGCTGGCGAGGGCGGTGCGCAGCACGCGCGTCGGATGCTGCGCATCATCGCACGTCCCGGTCCCGCCTGCCGGAACTCTTCCGGTCCCCCTCCGAAAGAGCGGCCGGAGCGCGCCGCCACCCGCCGGTCCGAGCCAGCGGCGGGCCCGGGCTAACCTGTTCGATCCGGCCGTCCCGCAGGGTCAGCATCACGCATCGACCGGTATCCGCCAATCACCATAGATCGTTAATCCGAATCCGACACAGTCCTGTGCCATATGAGTGATCCACGAGGCCCGACCGTGCACAGCAGCAAACCGATCAGCGACCGTGTTGCGTTCATGGAGATCGACGCCACCACGGTAGCGGCATTGCGACGCCTGTGGCCGGTCATCGCGCCGGCCCTGCCCGATATCCTGGCGCGGTTCTACCAGACGATTCGCAAGACGCCGCACCTCGCGGCGATGATCGGCGACCACCAGCCGCGGCTCGTGGCCGCGCAGACCGCGCATTGGGAGGAGCTGTTCAGCGGGCGCTTCGATGCGGATTACGTGGCGAGCATCCGCCGGATCGGGCTCGTGCACCACCGGATCGGGCTGGAGCCGCGCTGGTATATCGGCGGCTACGCCTTCGTGCTCAACGGGCTGGTGCGGGCGCTGACGGAGCGGGCGGGCCTCGTCGGACGCCGGGCGCTGGCCGCCCAGATCGCCGCCCTCAACAAGGCGGTGATGCTCGACATGGAGCTCGCCATCTCGGTCTATCTCGACGTCCTGGTGGAGGAGCGGCAGCGCAAGGGGCAGGCGCTCGCGCAGGCGATCGCGCAGTTCTCGGAGGCGGTGCAGTCCAGCCTCTCGGTCTCCGGCGCGGCGAGCGGCGCGCTGGCGCTGAGCGCCGAGACCCTGAACGTCGCGGCCGCCGATGCCAGCAGCCTCGCCGACGCGGTCGCGGGCGCCGCCGGGCAGACGGCGTCCAACATGCAGGCAGGTGCGGCCGCGGCGGAGGAGCTTGCCGCCTCGATCCGCGAGATCGGCGCCCAGGCCGGGCGCTCCGCGGAGGTGGCGCAGCAGGCCGTCGGGAGCGCCCAGGGCACCGAGGAGACGGTGTCGGGCCTCGCCGAGCAGGCCCGGGCCATCGGCCAGGTCGTCGACCTGATCAACGAGATCGCCGGGCAGACGAATCTCCTGGCGCTGAACGCCACCATCGAGGCGGCGCGGGCCGGCGAGGCGGGCCGCGGCTTCGCGGTGGTCGCCGCCGAGGTGAAGAGCCTCGCCCAGCAGACCGCCAGGGCGACCACCGACATCGGCTCCCGGGTCAGCGCCATCCAGGAGGCGACGCGCCGGAGCGCGACGAGCATCCAGGAGATCGTCCGCGTGATCGGGGAGGTGAGCACGATCGCGACCACGATCGCCGCCGCCGTTGAGGAGCAGACGGCCGTCACCTCCGAGATCGCCCAGAACGTCCAGCAGACGGCGACCAACACCCAGACGGCGGTGGGCACCATCGCGGCCCTGCGCGACCGCACCGCCTCCGCGGCGACGGCCGCGCAGGACGTCGCCGAAGCGCGCGAGACCCTCGATCGCGAGCTCGCCCGTCTGCGCGCCGACATCGACGGCTTCCTGGAGACGGCGCGCACCGCCTGAGGCGGGCGCGCCGGCCCGACCGGCGATTGACTTTCCGGCCCTTCGCGGTACACAGGCGGCCCTCGCACGGACGGCGCCTCGCGTCGCCCGGCCTTGGCGTTTGGTCTCAGGCCACGCCGCGATCCCGTTCAACCCTCGACACCGCAGCCGGCACGGGCCGGCGCGCCGACGTGAGACCAGACCGATGAAGATCCGCAATTCGCTGAAGTCGCTGCGCGGCCGGCATCGCGACAACCAGATCGTGCGCCGCAAGGGCCGCGTCTACGTCATCAACAAGACCCAGAAGCGCTACAAGGCCCGCCAGGGCTGATCGGCTGGCGGCTTCCGCCGCACCCGGCTTCGCCGCACGGCTTCGCCGCGGCAAGCCATCGCGTTGACCATCCGGCACGGGCGCCGGACGATGGCGGCATGCTTCGCATCCCTGCCGCGCCCTGCCTTGCCGGATTTCTCCTGGTCAGCCTTGCCGGATCGCCGGCCGGGGCTCAGAGCGCGGCCATGCCGGAGCCCGGCGGGGCGCCCAAGACAGCGCCCCGGCCGCCCGCCACCCTGGACGACCTGTTCGCTAGGCTGAAGGCGGCCAAGGACGATTCCGAGGCCCGCGGCGTGGCGCAGCTCATCGAGCGCCGCCTCGACCGCTCCGGCAGCGACACGGCCGATCTCCTGGCGAACCGCGCAGGCCAGGCCCTCAAGGACAAGGACGCCGCCCTCGCGGTGGAGCTGCTCGACCGCGTGGTGACGCTCGAGCCGGGCTGGGCCGAGGGCTGGAGCCGGCGGGCCACCGCCTTCTATCTCCTCGACGATCAGGCGAGCGCGCTTGCCGACCTGCACCGGGCCCTGCGGCTCGAGCCGCGGCATTTCGAGGCCTGGGCCGCGCTCGCCCACATCTACATGGCGAGCGACGACAAGGTCCGGGCGCTTGCCGCCTTCCGCCGGGCCCAGGAGATCTACCCGCGCATGGGCAAGCTGCGCGAGGCGATCGAGCATCTCACCCCCGACGTCGACGGCCGCGACCTGTGAGCCGCCCGGCATGGCGTCCGGCGGTGAGCCGCCTCCCCGGCGGATCCAGCGCGTGCTGACCTGGATCGTCGGCGGGGTCGCGGCGTTGCTGCTGGCGCTCGCCGCCACCGGCCTTCTCGCCACATGGTTCATCACCCGGCAGGTGGAGGCGCGCTATCCGCCGGCCGGCCGGCTTGTGCCGGTGGCGGGCGGGCATCTCGCGGTGCTGGAGGCCGGTCCCGGGGAGGGCCGGCCGAGCCGCGGCACGGTGGTGCTGCTGCACGGCGCCTCGGCGAACGGCATGGACCCGATGCAGGGCTTCGGCCGGCGGCTCGCCGGGGACGGGTTCCGGGTGCTGGCCTTCGACCGGCCCGGCTTCGGCTGGAGCGACCGCGTGGCGGGGCCGGAGGCCGCCTCGCCGGCCGTGCAGGCGCGCCTCATCGCCGAGGCGCTCGGGGCGATGGGCGTCGGGCCCGCGACGATCGTCGGTCATTCGTGGTCCGGCGCGCTGGCGGCGGCCCTCGCCCTCGACCATCCGGAGCGGGTCTCCGGCCTCGTGCTGCTCGCCCCGGCCCTGTATCCGTGGCCGAGCGGGGTGGTGCCCGGTTATGCGGGCTGGTACCGCTCCGGCCTCGGCCGGGCGCTTCTGTGGATCGCCACGCGCACCATCGCGGCACCGCTCGGCCTCGCCTATCTCGACCGGTTCGCCGAGGCGGTCTTCCGCCCCGAGCCGCTGCCCGCGGACTATGTCGACGCAGCGCGGGTGCCGCTGGCGCTGCGCCCCGCGGCCTTCGCGGCGAACCTGCAGGACCTCGACGGGCTCTACGGCTTCCTGGTCGGCCAGAGCCGGCGCTACCCCGAGATCGCGGTGCCGACGACGATCGTGGCGGGCGACATCGACCCGATCGTGCGCACCGCGGTCCACGCGGTGCCGATGGCGCAGGCGGTGCCGGGCGCGCGGCTCGTGGTGCTGCCCGGCATCGGCCACATGCTGCACTACACGGCGACCGACACGGTGGTGTCGGAGATCGAGATGGTGGCGGCGCTCCAGCGGGTCGGCTCGGATTAGGGGTGTGCAAAGGGACGAGGTCCCTCTGCCGGGGTCCCGGGGCAGAGCCCCGGGGCGGGGCCGCTCCATGCGGGCCCGTCAGGCCTTGGCGGCGTGCTCGCGCGTCACCTGGGCGATGCGGATCAGGTTGGTCGTCCCCGGCGTGCCGAAGGGCAGGCCGGCCACGACGAGCACCCGATCCCCGACCTTGGCGAAGCGCTCGCGCACCGCGAACTTGCAGGCGCGGAACGACATGTCGTCGATGTCGCTGGCGTCGTTGGTGACGATCGGGTGGGTGCCCCAGGCCATGGCGAGGCGCCGGGCGGTCTCGCGCTTCGGCGTGAGCGCGATCACGGAGGCGTCCGGCCGGGCGCGGGCGAGCCGCAGGGCCGTGGAGCCGGACGCGGTCCAGGCCATGATGGCTTCGAGGCCGAGCGTGTCGACGATCTGGTGGGCGGCGAGCGCGATGGCGTCGGAGGCGGTGGCCTCCGGCACCGAGCGCTGGGCGGCGATGATCGACCAGTAGATCGTATCCCGCTCCACCTGCTCGGCGATGCGGCTCATGGTGGCGACCGCCTCGACCGGATAGGCGCCAGACGCGCTCTCGGCCGAGAGCATGACGGCGTCGGCCCCCTCGTACACGGCGGTGGCGACGTCCGAGACCTCGGCGCGGGTCGGGACCGGCGCATTGATCATCGATTCGAGCATCTGGGTGGCGACCACCACGGGCTTGCCGAGACGGCGGGCGCCGCGGGTGATGCGCTTCTGCACGCCCGGCACCTGCTCGAGCGGCATCTCCACGCCGAGATCGCCGCGGGCGACCATCAGGCCGTCGGAGACCTCCATGATCTCGTCGAGGCGGGTGAGCGCCTGCGGCTTCTCGATCTTGGCCATGACCAGGGCGCGGCTGCCCGCGATGGCCTTCACCTCGGCCACGTCCTCCGGCCGCTGCACGAAGGAAACGGCGATCCAGTCGATATTGGCCGCGAGCCCGGCTTCGAGGTCGAGACGGTCCTTCTCGGTCATGGCGGCGACCGGGATCGTGGTGTCGGGCAGCGAGACGCCCTTGCGGTTCGAGATGCGCCCGCCGACGAGGACGCGGGTGACGGCCCGGCGGGGCGCCACCTCGACCACCGAGAGCCGCAGCTTGCCGTCGTCGATGAGGACCGTGTGGCCCGGCTCCAGGGAGGAGAGGATCTCCGGGTGGGGCAGGTGGACCCGCGTGGCGTCGCCCGGCACCTCGTCACCGTCGAGGATGAAGGTCCGGCCGGCCTCCAGGATCGCGGAATCCTCGGCGAAGCGCCCGACCCGGAGCTTCGGCCCCTGCAGGTCGAGGAGGACGGCGATGGGCCGCCTCAGCCGCTGCTCGATGGAGCGGATGGTGGCGACGCGCTCGGCGAGGTTCTCGCGGGGCAGGTGGCTCATGTTGAGCCGAAAAACGTCGGCCCCGGCCTCGAACAGCTTCTCGATCACCTCCGGATCCTCGGAGGCCGGGCCGAGGGTGGCGACGATCTTGGTACGGCGGGCGCGCTTCATGGGGGTACCGGATGTGGTTCCCCGGACGATCCGGGGGCGGACTTGAGGACGGGGCCTAAGCGCCCCTCGGGGTGCGGTCGTCCGGGCGCGAGGGCATCCCTCGACCGGAAGCCGTATCATTCTGCATACCAGTTCCGAAGGGGGCGGTTCTCCTCTCCCTTCTGGGGAGGCCGACGCCGCGCCGGGGGCTCAGGGACTGGTGGCAGGCCGGCCGGGATCGGTGAGCTGGATGGTCCAGCTCTTCTGCTCGCCGGTATCGACCTCGAAGAAGCCGTTGCGGTCGTAGCCCCGGGCAAGGCAGTCCTCGACACCCCGGATGGTGAATTCCCGGTCGCGGGTGCACATCAGCGAGCGCCCGCTCCACTCGCCGCCGCGATCGTAATCGACCGCGAAGACGTAGTAGTAGCGGGCCGCGAGCGCCCCCTTGAGCAGGGTCTCGCAGGCCCGGGCGGAGAGATTCCACCATCCCTCCGTGACCCAGCCGCCGGCATCCCGGTAGCCCAGCGCCACGCCGATGCGGCTCCCGGTCATGTTGCACATGCGCAGGTCCGCCCGGGCCGGCGCGGCGGCCAGAAGGAGCACGGCGGCGAGGCCCGCCGCCGCGATGCGAGTCGTCCTATCCCACCAGGATGATGCGGCAATCATTGACGTTGGTGCGGGTCGGCCCGGGCCGGACGAGGTCGCCGATCCGGTCGAAGAAGGGGGTGGAGTCGTTCTCCGACAGACTCACCCGCGGGTCCAGCCCCGCCGCTGCCGCACGGGCGAGGGTCGTCTCGTCGACGATCGCCCCGGCGGGGTCCGTGGCCTCGCCCCGCCCGCCATCGGTGCCGTCGGTATCCGCCGAGAGGCCCGCGACGCCCGGCGCCCCGTCGAGGGCGACCGCGAGGGCGAGCGCGTATTCCTGGTTCGGACCGCCCTGACCTTCGCCCCGGATCGTCACGGTGAGCTCGCCGCCGGAGATGAGGGCGACCTTGCGCCCCTCCGCGGCCTTCTGCCGGGCGAGCGCCGCATGCTCGGCCGCCACCTCGCGGGCCTCGCCTTCGAGATCGGCCCCGAGCAGGATCGGCTCGTAGCCCGCGGCCTGCGCCGAGGCAGCCGCGGCCTTCAGGGCGTCGATCGGCCGGGCGATGATCCGGTACTCGGTGCGCGTGAAGAGCGGATCGCCGGGCTTCGGGCTCTCGTTGGCCGGATCGTTGAGGAGCGCCTCCGCGGCGGGCGGGAGCGGGATGCCGCGGCGGGCGCAGATGGCGCGGGCATCCGCCAGCGTGGTCGGGTCTGGCACGGTCGGCCCGGAGGCGATCACCGCCGGGTCGTCGCGCGGCACGTCCGAGATCGCGAGGGTGAGGAGCTTGCCCGCATTGCGGGCGGCGAATGCCAAGCGCCCGCCCTTGATGCGCGAGAGGTGCTTGCGCACGCAGTTGATCTCGTCGATGGCGGCGCCCGAGCGCAGCAGGGCCTTGGTGATCGCCTGCTTCTCGGCGAGCGTCAGGTCGCCCGCGGGCGCGATCCAGTTCGCCGAGCCGCCGCCGGAGAGGAGCACCAGGACGAGGTCGTCCGGCCCGGCCGCGGCGGCCAGCTCCAGGCTGCGGCGGGTGGCGTCGATGCCGGCCTGGTCCGGCACCGGATGGCCGGCCTCCACCACGGCGATGAGCCCGGCGGGCTCGCCGTAGCCGTGTCGGGCGACCGCCTGCCCGACGAGCCGGTCGGGCCCGAGGCCGTGCACCTCGCGATAATGCCGCTCGGCCACCGCCGCCATGCTGGCGCCCGCCTTGCCGGCGCCCAGGATCACGAGGCGCCCGGCCGGCGGCGGGGGCAGCTCCGGCACCAGGCAGCCGCGGGGATGGGCCGCCGTCACGGCGTCGTCGAGGAGGCGCAGCAGCAGCGCGCGGCGGGCATCGGCAGGGGAGGGGGAGGCGGTCACGGGGCGGATCCTCGCTCGTTCGTCGTCATTCTGGTCGAAGGGTCAGCGGCGCCGGGGGGCGGGCGACCGCGATGCCGATGAGAATCAGGGCGCCGCCGAGGGCCTGGGGCCCGCTCAGGGCCTCGCCGAGGACGAGCCAGCCGAGGGCCGCCGCCGCCACCGCTTCGAGGAAGATGACGAGCGACGAGAAGCCGGCCGGCAGCCGGCCGAGCGCCACCGAGAGCAGGCCCTGGCCGCCCGCATGGCTGAGCAGCGCCAGCGCGACGAGGCCGGCGATCGCGCCCGCCGAATGCGGCAGGACGGGCCGCGTCTCGGCGACGAGGACGACACCGAGGAGCACGAGGGCCGTGACGCAGGAGGCCACGAAGGTGACCCGGGCGGCGCCGAGCCCGCGCGCGCGGGCGCGCTCCACCGCCAGGAAGTAGAGGGCGAAGAACACGGCCGTGACGACCCCGTCCCGGTCGCCCGCGAGGCGGGCCGGATCGACCTGGACCGACTGGCCGATCAGCGCCGCGCCCCCGGCGAGGCAGAGCGCGAGCCCGGCGAGCGTCGCCAGCGCCGGCCGGCGCCGCAGGCCGATCCAGGCGAAGAGCATCACGAAGACCGGCGCCGTCGTGGCGAAGAAGGTGGCGTTCGCCACCGTGGTGCCGAGGATCGCCCGGTGCCAGAAGACGAGGTCGCCCGCGAAGGCGAGGCCGGCCACGAGCGCCGCAGGGTCGAAGGCCTGCCGGCGCAAGTGGGGGCGATGCGCCTCCTCGACGCGCATCCAGCCGTAGAGGGCCGGCAGGGCCAGGGCGACGCGCCAGAAGGCGCTGGCGAAGGGGCCAACCTCCGGGCTCACCAGCCGCACGAGCACGGGCGAGACGCCCATCGCCACCGCGCCCAGGAACAGCGCCGCGAGGGCGAAGCCGGCTCCCTCGCCCGCGGACGCGGACGCGGGGCCGGCGCCGGCTCCGAGGGGAGCCGTCCGCGGGCCGGTCGCGGCCAGATCGGGCAGGGGCGGACGGGACATGGGCCGGGCAACTCGGGCGAGAGCGGATCTGTCGGCGAAGGACTATGGCATGTCGCGGCCCGCGTCACCCTGGGGGCGGTGCCGCGTGCGCCCGATGCTGCTCGGCCATTTGGGGTAAGTCGCCCGCCGGGCTTGGAAGCCCGCCGGAATCGGGAGCCCTTTGGGCAGCCCTTTGGTTGGGATCGGGAGCCGGCTGGGGTAAGGAGCGCGCTCCCGCCGCCTCTTCCCCGGTCCGCCATGCCCGATCCCGCCCCGAGCCAGCCCGTCGAGAGCCTTGCGGGGGATCCGGCCTGCGGGCTGCTGCTCCTGTGCGACCACGCCTCGAACGCGGTGCCGGAGGATCTGGGTTCCCTCGGGCTCGAGGCCCCGCATTTCGAGCGGCACATCGCCTACGATATCGGCGCGGCCGCGGTGACGCGCTCGCTCAGCCGGCGGCTCGGGGTGCCGGCACTGCTCACCACCTTCTCGCGCCTCGTCATCGACCCGAACCGGGGCCGGGACGACCCGACGCTCGTCATGCGCCTCTCGGACGGCACGGTGGTGCCGGCCAATGCCCGCATCGGCCCCGAGGGCGTGGCGGCGCGAATCGCCCGATTCTACGACCCCTACGACCACGCGATCGCGGCGGCGCTCGCCGCGGCGCGGGCGGCCGGCCGGCCTCCGGCCGTGGTGGCGGTGCACAGCTTCACGCCTGCATGGCGCGGCAAGCCGCGGCCCTGGGATGTCGGCATCCTGTGGGACGGGCAGGACGGCCGCATCGCCCTGCCGCTGCTCGCGGGCCTGCAGGCGGATCCGGCGGGGCTCACGGTCGGCGACAACGAGCCCTATGCGGGCGGGCTGCCGGGCGACACCCTCGACCGTCACGCGAGCGCGGAGGGCCTGCCGAACGCGCTGATCGAGATCCGCCAGGACCTGATCGCCGAGACGGCCGGGCAGGAGGCCTGGGCGGCCCGGTTTGCGGGGCTGCTCGCGCCGCTCATGGCGGCTTGACGCCCGCACCCGGACCGCCGACCTGAGGCTGTGTCGCGTTTAAGGAGGCGATCGATGCACGAGATCGACGAGACCACCCGCACCGAACTCGAAGCGGCGGTGTTCCGCCGCCTCGTGGCGCATCTCCAGGCGCGCACCGACGTGCAGAACATCGACCTCATGAACCTCGCCGGCTTCTGCCGGAACTGCCTGTCGAACTGGCTCAAGGAGGCTGCCGACGCACGCGGCCTGCCGCTCACCAAGGAGGAGAGCCGCGAGCACGTCTACGGCATGCCCTACGAGACCTGGAAGGCGAAGCACCAGAAGGAGGCCACGCCCGAGCAGCAGGCGGCCTTCGCGGCTCAGACCGAGACGCACTGAGGCATCGGCCGGGCCGCCGTCGTCATCCCGTGACAACGCCGTGGCATGCGGGTGCTTCGCCCCGGCAAGGACTCGGTAAGGTTGAGAGCCTATCAACCCTGGCGAGGGCGCACAGTGCGGAGCGCCGATCCGACAGAGGAATTCGAGCCATGGCTGCATCTCCCGTGCTCGCGGTCGACAACTCGTCGGTCGCCGCCGACCAGCTCAAGAGCATCATCGAGCGCATCGAGCGCCTGGAGGAGGAGAAGGCCGGCCTCGCGGGCGACATCAAGGACGTCTACGCCGAGGCGAAGGCGAACGGCTTCGACACCAAGGTCCTGCGCAAGATCATCTCGATCCGCAAGCGCGACCACGAGGAGCGCCAGGAGGAGGAGGCGATCCTGGAACTCTACATGCAGGCGCTCGGGATGGCGTAGGGGTATCCCCTGTCTGCCCGAGATCGTGCAGGCAGATGCTGTCCGGGCAGATTCTATGCGGGCCGGGCGGCGAGCCGCGCGCCGGCGAGGCGGTGGAGCGCCACCGCGCCGGCCGCCGCCACGTTGAGGGAATCGACGCCCGGTGCCATGGCGATGCGCACCCGGCGGGAGCGGGCCATCAGCGCCTCCGGCAGCCCGGTCCCCTCGGTTCCGAGCAGCAGGAGCGCCCGGGGGAGCGGCGGCAGCGCCGCGATGTCCTCCTCCCCGGCGGGCGTCAGCGCCACCGGCACCAGGCCATGCCGGTGGCAGAGCGCGAGCAGGGCCTCCCCGTCCGGCACCCGGCCGAAGGGCATCGTCAGGGCGGTGCCGGCCGAGACCCGGATCGCCTTGCGGTAGAGCGGGTCGCAGGTTGCAGCGTCGAGGATCACCGCATCCGCCCCGAAGGCGGCGGCGTTGCGGAACAGGCCGCCGACATTGTCGTGGTTGGCGAGGCCCACGAGGCCCAGCAGCAGCGCCGGCCCCTCCGGCACCAGGGCATCCGGATCGGGGTCCGGGCCGCCGCGCCCGATCGCCAGCACGCCCCGGTGGATCGGGAAGCCGGCGAGCGCGCTCATCACGGGGCGCGGGGCGACGTAGACGGGCGCCGCCGTGCCGGAGGCGGCGAGGAGAGGCATCAGGCCCGGCAGGCGCTCGGGCGCGAGCAGGATCGATTCGGGCCGGAAGCGCGCGCGGGGCGACAGCAGCACCCGAAGCACCACCTCGCCCTCCGCGACGAAGCGACCCTGGCGCCCGACGAGGTCGCGCTCGCGGATCGCCGCATAGGCGGCGAGGCGGGGATCGGCGGGATCGTCGATGCGAATCGGGACGACCAAGGCCCGGCCGGGTCAGCCCTTGGGAGCGCGGGCCGCGAGCGGGTCGGCCTCGGCCTTGGTCGGCACCTTCACCAGCGCTTCGCCGTCGAGCACGGTCTCGCCGCCGACGCTGCAGATGCATTTGAGGCGGGCGCGGCGGCGCTCGGGGACGAGCTCGGCGACCTCCACGGTGACATCCACCGTGTCGCCGATGCGCACGGGCGCGCGGAAATTCAGGCTCTGGCTGATGTAGACGGCGCCCGGCCCCGGCAGGCGGGTGCCGAGCACGGCCGAGATCAGCCCCGCCGTGTAGAGGCCGTGGGCGATGCGGGTGCCGAAGGGCGTGCGGGCGGCGAAATGCTCGGAGAGGTGGATCGGGTTGCGGTCGCCGGTGATCTCCGCAAAGCCGACCACGTCGGAGGAGGAGATCGTCTTCGACAACGTCTCCGACATCCCGACGGCGAGATCCTCGAAGTACAGAACGCGCAGTTCGGGCAGCATCGCGTCTCTCTCCCTCGCGCAGAGTTGCGCCGGTTGCGGCCTCGCACAGGATGATGAGCGAATCCAGTGCACGAAGGTCGGGGAGGGCCCAGGCTCGGCTTGGCGTGTGAGGCATATAGCCTCGTGCGAGCCATAGCCTCGGGCGCGAGCGCGAGGCATAGACGCGGGCCCGACCCTCGACGGAGCGCATGGAATGCCGACACGCGACACCTCTCCGGCCTTGCGTCTGTTCCCGCTCTCGGACCTGCATCTGGAGCGGCGCAAGCCCGCCGACCTCCCGGCGCTGGCGCCGGATTTCGACGTGCTCGTCTGCGCGGGCGACGTCTGGGAGGGGCAGCCGGAGCGGGGGCTCGCCGTGCTGCTGGCGCTGGCGGGGGAGCGTCCGGTGGTGCTGGTGCCCGGCAACCACGAACATTATGCGCCGGCGGGAGATCCGCGCACGGCCCCCGCGCTCCTCGCCGCGCTGGCAGGCGAGGTCGAGCGGATCAACCGCGAGGCGGGCCGGACCCGGATCGCGCTGCTGCGGGCGGGCGCCGCGACCATGATCCGGGGCGTGCGCTTCGTCGGGGCGACCCTGTGGAGCGACTGGTCCCTCGCCGGGCGCTGGCTCAGGGCCGATGCGCCCGGCCGCCCGGCCGATCCGGTCGCCTACGCGGCCGCCCGCATGACCGATCCGCTCACCGGCTCGCGCGAGTTCCGGGCGATCCGGCTCGGCGACGGCAGCGCCTGGACGCCCGAGGCCGCAATGGCGGCCCATGCCGAGGACCGCGCACGCCTCGCCGCGTCGCTCGCCCTGCCGCATGCGGGGCCGACGGTCGCCGTCACGCATCATCCGCCGATCGCCGAGGCCGCCGACCGCTACCGCGACGCGCCGGGTGTGCCCTGGTGGGTGCCGGCCTTCTACGCCACCACAATGCTCGACGACCTCCCGGCGGCGCACCGGCCGGCCCTGTGGGTCTCCGGCCACTTCCACGCCGGGCACGACCTCCTGCTGCACGGCACGCGCTGCGTGGCGAACCCGGTGGACGGGCGAAGCTTCGACGCAGGCAAGATCGTGACGGTGTGAAGCGAACCGCCTCCGGCATTCAACATCGCCTTGGCGGGCCCCCTATTTGTCGTACTTGATGTAGGCGAAGCGCGGATCGGTCGGCGTGCCTTCGAGGACGCCGCCCTCCCGGCCCGGCTGCCAGCCCACCACCTCCTCGATCTTGCGGGCGAGCGCGAGATCCTTCTCGGTGACGCCCTTCGAGACGTGGGTGGTCAGCCGCACCTCGACCCAGGCGTAGGAGGCGGTGATGTCGGGGTGGTGCCACGCGGCCTCGGCGAGGTGCCCGACGGTGTTGATCACCATCAGGGTGCCCTTCCAGCCGTTCGTCTTGTAGGTGCGCTTGATCCAGCCGTCCTCGAAATGCCACGCGGGCAGGTCGCGGGCGAGGCGTTCGGCGATCTGGCCGGGCTCCAGCACGGCTTCGCGGGTGACGGCCATGGACCTCTCCTCATCCGGTTGACGAAAGTACGGGTGACCCAGGGCACGGCGGCGTCCCAAGGTCGGGCGGCGCGATGGCGAAAAGGTGAACCGCCGTCCGGCCTTGCGCAAGCATGCGCGGTGGACGGGACGAGCGGCCGTCCTTACCTGTGCGCCAGGAAAACGGCCGGGCGGGCCGGACCGGATCAGGGAGGGGCGCGATGCTCTCACGGCGCGGGTTACTGGCGGCGGCCGCCCTCTGGCCGCTGCCGCTCGGCGCAAGGGAGGCGAGCGTCCTCAGGGTCGGCGTCCTGCCCTTCGGCACCGTCTCGTGGGAGGCGGCGGTGATCAAGGAGCGCCGGCTCGACGCGGCGCAGGGCTTCTCGCTGGAGAGCCTGCGGCTGGCCGGCAACGACGCCGCCCGCATCGCCTTCCAGGGCGACCAGGTCGACACCATCGTGTCGGACCTGCTCTGGGCGGCGCGCCTGCGGGCCGAGGGCAAGCCGGTGAAGTTCCTGCCCTATTCCTCCACCGAGGGCGCCCTGATGGTGGCGGGCGACAGCCCGATCCGCACCGTCGCCGACCTCGCGGGCAAGCGGCTCGGCGTGGCGGGCGGGGCGCTCGACAAGAACTGGCTCCTCCTCAAGGCCCGCGCCCAGAAGCAGGACGGGCTCGACCTCGAACGGGCCGCCCGCCCGGCCTTCGGCGCGCCGCCGCTCCTGATGCAGAAGCTGGAGGCGGGCGAACTCGACGCGGCGCTCCTCTACTGGACCTTCTGCGCGCGGCTCGAGGCCAGAGGCTTCCGGCGCCTGATCGGCGCGGACGAGATCGCCCGGTCCTTCGGGGTGGAGGGGCCGATCGCGCTCCTCGGCTACGTGTTCGACGAGGCGCTGCTGCAGCGCAAACCCGCCGCGATGGCGGCCTTCGCCCGCGCCTCGCGGCAGGCCAAGCAGGCGCTGGTGTCGGACGAGGGGGCCTGGAGCAGCGTGCGCCCCCTGATGGCGGCGGAGGACGAGCCGACCTTCGCGGCCCTCAAGCGCGAGTTCCTCGCCGGCATCCCGCGCCGGGGGATCGCCGCCGAGCGGGCCGATGCGGAGCGCCTCTACGCGGTGCTGGCGCGCCTCGGCGGCGAGCGGCTGGTCGGCAGCGCCACGACCCTGCCGGAGGGCCTGTATTGGGATGTCCCCAATGGCTGAACCCGCTCGGGGGGTCCGGGGCTGCCTCGCCTGCGGCGAGGAACGGCCCCGGCGGGTCGAGGGCGGAGCCCCGTGGGGTTCGGGGCGAAGCCCCGAGGCGGGGGCTGCGCGCCCCCGCACCCGCGCCAGAGGGCCGAGGGCCCTCTGGACTCCCGGGAGATCGTGAGACGGCATGGCCCACGCGACGCGCCTCCTCTCGGCGCTGCTCCTCCTCGCAGCCTGGTGGCTGGCGAGCCGCTTCACCGACCTGCGCACGCTGCCCTCGCCCGAGGCCGTGGCGGCCTTCCTGCTGCGCGAGACGCAGAGTGGCGACCTGCCGCGCAACGTCGGCATCACCCTCTGGCGGGTGGCCCTGTCCTTCCTCCTCGCCATGGCGACGGGAGCGGCGCTCGGCATCCTGCTCGGGCGGGCGCGCATGGCCGACCGGCTCCTCGACACGCCGCTCCTCGTCCTCCTCAACACGCCGGCCCTCGTCATCACGGTGCTGGCCTATATCTGGCTCGGCCTCACCGAGACGGCGGCGATCCTGGCGGTCGCCCTCAACAAGATGCCGAACGTCGCCGTGATCATGCGGGAGGGGGCGCGGGGGCTCGATCCCGGCCTGCAGGAGATGGCGCAGGCCTTCCGGTACGACCGCCGCACCTGGATCCGCCACGTGCTGCTGCCGCAGCTCGAACCCTTCGCGGTGGCCGCGGCCCGCTCGGGGCTGTCGCTCGCCTGGAAGATCGTGCTCGTGGTCGAGCTGCTCGGGCGCCCGAATGGCGTCGGCTACGCCATCTCCTACTACTTCCAACTCTTCGACGTGACGGCCCTGTTCGGCTACAGCCTCGTCTTCAGCGCCGTGATGCTCGCCATCGACGCCCTGCTGCTCCAGCCCCTCGATACCCATGTCCGACGCTGGCGCTGACCCGGCCATCGCGGTCGCGATCCGCCGCAAGACCTATTCGGGCCGCGGCGGCCACGTCGAGGCGGTGCGCGACCTCGCCTTCACGGTGCATCCGGGCGAGACCGTCTGCCTGATCGGCCCCTCGGGCGCGGGCAAGACCACGACGCTGCGCATCCTGCTCGGCCTCGACCGGGATTTCGAGGGCAGCGTGACGCCCGATCCGGCCTCCTTGCGGATCGGGATCGTGTTCCAGGAGCCGCGGCTCCTGCCCTGGCGCAGCGTCGAGCAGAATGTGCGCCTGTCCCTGCCGCGCCCGGAGCGGGGGCGCCCCCTCGACGCCCTGTTCGAGGAGCTCGGCCTTTCGCCCTGGCGCGACCGCTACCCGGGCGAGCTCTCCCTCGGGATGGCCCGCCGCGTCGCGCTCGCCCGGGCGCTGGCGCTCGAACCGCGCCTCCTCGTCCTCGATGAGCCCTTCGTGTCCCTCGACGACGCCGCCGCTTCCGCCCTGCGCGGCGTGGTGTTCGCGGCGGCGCGGCGGCGGCACGCGGCGGTGCTGATGGTGACCCACAACGTGCCCGAGGCGCTGGAGGTGGCCGACCGGCTTCTTCTGTTGACGCCCCGGCCCGCGCGCCTCGTCGCTGCGGTGCCGCTCGCGACGCCGAAGGCGGATCGCAGCCGCGCCTGGTCGGAGGCCACGCGCCGGGATCTCGCGGCGCGCTACCCCGACACCGTGGCGGCCTGAGCCGGATCCGTTCACGATGGAACGGACCCTGCTCCAGGTTTTTGATTGTGCCGCATTTTCTGCGACGAACCGGGATCCGCTTCGTCGGAAAATGCTCCTGAACTGGAGACACGCGATGCGATCGATCCCGCACTGGCTCCTCGCCGTGGCGCTCGCCCTCGCGCCGGCCGTCCGCGCGGAGGAAGGCCCCCCCGCCCCGGCGGCGGGGATCGCACCGCTCCCGGTGCAGGAGGTGGCGACCGGCGTCTTCGTCTACGCCGCGCCCTATGCCCTCGCGGCGCGGGACAATGCCGGGGCGATCGCCAATGTGGGCTTCGTCATCGGCCAGGATGCGGTCGCGGTGATCGATACGGGCGGGAGCCTCGCGGCGGGCCGGCGCCTGCTCGCGGCGATCCGCGCCAGGACCGCCCTGCCGATCCGCTACGTGATCAACACCCATGTCCATCCGGATCACGTCCTCGGCAACGCCGCCTTCGCGCAGGAGGGCGCGACCGTCGTCGGCCACCGGAATCTGCCCGAGGCCCTGGCGGCGCGGGCTGAGACCTACCTGCAGGCGAATGCCCCGCTGGTCGGGCCGGCCTTCGCGGGCACCCGGATCGTGCCGCCGACCCTGCTGGTGGAGGATCGGCGGGAGCTCGACCTCGGCGGGCGAGTGCTGCGCCTCGATGCGTGGCCCACCGCCCACACGAACAGCGACCTCACGGTGCGCGACCTCGCGACCGACACCTGGTTCCTCGGCGACCTCCTGTTCGTCGGCCATGTGCCCGCCCTCGACGGACGGCTTCAGGGCTGGATCGCCGTGCTGCGCCGCCTGAAATCCGAGCCGGCCGCCCGCGTGGTGCCGGGCCACGGCCCGGCCTCGGTGCCCTGGCCGGCGGCAGCCGGCCCCATCGAGCGCTACCTCGCGACCCTGGAATCCGAGGTGCGGGCGATGGTGCGCGACGGGCGGCCGATCGGAGAGGCCGGCGGGGCGGCGGCCGGCGAGGCGAAGGAGTGGTCACTCTTTCGTGAATTCAACGCCCGGAATGCCACCACCGCCTATCAGGAACTGGAATGGGACTGACCGGCACTTGGTCGACCCTGGGGTTGCACTGCCGTGCTGAGCCGGCTCATCCTGAGACAAAAGCCGCGCCCGCCCGCCGGACTTATACACAAGTCGTTGATGATGCAGCGCAGCAATTCTATGTTGCTATGCAACACACAGGGGAATTCGTACTTAAGTCACCAATTTTGGCGCCGAAACGGGCTCGCTTGGGCCCCAATCGTTGTTGACGCCGCCTATTTTTCTCTTAGAGTTCCTTCAGCTTCGGTTTCAAACGGCGCCGCCAGGGGAGGGCGGTGGTCGGTTCGCAGACATGGCATGCCCTAACGGCGGACAAGCCCGGGCCAGCAACAGCGCCTGTTGTGACACGCTGCCGAAGCATAAAGACGTCCCCAAACGCAAACAGCAGGTCCGTGCTGCCATGCTCCTGACTCCAGGGGCGGGTGGCTTACATGCACCTGTCGGAGGAATCCATGAGAGCGGTCCATCTCCTAGCGTTGAGTGCCGGTGTCCTGGGCGTGACGCCCGCCCTGGCAAACGACGATCTGATCAAGCAGATCGCCAACCCGGCACAGCAGGTTCTGCAAACCGTCGACTACGCCAACACCCGCTATTCGAAACTCGACCAGATCAACACCGGCAACGTCAACAAGCTGCAGGTGGCCTGGACGTTCTCGACCGGCGTTCTGCGTGGCCACGAGGGATCGCCTCTGGTCGTCGGCGACACGATGTACGTGCACACGCCGTTCCCGAACATCGTGTACGCGCTCGACCTCAACCAGGACGGCAAGATCGCCTGGAAGTACGAGCCCAAGCAGGATCCGAACGTGATCCCGGTAATGTGCTGCGACACGGTCAACCGTGGCCTGGCCTATGCCGACGGCAAGATCATCCTGCACCAAGCCGACACCACGGTCGTCGCCCTCGACGCCAAGACCGGCAAGGTCGTGTGGTCGGTCGTCAACGGCGACCCGAAGAAGGGCGAGACCAACACCGCGACCGTGCTGCCGGTCAAGGACAAGGTCATCGTCGGCATCTCGGGCGGCGAGTACGGCGTGCGCTGCCACGTCACCGCCTACAGCCTGAAGGACGGCAAGAAGATCTGGCGCGGCTACTCGATGGGTCCGGACGATGAGATGCTCATCGACCCGGAGAAGACCACCTCGCTCGGCAAGCCGGTCGGCAAGGACTCCTCGCTGAAGACCTGGGAAGGCGATCAGTGGAAGCAGGGCGGCGGCTGCACCTGGGGCTGGTTCTCCTACGACCCCAAGCTGAACCTGATGTACTACGGCTCCGGCAACCCCTCGACCTGGAACCCGAAGCAGCGCCCGGGCGACAACAAGTGGTCGATGACCATCTGGGCCCGTGACGTGGACACCGGGCAGGCCAAGTGGGTCTACCAGATGACCCCCCATGACGAGTGGGACTACGACGGCATCAACGAGATGATCCTCACGGATCAGAAGTTCGGTGACAAGGAGCGTCCGCTCCTGACCCATTTCGACCGCAACGGCTTCGGCTACACCCTCGACCGTGCGACCGGCGAGCTCCTCGTCGCCGAGAAGTACGATCCGGTGGTGAACTGGGCCACCAAGGTCGACATGGACAAGTCGTCCAAGAACTACGGGCGTCCGCTCGTCGTGGCCAAGTACTCGACCGAGCAGAACGGCGAGGACGTGAACACGAAGGGCGTCTGCCCGGCCGCTCTGGGCACCAAGGACCAGCAGCCCGCGGCCTACTCGCCGAAGACCCAGCTGTTCTACGTGCCGACCAACCACGTCTGCATGGATTACGAGCCGTTCCGGGTGAGCTACACCCCGGGCCAGCCCTATGTCGGTGCGACCCTGTCGATGTACCCGGCCCCCAACAGCCATGGCGGCATGGGTAACTTCATCGCCTGGGACAACGTGAACGGCAAGATCAAGTGGTCGGTGCCGGAGCAGTTCTCGGTGTGGTCGGGCGCGCTCGCCACCGCCGGCGACGTGGTCTTCTACGGTACGCTCGAGGGCTATCTGAAGGCCGTCGACGCAAAGTCGGGCAAGGAGCTGTACCGCTTCAAGACCCCGTCGGGCATCATCGGCAACGTGATGACCTACGAGCACAAGGGCAAGCAGAACGTCGCCGTCCTGTCGGGCGTCGGCGGCTGGGCGGGCATCGGCCTTGCGGCCGGCCTGACCGACCCGAATGCCGGCCTCGGCGCGGTGGGCGGCTACGCGGCCCTGTCGAACTACACGAACCTCGGCGGTCAGCTCACCGTCTTCAACCTGCCGCAGTAATACCAACGGCCCAGGCTGCTCACGCGAGCCAAGTGCTCCCGCATCGGGCCGTTGACCATCTCGCATTGTCGACACCAAGCCAAAGGCTTGGCGACAATGCGAGAACGGAACCACCGGTCATTTCCAATGACCGTTGGTATAATCGGTCGCAGGTTCACCTGTACCTAAGTCTGGCCGGCGCGGGTTTCCGCGCCGGCTTCCTTATGATCAAGTGGCCCCGGAGACCCCGACCCGCAGCGCGGGGCTCTCGTATAGACAGGGAGAAACGTCCGTTGCGTCACCTCAGCACGACCGCTCTGCGGCCTGTCCTGGCCGGCCTCGCCCTAGCAACCGTCACGACGGTTGCCGTATATGCTGAGGGCGCCAAACCCGCCGATCCGGCCCTCGCCAACTCGCTCAATCCGAACGACAAGACCGCCGAGATCGACCAGAAGATCCTCGACAAGGCGCAGGCCGTGAAGGTGGAGGACGGCAAGTACCTCGACGCCGATGGCCATCCGACCTTCCACGTGACCGACAACGGCAAGAAGTTCGACTGGTACTCCTATTCGGGCTACCGCCGCTATCACGCCGAGTGCCATGTCTGCCACGGCCCCGACGGCATGGGATCGACCTACGCGCCGGCTCTCAAGGATTCGCTGAAGCACCTGTCCTACGAGGAGTTCATCGGCATCCTGGTCGGCGGCAAGCAGGATGTGAGCGCCGCGCAGCAGCAGGTCATGCCGGCCTTCGGCGACAACAAGAACGTGATGTGCTACGCGGACGACCTCTACGTCTACCTGCGCGCCCGCGCCGCCGGCGCCATGGGCCGCGTGCGCCCCTCCGACAAGGAAGACAAGCCCGAGGCGGCCAAGAAGGCCGAGAAGGAGTGCCTGGGCGGCTGATGCCCCGGCCCTTCCAGCTTGCTTCCCGCCGGCTCAGCGCCGGCCTCGCGGTCCTGCTGCTGGCGGCAGGACCGGGGGCGGCGCTCGCGCAGCAGCTGCCGGACCTCGTCACGACCGACGCGCTGCGCGTCTGCGGCGACCCGGGCAACATGCCTTTCTCCGACCGCAAGGGGGAGGGGTTCGAGAACAGAATCGCGGCGATCGTCGCCGACGAGCTGAAGGTGAAGCTGCGCACCTATTGGCTGACGCAGGGTCCCGGCTTCGTGCGCAACACGCTGGGCGCCGGCCTATGCGACGTGATCATCGGCTCGGCCCTGGGGACGGATCTCGTCCAGAACACCAACCCCTATTACCGCTCGGCTTACGTGCTGGTGTCGCGCCAGGGCGACCTCTCCGGGGTGACCGCCCTCGACGATCCCCGGCTCAAGGGGAAGACGATCGGCGTCGTGGCCGGCACACCCCCGGTCAACCGGATGGGGGATGTGGGGCTCGTCGGGTCCATGCGGGCCTATGCGCCCTACCAGTTCGACCCGGCGAATCAGCATCAGACCGTGTCGGCGCAGATCGTGGCCGACCTCGCCGAGAGGAAGCTCGATGCGGCGATCCTGTGGGGTCCGGCGGCGGGCTGGCTCGCCCGGCAGAGCGGGGTGCCGATGGAGGTGGTGCCGCTCCTGAAGGAGCCCGACCGCCCGGCCCTGACCTACCGCATCGCCATGGGAGTGCGGATCAACGAGAACGAGTGGAAGCGCACGCTCAACACGGTCCTGCGCAAGCGCCGGGCAGAGATCGAGCAGGTGCTGCGCGACTATGCGGTGCCGCTTCTCGACGAGGAGCAGAACCGGCTCCTGGACGACACCAAGCCGTGAGGGCCGCCTTGGCCCTGGCGGCCCTGCTGCTCGCCTCGGGTGCCGCGGCCGCGCCGCCGCCCGAGCCCGCGGGCTACCGGGAGGACGATTTCCGCTCGCCCACACCCGCGACGCTGCAGGGCGCGCGGGTTGTCACCACAGAGGAAGCCGAGGCGCTCTGGCGGGCGGGCGTGCCCTTCATCGACGTGATGCCCCGGCCGCCGCGGCCGGCCGCGCTGCCGCCGGGGACGATCTGGCGGGATCCGCCGCACGAGAGCATCCCGCACGCGCATTGGCTCGCCAATACCGGCTTCGGCGCGCTCGCCCCCGAGACGGAGGCCTATTTCCGCGGCGCGCTCGACCGCCTCACGGGCGGCGACAAGGCGAGGCCGCTGGTCTTCTTCTGCCTGCGCCATTGCTGGATGTCGTGGAACGCGGCCAAGCGTGCGCTCTCCTACGGCTACACCCAGGTGATCTGGTTCCCGGACGGCTCCGACGGCTGGAGCGACGCCGCACTCCCGCTCGAACGCCTCCAGCCCGTCCCCCCGTAGAAGGAGTCCAGAGGGGCGTCACGCCCCTCTGGCCGGGGTGCAGGGGGCGGCGCCCCCTGCCTCGTCGGGCTCGATGCCGCTGCGATCGAGCTTCGCCAGGGCCTGCACGACCGTCTCGCCCCCGATCACGAGATCGGGCGCGATTTCGGCAAGCGGCACGAGCACGAAGGCGCGCTCGCGCACGAAGCGGTGGGGCAGGACGAGGCGCTCGTCCTCCACCACGGCGCCCGCATAGTGGAGCACGTCGATGTCGATGACGCGCGGCCCCCAGCGCCGCTCGCGCACGCGGCCGAGGCGGGCCTCGATGGCGAGGCAGGCTTCGAGCAGGGCGTGGGGCGACAGCGCGGTCTCGACCGCGACGGCGGCGTTGAGGAACCAGTCCTGGTCGGTGTCGCCCCAGGGGGGCGTGCGGTAGAAGCGCGAGCGTGCGGTCACGCGCAGGCCCGGCGTGGCGTCGAGCGCGGCGATGGCGCGGGTCAGCATGGCGGCCTTGTCGCCGAGGTTGCTGCCCAGGCCCAGATAGGCGTCAGCCATGGCGCGACCTCGTGATCTCGACCGCGACGCCGTCGAGGATCGCCGGAACGGGCGCTCCCGGCTTGTCGACCCGCACGGTGATGGCCGTGAGGGCCGGGAAGCGCGCGAGGGCTTCGGCCGCGATGGTCTCGGCGAGGGCCTCGATGAGGCGGAAGCGCCGCCCGGTGGCGATGTCCGTGGCCAGGGCCGCGAGGTCCGCGTAGCTCACGGTGGCGGCGATGTCGTCGGTGCGGCCGGCCGCGCGGAGATCCAGGCTCGCCTCAAGGGAGAGGTAGAAGCGCTGGCCGAGCCGGCTCTCCTCCTCCAGCACGCCGTGATGGGCGAAGACGGCGAGGCGGTGGATGAGGATGCGGTCGCCCATCAGGCGGCTCCGCCGCGCATGATGGCATCGACCACCTGGCAGGCCTCGACATGGGGGCGCACGTCGTGGGCGCGCACGATGTCGGCCCCGAGGGTGGCGGCGATCACGTGGGCGGCGATGGAGCCGAACAGGCGGTCGGCGGGCGCCGTGGTGGTGTTGTGGATGCGCCCGAGCAGAGACTTCCGGGAGATGCCGACGAGGAGGGGAAAGCCGAGCGCCCGCAGCTCGGGCAGGCGGCGGATCGCCTCCAGGTGCTGCTCCCAGCTCTTGCCGAAGCCGATGCCCGGGTCGAGGACGATGTCGCGCTCGGGGATGCCGGCCTTGGCGGCGATGGCGAGGGAGCGGTCGAAGAACCGCTTCATCTCGTCGAGGATGTCGAGGCTCGGATCCACGCTCTCGCGGTTGTGCATCACGATCACGGGCGCGCCGTGGGCGGCGGCGACCCGCGCGATGTCGGGCTCGCGCTGGAGGCCCCAGACGTCGTTGACGATGCGGGCGCCGGCCTTGAGGGCGGCCTCGGCGGTGGAGGCCTTGTAGGTGTCGATGGAGATCGGGACCGGGCAGGTGGGGGCGAGGGCGGCGAGGATCGGGATCACCCGGGCCTGCTCCTCCTCGGCGGAGACGGGCACGTGGCCGGGCCGGGTGGATTCTCCGCCGATGTCGAGGATGGCGGCGCCCTCCGCCACGAGGGCGGCGGCCTGGGCGGCGGCGGCCTCGCGCTCCTGGAAGCGCCCGCCATCCGAGAACGAATCGGGCGTGACGTTGAGGATGCCCATGACCAGGGTGCGCCGGCCGAGATCCGGCAGCAGGGTGGTGAGGGCGGAAGGCTGCGCGGTCACGGGAACCTCGACGGGGATCTGCGCGGGACGTCTCCCGCGCTTATGCCGGATCGCGAGCCGGGTGCAACGTGCGGGTGGGGGGCCGGACTGCCGCACGCGGCCTCGCAGGCCGTGTCCCGCGTTCCGGAGGACTTGGTGTCGGGTCGACCTCTCGGGCCGAGCCGCGCCTCCGTGAGGGGGCGACAGGCCGCGGAGGATGCGCGGCGGCTCCGAGTCCTCGTTTCAATCCGCGCCCCCGTGAGAGGGCGACACGCGGCGAACACCCAGTCGATGTAATCGCGGGCCGTTTCAATCCGCGCCCCCGTGAGAGGGCGACGTCAGGCCCCACTCCAGGGTGCAGCTCCGCCCCGTGTTTCAATCCGCGCCCCCGTGAGAGGGCGACGAGGCCGGGCCCGTTGCCGTCACCGTGGCGTCCGAGTTTCAATCCGCGCCCCCGTGAGAGGGCGACCGGTTGGTGTCGACCCCCTTCATGCTCGCGTCGCGGTTTCAATCCGCGCCCCCGTGAGAGGGCGACGGATTGCCGCTTGGTCACCCGAGCGCAGGGCCTTGTTTCAATCCGCGCCCCCGTGAGAGGGCGACACGCGGCGAACACCCAGTCGATGTAATCGCGGGCCGTTTCAATCCGCGCCCCCGTGAGAGGGCGACCGCTGATCGCCTTACCGACCGCTTGCAGGCCGAAGTTTCAATCCGCGCCCCCGTGAGAGGGCGACTTCCTGCGTCGTGTCGAAATCGCCGGCCGGGGTTAGCAGGTTTCAATCCGCGCCCCCGTGAGAGGGCGACCCCAACCCGTAGCGGTCGTTCCACAGCAGGTCGTGGTTTCAATCCGCGCCCCCGTGAGAGGGCGACGGCGGCGCCACTTGCGGCTGCTGCATCCCGGCGAAGTTTCAATCCGCGCCCCCTGAGAGGGCGACGGCCCAAGTGTAACCCACTCCCAAGCCGAGCAGAACGGGCGCGAGCGCGCGAACCGGCAGGACGAACGCGCCGGATGCCGCGCCGAGCATGCAGCAGCGGGGCGAAGGCGCGAGTTCTCAAGGACTTGCGGACGCGCGAACCCTCGTCGCACGGGCGCGGCACTTCAGGTTCGCGCGGGCGAGGGGCCGCCCACGATCCGGCGAGCGGGACGCAAAGCCCCCTGCCGTCAGGCACTTGACCGGAGATCGGCATGGCGCGCCGGGCCGCCGGCGCCTACATCTGAGGCCATGGCGAGAGGCGAACGACGCCCAGCCCCGACGGAGGACACCGATGAGGAGCGCGCGATGACCCGATCCCCCTGGAGACCGGCGCTGGCCGGTGCGGCGATGGCGGCCCTGCTCGCCGGAACCGCCCTCGCCCAGGACGAGGCCCAGCCCGAGACGGCCTGGACGGAGCTGCGCGCCAGCATCACCGGCGACCGGCCCGTTCAGGACGGGGCGGGCGTGCTCACCCTGGAGGCGCCCAAGCGCGCCGAGGACGCGGCCATCGTGCCGATCGCAGTCCGCATCGCGCTCCCGGACGGCGATGCGCGCGCGGTCAAGAGCCTGACCCTGGTGGTGGACGAGAATCCCGCGCCGGTCGTCGGCACCTTCAGCTTCCCGAAGCCGCAGCACCGCTTCGACCTCTCCACCCGCATCCGGGTGAATTCCTATTCGTACGTCCGGGCTATTGCCGAGACGCAGGATGGCGCCCTCTACATGAGCAAGGCCTACGTCAAGGCGGCGGGCGGCTGCTCGGCACCGGCCGTGAAGGATCCGGCCGAGGCCAAGGCCAATCTCGGCAAGATGCGCTTCCGCACCTTCGCCGAGCGCGGCGAGGCCCAGATCCAGGTGCGCCACCCGAACAATTCGGGGCTGCAGATGGATCAGGTCACGCGGCTCTACACGCCGGCTTGGTTCGTGGAGTCGCTCAGCGTCCAGCAGGGCGAGACTCCGCTCTTCTCGATGACGGGCGGCATCTCGGTGAGCGAGGATCCGACCTTCCGCTTCACCTATGCGGGCAACGGCGAACCCGTGACGGTGGTGGCCAAGGACACGGAGGGCCACGTCTTCACGCACAGCTTCCCGGCCACGGGCGGGACCTGATCAGGGGGGAGTCGGGCGCATCACGCCGTCCGGCCCGCGCTTGAGCGGCGCCGCTTGCGTCGGCAGGGGCGCGCCCGGCGCATCCGCGACGCTGACGCCCTCGGGCCAGTCCGGCGGCGCGATCGCCACGTAGCGGGCGAAGCCCCCGGTGCCGCCGAGCGGCTTGGCGAAGCCGATGGCGATGAGCGCGCCGGCTTGCGGCACCTTGTCGAGATTCGCCACGCCCTCCGCCTGCGCGAAGTTGTTGTGCATCAGCCACGCCTCGCCTTCGAGGTTCGGCGTGGTGTCGGTGTCGAGCGGCTCATGGCCGTGGAACAGGATCTTCCGCTCCAGGTGGAGGAATTTCAGCGCCGCGAGGCTCACCCCGGGGAAGGGTTTTTGGCGGAAGCGCTCCGTCTCGGCCCAGCGCTTCGACCAGTCGGAGCGCACCATCACCACGGACCCTTCCGGGATGCGCCCATGCCTCGCCTCCCAGGCCGCAATGTCGGCGACCTGCAGATGGTAGCCCTCGTCGCGGGCGACCTGCGGCGTGATGTCGATGACGACGAGGGGACGCAGCGCATAGGTCGCCGGCAGGTCGCTGATCGTGGCCCCGCGGGGATTCCAATGGGCGGGAGGATCGAGCTGCGTGCCGTACTGGTCGGTCGGCAGGTCGTAGGCCGTCGCGACGAAGCCGTGCGCCTCGTAGGTGAAGACGTCGCCCTGCCCGACATAGCCCGGAATGGTCCGCCCGGCTTCCGCGGCCTTGAACTTGGCATTGGCGAAGCCCGGCCAGACCGGCTGCACCGGCGCGAAGGCGTGGGTGAGGTCGATGTACTTGGCGCGCTTGAGCGTGGATTCGTAGAGCGTCCACAGGGCGGTGTCGTCGGCCCGCGCCGGGAGCACGAGAGCCAGGGCGAGGGCCGCCGCTGCCGAAATCCGTCTCATCGCCCGCTCCCCCACCGTTGCGCTGCATGAGAGAGTGGCCCGGGGCGGGGCTGCGGGCAACGCCTCTCCGGCCCGGGGAGTGGAGCAGCCCGTGCGCCGTGACGAGGGCGCAGGGCCTGAATGTCTGCTCAGACGGAGAACCGGCGTCCACCGCTCCTTGAACAGATTCTAGTTCACGCTCGCCCGGTAGCAGCGGATCTCGGCCTCGGCCTGGGCGCGACGCAGCTCGGCGACCTTGTCGTCGAAGATCTTGGTCGAGCGGAACTCGTTCGCGCGCTGGCCGATGCCCTGGCGCATCGACAGGATGGTCGAGGCCTGGACGTACTTCTCGTAAGGCAGCACCGCCGCGATCGCATCGATCGAGCAGGAGCATTTCTGCAGCGCATCGCGGGTCTGGCCGTTCGCGGCCATGCAGCCGAAGATATAGTCGGCCCGCGCCTCGGTCGGGTAGTCGTTGTCGTCGGCGCGGGCGGCGAACACCCCGGCCAGCAGGGCGCAAGCGGCGAGCGCGCCCTCAACCCAGGCTCGGTTCATAGGTCAGGGTCTCCTCCAGGAGCTTGCCGCCCTCCGGGTTCGTCGCGTCCACGTCGATCGAGACGATCTGGCCCGGCACGGCGGGCGAGACCACGAAGGTATAGGTGAGGCTGTCGAAGCCGCGCAGCTTGTCCTTGACCGGGTCGTTCACGAAGGGGCGCAGCACCACCCGCCAGCCCGGATGCTTGGCGCCCTGCACCGCGACCTCGGTCGGGGTCACGGTGCCGCCCTCGCGCATCGCCCTGCGGATCGCGTTCTTCAGGTAGCGCGGGTTGCCCTGGAGCGCCTTGGCGACGTCGAGCACGTGGTATTCGAGGAACTGCGCCAGCAGCGGGTTGCCCGCCATGTTCTCGTAATGCGCGGTCGGCTGGCGCCGCTCGCCCGTAAAGGCCTCGACCGTCAGGTCGCGGGTGTCGGGATCCTTGCCGGGAGCCACCCTCTCGCGGATGCGGTCCTCGACCGGCGGGCCGAAGGGCCCGTCCTTGATGCCGCTGAAGCGGGTGTAGCGGTAGGTGATGGTGCTGCCCGGCGGCGTGGTGGCGAAGTGCTTGCCCTCGAACAGGAGGTCGACGGCGCTCGGCGGGGCGGCCTGCGTCGCCGCGGCGGCCTCGGTCTGGGCGAGGGCTTGTTGGGCGAGCGCCGGCCCGGCCGCGAGCGCCCCCAACACGGCCAGCAGAACGGCGGATCTCACGCGGAAGCTCCCTCGGGTTGGGGCACGGCCGGCGCGCCGCCGATCGTGCGATACTGATAGTCGGGCGCGATCTCCAGCGCCGATTCGGCGATGGCGAGCGCCTGGATCTTGGCGTGGAGGGGCGAGAGCGAGCAGGCCGGGTCGGTGGCGGCGGCATCGCCCGCGAGCGCCAGCGCCTGGCAGCGGCAGCCGCCCCAATCCTTCTCCCGCCGGTCGCAGGAGCGGCAGGGCTCCTTCATCCAGCTGGTGCCACGATAGGCCTGGAAGGCCGGCGAATGCGCCCAGATGTCGGCGAGCGCATGGTCCTGGACGTTCCAGAACTCGAGGCCGGGGATCGTCTCGGCGGCGTGGCAGGGCAGCACCTTGCCGGCCGGGGTGACGTTCATCAGGCGGCGGCCCCAGCCGCCCGCGCAGGCCTTCGGGTACTTGGCATAGTAGTCCGGCACCACGAGGTCGATGACGAGCCGACCTTTCAGGCGCTCGCGGGCCTCCTCGACCACCCGGATCGAGCGGTCGACATCGGCCTTGGCCGGCATGAGGGCGGCGCGGTTGACGTAGGCCCACCCGTAATACTGGGTGTGGGCCACCTCCAGCCGCTTGGCGCCGAGCGTCACCGCGAGATCGATGAGGGTCGGCACCTCGTCGATGTTGCCGCGATGGATCACGGCATTCAGCGTGAGCGGCAGGCCGAGCGCCACCACCCGCTCCGCGAAGGCGAATTTCTGAGCTTGCGCATTCTTGAGGCCGCCGATGCGCTCGGCATTGCCGGCCTCGGCCGACTGGAACGAGAGCTGCACGTGATCGAGGCCGGCATCGTAGAGCGCCTCGAGCTTGCCGAGGGCGGCTCCCACCCCGGAGGTGATCAGGTTCGAGTAGAGGCCGAGATCCGCGCAAGTCCTGGTGATCTCGACGATGTCCTGCCGGGCGGTGGGTTCGCCGCCCGACAGGTGGATGTGGAGCACGCCGAGCGCCGCCGCCTCCGCCAGCACCCGCTGCCACGTCGCCGTGTCGAGCTCGGCCGACCGCTTGTCGAGTTCGAGCGGGTTCGAGCAGTAGGGACAGCGCAGCGGGCAGCGATGGGTGAGCTCCGCGAGGAGCCCGATCGGGGCCGGCAGGGTGGGGGTGACGGCGTTCATGGCATTGTCCTCACGCCCCCGACGGGGCCGCGGGCTTCGTTTCGAGCACCCGCTTGTCCGCGAGGCCGTTCAGCATGGTGATCACGTCGGGCTCGATGACGGTGCGGGGCGCGTCGTACTGCTCCGCCAGCGCATCCGCGATCGCCCGGATGCTGCGCGTGCCGTCGACCAGCGACAGGACCGCCACGGCGTTCCGGTCGAGGTCGAAGGTGCGCTCGGGCGCGAGCAGCACGTGGGCGCCGCGCACGCCGTCGAAGTGCATCCGGACGCCGCGCGGCAGGCGCGGCACGTCGTCGGGGGTCAGAGTCACGCGCGTCCCTCCACCAGCCCCTCGCCCGGGCGCCACGCGTCCGGCGGGATCATCCCCGGAGCCACGTAGGCGAAGTAGAGAGCGTCGAGCTGCGTCCAGAGCACGTTGCACTTGAAGATCAGCGCGTCCATGGCCTGCCGCTGCAGGGCCGGCGTGGTGGCGTGCTGCTTCACGTAGTCCAGGGCGAAATCGGCATCCCGCGGCGCCTGGGTGAGGCGCTTGTCGAAATAGGCCAGCGTCTCCCTGGTGATGAAGTCGTAGTTCTTCAGCATCCCGGCGACGCGCTCGGAGATGATGGTCGGCGAGAACATCTCGGTGAGCGAGGAGGCGATGGCTTCCAGGAGCGAGCGCTCGGCCACGAAATGCACATAGGCCTCGACCGAGAAGCGGGTCGCCGAGAGGATGCCCCGGGTCGAGAGCACGTAGGAGCGGTCGAAGCCGACGCCCTCGGCGAGCTTCAGCCAGCGCTCGATGCCGCCATCGCCCTCGTGGTCGCCGTCATGGTCGACGATGCGCTGGCGCCAGATCCGGCGCAGGCCGGCATCGGGCATGCGGGCGAGCACGGCCGCGTCCTTCACCGGGATCATCGCCTGATAGTAGTAGCGGTTGAGCGCCCAGGCCCGGATCTGATCCTTGTTCAGCTTGCCGTCGTGCAGCAGGCGGTGGAACGGGTGCAGGTTGTGGTAGCGGCGGGCGCCGATGTCGCGCAGGGCCGCTTCGAGCTCGTCGGGGCTGAGCAGGCGGCCGTCGTTGGCCGCAGGGGCGACCGGGAGCGACAGGGACAGGGCTGCGGTCATGGCGTGATCGTCTGCCTTCGTATGCGGGTTGTCGAAGCGCTGGCGGCTCCGTTCCTCCCGGAGCCGAGGTGGCGGCTGCGGCCGCTCGGGTCAAGGGTCAAGCCCTTCACATTCATGGCAGTCCGGCCCTGCCTTATGATCTGGTGCCCCGTTCTCCCTCGGCGGCACCCCGCGAGGACGGGTCATGCGGAGGAAGGCCTATGTCCAGGCTCCGATCTTGTCCGCACCGGATCAGCGCTCCTCGCATCACGCCCGGCCCGACGTCTTTGCGCCGGATCAAAGAACCGCCCGAGCGCCTCGCCTGTCGGCCGGATGGACTTATCGTTTTCTTAAAAAGATTCGGCACCGCCGCTGCGGATCCAGCCTCGTCCTCGTTGCCGCAAGCCTCAGAGACGGAGCGCCATCCCGTCATGGCCCACATCCCAGCCCGCGGCCTCGACGGCGCGGCGGGCCTCCGAATTCTCGACCAGCACCGGATTGGTGTTGTTGATGTGCACGAAGATGCGCCGGCCGATCGGAACCTCCGCCAGGGCCGCGATGGAGCCTCCCTGGCCCGTCATCGGCACGTGGCCCATGCGCCAGCCGGTCTTGGTGCCGACGCCGGCCCGGATCATGTCGTCGTCGGCGAGCACGGTGCCGTCGAACAGGAGGGCATCGACGCCCGCCAGGCGGTGCCGGAGATCCTCGGTCACCCGCGCGCAGCCCGGCACATAGGCGAGGCGCCGGCCCCCGGCCTCGATCATCGCCCCGACCGTGGTCTCGGTCTCGGCGCCGATCTCGGGCGTGCCCTCCTCCAGCCACAGCGGCACCTTGCCGGGGACCGGGAAGAGCGTGACGGCGAGGCCGGACACCGGCTCGAAGGTCTCGTTCAGCCCCACCTCCCGGCGCGCCACGAGATCGGCCGCCAGAACGTCGAAGACGCGGTTGGCGGACACCGATTCGAGGATGTTGCGCGTGGCATGGAGGCGGAAGGGCTGGCTCTCGCGAAGCGTCAGCAGGCCCGCCACGTGATCGACGTCGCCGTTCGTCAGCAGCACCGCCTCAATGGGCGTGTGGCGCAGACCGTGGCGCGGATGCAGGGCGGGCGTGGCGAGGAGCTGCTGCCGGATGTCCGGCGAGGCATTCACCAGGAGCCAGCGTTCGCCGTCGGGCGAGACTGCGAGGCTCGACTGGGTGCGGGGCAGGACCCGGCGGTCACCCGCCCAGGCCATGGCGCAGATCGGGCAGCGGCAGTTCCACTGCGGCACGCCGCCTCCCGCTGCGGAGCCGAGGATGATCGCCTGCATGGGTTTCTCGTTGAGCGCGACACCATCCTCAGGGCGAGAGATCCGCTTTAGTTGAAGGGATCGATCTCGGCCGACTCGTAGCTGGTGACTTCCATGCCGACGCAGACTTCGGCGACCACAGGCAGGGCCCACTTCATGACGCGTCTCCTCCGATCACGGATCATCGAACAAGGCCCCCGGCGGCGGGACCGCCGGAGGCGCGAAACCGGGATCCCTTAGTTGAAGGGATCGATCTCGGCCGACTCGTAGCTGGTGACTTCCATGCCGACGCAGACTTCGGCGACCACAGGCAGAGCCCACTTCATGATGCGTCTCCTAGGACTTCCCGAATCCTCATAAGAGGATCCTAAGATGTTGAGATGACAGTGTTTTCTGTCACGCGGGATATATCGGCAATCCGGATCGGGAGCGCAAGAGGTATTTTTCCTGTGGCCCCGCTCGGGCCGGGCCGCCGGCTCTCAGGGTGGTCTTATTGTGCCGATCCGGCGCGGGCTTAGCCACGATGAATCGCGCCCCAAAAAACCTCGTGGACGGCACCTAAGGGTTACTGGCGGAAGTTCGGTTCACGCAGGTCGAGCATGAAGCCGCGTCCGCGCACCGTCACGATGGTGGGACCGCCCTGTCTGGCGATGTCCCCGAGCTTGGTGCGCAGGTAGCCCACATAGACGTCGACGACGTTGAGCGAGAGGCCGCCCTGGTTGGCCCAGAGCCGGTCGAAGATGTCGCCCCGCGTCACCGGCCGGTTGGCGTGCTCCATCAGCACGGAGAGCAGCTCCGCCTCCCGCTGGGTGAGGCGGGCGGTGGTGTCGCCGAAGCGCACCTGCCGGGTCTCGAAGTCGAGGGAGAGGCGGCCGGCGGTCACCAGGGTGCGGGGCTCGCCCGCCGCGCGCCGCCGCTGCAGGTGGGTGCGCAGCCGCGCCAGCAGCTCGTCGAAGGCGAAGGGCTTGACAATGTAGTCGTCCGCGCCGACCGCGAGGCCATCGACCCGGTCGCTGACCTCGTCCTTGGCGCTGAGGAACAGGATGGCTCCCGGATAGCCCCCCTCGCGCAGCGAGCGGCAGACGTCGTGGCCGGAGCCGTCCGGCAGCATGATGTCGAGAAGCACCGCCTCCGGCACCCGGTCGCGGGCGGCGGCGAGCGCCTCGTCGACGCTTCCCGCGAGGTTGACGGAGAATCCTTCGGCACTCAGGCCGCGGGCGAGCATGCCGCGGATGTCGCTGTCGTCCTCGACGACCAGCACGCTCGTCATGTTGCACCGCCCCGGGCGTCGAGATCCGGATTCTCGGGCGCGCTCACGCCGCGTCCTCCCTGGCTTCGGCCGGCAGCACCAGGGTCACCCGGGCGCCCCGTTCCTCTGGTCCGCCCGAACCGAGGCGGATCGTTCCATCATGGCGTTCGACGACCCAGCGCGCCAGAGCCAATCCGATGCCGAAGCCTTGAGCCGGGGAGGACGTGCCGCCGCGGCGGAAGCGCTCGAACAGGGTCTCGGCATCCGGCGGGAAGCCCGGCCCGTCATCCGCCACCGTCACCTCGGCCCCGTCGCGGCGCGCGCGCAAGGCCACCCAGACCCGGGTGGCGCCGGCGGCGTGGCGCAGGGCGTTGTCGATCAGCCCCTCGACGACCTGCCGCAGCCATTCCGGGTCGGCCTGGATCTCGATATCCGCCTCGCTCGGGTGGAAGTCGAGGGCGATGCGGCGGCGCTTGGCCTCGGAGGCGCAGTTCTCCACCGCCTCGGACAGGACGCTGACGAGGCTTACCGGCCGCCGCTCCAGCTCGATCTGCCCGGATTCCGATCGGGCGATGCGCAGCATGTCGCCGACCCGGCGGTGCAGGCGCAGGGCCCGCTTGCGGATGGTGGCGATGACCGGCCGGAAGGATTCGGGCGTGTCGGGGGAGCGGGCGGCGAGATCGCACTCGCCGAGGATCACGGTGAGCGGCGTGCGCAGCTCGTGGCTGACATCGGCGAAGAAGCGCCGCCGCGAGCGGTCGATCTCCTCGAGCCGGCTGTTGGCGGCGCGCAGCTCCGCCGTCGCCTGCGCCACGGTCTCCTCAAGGGCCGCCCGGGCGGCGGCGACGCGCCCCTCGCGGCGCTTGAGGCGCGCGGCCATGCGGTTGAAGCTCGCCACCAAGAGGCCGAGTTCGTCATGCGTGGCGACGGGCAGGCGCGTGTCGAGCTCGCCCCGGCCGATGGCGGTAGCGCCCGCGCGGATATCCTCGATGCGTCGCAGGAGCGGCCGGGTGAGCGTGCGGTGGACGAGCACCAGCATCGCGACCGCAAGGACCGCCACGGCGAGCGCGATGATCCGCAGGCGCAGGGCGAGCGCCCGCGCCTGGGCGGAGGCGGTCTCCACGCCCCGCCGCTCGGCCTCGACCAGGAAGGTGAGGGGCGGGCCGGTGACGGCCCCGAAGGCGTTGAGCGCGCCGCGGATCGCATCCGTGCGCTTGCCCGTATCCGGCTCGCGCTGGATCTGCGCCACTTGCCGGTCGAGCATGACGCGGGCGGCGCGCAGGCGGGCCAGCGGCCGGGAGCGGGCGGCGTATTGCGTGCGGTCCACGATCGCGTCGCTCTGCGCGATGGTGCGGTTGAGGCCCTCGTCGACGGCATTGAGCGCCCGGTCGACCTCGTCCCGGGCATTCGCCAGGCGCTCGGGCCGGCTCGGATTCTCGCCCACCGCCTCGACGGCGGCGAGTCCGTACTCGGTCAGGCGCCCGGACAGCTCGGCGATCAGCTCGAGGCGCACCTGCGCCTCCAGGGTGCTGTCGAGGGTGCGCTCGGTGGCGGTGAGCGCCCAGTACAGCCCGCCGGCCGCCAGCATCACCAGCGCCGCCGCGCTCCCGATCAGGAGCCCGAACCGTACCCGCAACGACCCCATCCCGCGCCTCCCGCGCCCGCCATTCTGCCATACGCGGCGGGGCTTTGCCGCTGCGGGCCACAGGTCTTTGGGACAAGGCGCGGGCGGCACCGGACGGAAGAACCTCTCTCCCATGCGAGAGAGGAGCAGGCGATCGAAGATCGCGCGGGAGGGCCCAGGTGGTTCAGCAAAAAGACTGAACCAGCGCGCTGCCAGCACCACGGCTTCAGCACTATTGCGGATCCGTCCGGGACCCTCACCCCTGCCCCTCTCCCGCACGGGAGAGGGGTTCTGGCGTTACCCGCGCCAGAGCATCGTCCCGCCGCATCGGCCCCCGCGCGGGACCGGCCGCTCCGTCCGGCAGGCAGCCGAGATCCGCGAGCGTCGCCGCCACCGCCGCGTCGAGCGGCGTGTGCGGCTCGGCGCCCAGGAGAGCGACCAGCCGCCTGTTGTCGAGCCGCAGCGGCTCGCGCCAGAGATAGAGCATCTCCTGCACCTCGCGCAGGAAGGGCACGAACGGCGCGGCGATCCGCGCCAGGCCCCAGGGAACGCGGCGCACGGGAAGATGCGGCCGGCCGAGTGCGCGGGCGATCGCCGCTGCCATCTGGGTTCCATCCGCATCCCAATGTCCGCCGCAATGGAAGCGGGCGAAGGCCGGCAGGGCAGCCTCCCGGCCGGCCAGGCGCACCATCGTCTCGGCAAGATCGGGCAGGTAGGCCCATTGGTGGCCCACCCCGCGCGGGCCGGGATACCACAGGCTCCGAACCGGACGGCCCCGCCGCGCGAAGAGCGAGAACCAGGAATTGCCGGTCATGCCCGGGCCGAAGAAGTCGCCGGCCCGGACGATCAGGCTGCGCACCCCCGTCTCCGCGGCGGCTTCGAGGCGCCGCTCCATGGCGACGCGGATCGTGCCTTTCCGGGTGAGCGGGTTCTGGGGTGCGTCCTCGTCCGGGTGCGGGCCGGCATCCGGGCCGAAATTGTAGACGTTGCCAGGCAGCAGGATCCGGGCGCCCGAGGCCTGCGCCGCCGCGAGGCTCGCCTCCAGCATCGGCAGCACCAGGGCGTCCCAGTCGCGGTAGCCGGGCGGGTTGACCGCATGGACGATGAGCGCGGCGCCGCGCGCCGCCGCCGTCACCGCGGCGGTATCGCGGGCATCGCCCCGTACCCATGCGAAACCGTCTCCCTCCCGCCGGACCGCAGCGGGATCGCGGTGCAGGGCCCGCACCGCCCAGCCCTCCGCCTGCAGCCGGCGCGCCACCGCGCCGCCGATCCCGCCCGTCGCGCCGAGCACCAGCGCCGTCCTCATCCCGTCCATCGTCCGCTCCTCGTTCGCCGACGCTCAGACGATCCCATCCGGAGGGCCATCCGTGAATTGCGGATCTCCGGCGAGACGCTATACGAAAATGCATGACCGCGCCGAGCTGGGACCATTGCCGCGCCGCGCTCGCCGTCCTGGAGGAAGGCTCCCTGTCGGCCGCGGCCCGGGCGCTCGGGCTGACGCAGCCGACCATCGGCCGGCAGATCGCGGCCCTCGAGGAGACGCTCGGCGTCGTGCTCTTCACCCGGTCGCAGGCGGGGCTGACGCCGACCGAGGCGGGCTTGGCCCTGCGGCCCTACGCGGAGGCGCTGCGGGCGACCGCCTCGGCCCTGGAGCGTGCGGTGACGGCGGCCGGGGAGGGCGTCGCCGGAACCGTGCGGATCACCGCCTCGGAAGTAGTGGGAGGGGAGGTGCTGCCGCCGATCCTGGCGCGCCTGCACGAGGCGCATCCTGCGCTGACGCTCGAACTCGTGCTCTCGGACCGCGTCCAGGATCTGCTGCGCCGCGACGCCGACATCGCCGTGCGGATGACGGCGCCTCTGCAGGCCGCGTTGCTGGCCCGGAAGGTCGGATCGGTGCGGCTCGGCCTCCACGCCCATCGCCGCTACCTCGACCGGCGCGGCACCCCCGCCGCAGCGGCCGACCTTCCCCGCCACAGCCTGATCGGCTTCGACGCGGAGACCGCCTTCCTCCGCAGCATGCGGATCGAGGGGGTGGACTTCGACCGGGCTCTCTTCGCATGGCGCAGCGACAGCGCGCTCGCCCAGCTCGCGGCGATCCGCGCCGGCTTCGGCATCGGCGTCTGCCAGGCGGCGCTCGCCGCCCGCAACCCGGACCTCGTCCCGGTCCTGCCGGAGATCCGCTGGGACCTGCCGACTTGGATCGTCATGCACGAGGACCTGCGCCACCTGCGGCGCTACCGGGTGGCCTTCGACGCTCTCGCCGAGGGCTTGACCGATTACTGCGCCCGCACGCCGTGAGTCCCGCCTCACCCCAGCGGCGTCAGGAGCTCGCCCTTGCCGAGGGTGGCGAGGTCGCCGGAGCGCCGGGACAGCCGCGCCCGGGCGAGCGCCGCGAAGCGCGGCGAGAGCGGCTCCAGGGCCTTGGCGAGGAGGCGCAGGAAGACGAGATCCTGGGTTCCCGTCTCGACGAAGGTCGGCAGCAGGGCGCCGTGGCGCTCCACGAGCAGCGTGCCGCGGCGCATGCCGTAGCCCGGATGGTCGCCGATCGTGCCGGCGACCAGGGTGCCGGCGATCATCCGCGACCCGGCATGGTCGCCGGCCGCCCCCGCCACGATCAGGCCCGCGCGCATACGGTCGCCGAGGCGGTCGCCCGCCCGCCCGCCGATCACCAGCGTGGCGCCGTCGAGCCCGCCCATGGCGCCGTGCAGGGCCCCGCCGGCCCCCGGGCCGGCATCGCCCGCGATGGTGATCGTGCCGCCCCGGGCCGCCGTGCCGGCGAAGGGGCCGGCCGAGCCGGAGACCCGGATGGTGCCGCCGGTCATGCCGGCGCCGAGGCGCTGGCCGACATCGCCCTCGACCAGGATGCTGCCCTGCGCGAGGCCCGCCCCGACCCGGTCGAGCCGATCGGAGCCGCCCGCGATCCGCAAGCTCTCCGCGCCGTCGAGGGCGATGGTGAAGCAGTCGCCGAGCGCGACGCCCTGGCGGCTCGTGCCGACGGGAAGCCGCGCGGCCTCGGCCTCGGACAGGCCCGCAAGCGCAGCCGGCGTGATGCCCGAGAGGTCGAGCCGCTCGGGCGGTGCGTGGCGGAGGGTGAGGACGCTCATGCCGCCGTCCCGTCGAGCAGGTCTCTGAGGTGGAAATGGTGGCGGCCGAGATTGCCGCCGTAATTGCCGGCCGTGACCGCCACGAGGCCGAGCTCGCCCCCAGCCGCGGTCGCCGCGTGGAGCGCCGCCCGCATGGAGCGCGCGATCGCCGCCGCCGAGAGCCCGTCGATGACGATCTCCAGCACCACATTGACCTCGGGCGGCAGGGCCGAGCCGGCCCGGCCCTTGAGGGTCGGGCAATAGGCGTCGTTGGTGGAGGCCATCATGCCCTTGGTGCGCGCCCCGACCTTGGAGCCGGAGCGCACGATCCCGCCCGGGAAGGGCAGGATCACGTCCGGCACGCTGCGCGCCGCCGCGACTGCGATCTCGGCGACCTTGAGCGTGTCCCCGAAGGCGCGGCCGAGAAACAGCAGGTTGCCGCCGCCGACCGCCCCCTCGATGGTCGGGACGGAATGCTCGCACAGGAACTCGCCGTCCATCACCGGCGTGCGCCAGAAGCGCCGGCCGCCGAAGCGCTTGGCCACCGCGAAACCGTCGCCGAACATCTGGATCGCGCCGCCGAGCTTGATCGCCTTGCCCCGGTTGGGATCGTCCCAGGCGATGCCCGCATAGGCCGCGCTGCCCGGCGAGGTGAGCACGCATTGCCCGACGCGCTTGAGGAGCTGCGTCTTGAGGCCCCCCGCATCGAAGCCGAACACCAGCACCCGCACGCCGGGCCGCCCGTCCGGCGTCGCCTCGGGGCCGAGCACCGCGTCGATCCCGGCCTCGGCGCCGCAGCCGATCACCGAGGTGGCGAAGCCCGTCATGGTGGTGGCGGCGATCATCGCCCATTCGGGCGTCTCGGCGGTGAGCACGAGCGCCGTGCCCGCCATGTCGAAGGCTTCCGCGAAGGTGTCCTCGACCCGGATGCCGTTGAGAGTGAGGTCTGCCATCGTCAGCCCCGCACCGCCACGGGCTCGAAGGCGTCGCGCTCGGCGAAGGCCTCGTCGGGCACCGAGAAGCTGTCGAGCCCGGCTCCGAAACGGCCCTGCAGGTAGGCGTCGGCGCGCCGCGCCATGCCCGCATCCGCCTCGACCGCGAGGCTGAGCGTGCGTCCGGAGCGCTGCGCCACCACGGTTCCGTCCTCCACGATCACGACCCCGTCCTTGAGCACCCGGTGGGCTGCGGCGAACATGGCGGTCCGGTCCGGCTGATCGCGGTAGACCGCGACATCCGCCCGCGCGCCGGGGCGCAGGTGGCCGCGATCGGCAAGCCCCAAGAGCTTCGCGGGCCCGGAGCGGGTGAGCTGCGCCACCTCGGTGAAGGTGTATTCGCGGGTGAGCGCGTGCAGGCTCGAACGTTCGGTCGCGACCTTCGGGTGGTTCGCGAGTTCCCGGTCGCGCGTCTCCTTGTCCATCAGCAGGTGCAGGATGCGCGGATAGGCCGTGAAGGGGCCGCCATTCGGGTGGTCGGTGGTCAGGATGGTGCGCTCAGGGTCGGGCGAGAGCAGCATCAGCTCGAGGCCGATGGCGAATTGCAGCGAGGAGGTCGGGCCGCGGTCGCGGTAGCGGAACGGGACGATGCCGCCGCCCTCCGCGTCGCCCGCATTCACGATCCACTTTTTGGGGCTCGCCCCTTTCCGGCCGGCGAACTGGCGCAGGATGTCGAGGGAGATGGTGCAGGTCTGCCCGAACACCACCTGCCCCACGTCGAGGGTGGCATTGGGGTGGCGCGCCATCGCGTCGGCGATCCGGGCCGCCGCCGAGGTGAAGCCGCCGCCGAGCGGATTCTGCGGGTCGACGGCCGCGTAGGCGTAGAACTGGGCATGCGCGAAGTGGATACGCCGGCCCTGCGCCGCCTCGAGCGTCTCGACGAAGCTGTCGTCGGCGCCCGGCAGGCCGAGATTGCTGCAATGGACATGCAGCGGGTGCGGCACCCCGATCGCCTCGACGGCGTCGAGCAGCCCGTCGAGGATCTGCCGGGAGGTGAGGCCGTAGGCGGGCACCTCGTCGTCGAGGGAGAAGCGCACCGCGCCGTCCTTGAAGGCATCGGCGCCGCCCGCATTGATGACCTTCACGCCGAGCGCCCGCGTAGTGGCGAGGTTGAGGGCGACGAGGTCGCGCAAAGCCTCAGCCCCGGCCCCGTCGCGCAGGAGCTGCAGCAGGTGGTCGTCATTGCCCATCACGCACAGCCCGCCCCGGTCGAGGAGCGGGATGTCGGCGAGTTCGAGCTGGGTGGCGAGGGCGTTCACCGGCGGCATCGCCGGCTCGACGGCGGTGGTGTAGCCCATCCGCGCATAGAGGGCGCCGATCTCGGACCCCGAGCCGTGCGGGTTGAGCGCGCCGGGGGATTCGGCGATGCCCAGCTCGGGCAGCAGCAGGCGCGAGAGCACCACGTTGCCGCCCGCGATGTGCGAGTGGACCTCGACGCCGCCCGCCATCACCACGCAGCCGGAGGCATCGATCGTGTGGTCGGGGGCGCGGTCCTGCGCCTCGACGATGCGGCCGTCCTCGATCCAGACGTCGCCGATGGCGTCGCGCCCGGCGGTCGGATCGACGACCCGGCCGCCGGCGATACGGGTCAGCATGAGGCGGGGCGCTCCTGAGCGGGCGAAAGTCGGTCGTGAAGGGCGCCGATCAGCGCGGCGGCCGCGGGGGCGGCTCCGGGCTTCGCGGCGGGGTGCCAGGTGATCGCGGCCCGGCGCGGATGCCAGAGGGCGCCGCCTGTCGTCTCGCCCGGAACGGCCACGGCGAGCACGATCTCGGCCTCGTCGCCCGCGGGCTGACCGAGGAGGGCGATGGCCGGCAGCGTCTTCAGCCAGTCGGGCCGCGGGGCGGGGAGGGAGGAGAGCCAGAGGGCGGCATCCGCCTCGCCCGACGCGGCCAGCCGGCCGGCGTCGAAACGCCAGGGATCGTGCTCCGGAAAGCCGCGGCCGAACCCGACCCGCGGCCCCTGCGCGGTGGTCCAGGCGGCGACCTGCGTGACGGAGCGCCCCTGATGCGGATCGGAGAGCGGCAGGGCGAAGACCCGCGTCGTCTCGTTGAGGTCCTTGACGAGGCCGTTCAGCATCTCGGCCCCGAGCGCCCCGACCTCGGCGGGGTCGTACAGGATCACGCCGTAGAGGGCGCTCCCCAGGCGCGCGGCGAGGTCGGAGAGCGGCGTCCCGCCGGCGATCCGCCCGGCGACCAGGGCCCGCAGGAGGCCGATCGCGGCCGGCAGCCCCGCCTCGCCCGCCGCGAAATCGGCGCCCTGCCCGGAGGCGAGCGATAGGATGGTGCGGCCCGCCCCCGCGGCCCGGCCGCGCGTGGGGCTGGACGCCGCGAGATCGGCGAGGATCGCCGCATCGGCGGCACGGTCCCCCACCACCAGCACGAGATCGGCGCGGCCCACCGCCTCGGCGGGCGTGGCCGTCATGGCGCCGCCTGCCGCCAGGGCGCCGAGATCGGCATAGAGGCCCTCGGCGGCCACGGGATCGAGGGAGGCGCCGATGGCGCGGGCGAGGCGGAACGCCGCGCGCAGAGCCGCCACCTCGGCGCAGAGCCCGGCCACGACAGGGGCACGGGCCTGCCGCAGCAGGTCGGCCGCGGCCGCGAGCGCCGCGTCGGGATCCGTCGCTTGCCCTTTCACCCAGGCCGTCATCCGCCCTCGCATCCTTGAAGCCGGCCTCGCGGCGTGCCGCCGGGCCGACCTGATGAATCCGCCTCGGCGTTGGCCGCCGTTCCGTCGCGCGGATGAAGCGGCCAGGCTGCTCCCGGCGCCGCGCGAGACGTTTGCATCCCGGGCTTCCGGCAGGCAAGTCCCCCTGAAAGTCGGGGCGGATCGCCTGAAAAATTTATTGGGCGGGGCGCGTTGCCCTCCCGGCGGACGTTATGGGACAGTGACGCATCGCCCCGCATCGACCCTTGCGCGCGCCCGTCCGATCGTGTGAACGGGCCCCGCGACGGGCCGCGGGTTCAGGCAGGGGTACGGGTTGGCGGACGAGGCAGGCACAGCGCAGGGGCTCGTGCGGGTGCGCGCACCGGCCCGGCTGCATTTCGGCTTCCTCGATCTCCATGGCGGCCTCGGCCGGCGCTTCGGCAGCATCGGCGTCGCGGTGGACGCGCCCGGCATCGACCTCACGGTCGCCCCCGCGGCGCGCTTGAGCGTGGCGGGCGAGGGGCCGGGCGCCGCCGCGGAGCACGAGCGGGTGCGCGCCTACGCGGTCGCCGCGGCGCGCCAGCTCGGCGTGCCGGCGACCGGCGCCTTCCGGCTCCATGAGACGATCCCCGCCCATGCGGGCTTCGGCTCGGGGACGCAGCTCGCGCTCAGCATCGCGGCGGGGCTTGCTGCCCTCCACGGGGCGCCCTTCGCGCCCGCCGACTTCGCTGCCGCCCTCGACCGCGGCAACCGCTCGGGGGTCGGACTCGCCGCCTTCGTGACCGGCGGCCTGATCGTCGATGGCGGCCGCGACGGGAGCGACGCGGCCCCGCCCATCGTCTCGCGCCTGCCCTATCCGGAGGCGTGGCGGATCGTGCTCCTCCTCGATCCGGCCGAGACCGGCGTGCACGGGGCGCAGGAGCGCCACGCCTTCCAGGCCCTGCCACGCTTCCCCGCGGGCGAGGCGGCCGAGATCTGCCGCATCGTGCTGATGCAGGTGCTGCCCGCCGCCGTCGCGGGCGAGATCGATCCGTTCGGCCGGGGCGTGACCGAGATCCAGCGGCGCATCGGCGATTATTTCGCGCCCTATCAGGGCGGTCGCTACGCGAGCCGCGCGGTGGCGGCGGCGCTCACCGAGATCGAGGCCCTCGGCATCGCCGGATTCGGCCAGAGCTCCTGGGGTCCGACCGGCTTCGCCCTCCTCGGCTCGGCCGCAGAGGCCGAGGCGCTGGCCGCGCGCCTGCGCGCGAACCACCCGGGCCTGTCCATCGTGATCGCCCGCGGGCGCAACCACGGCGCCTCGGTGAGGCGGGAGACGGCCGCCCCGGATTCATGACGCCCCGGCCCGCCCGGATGCCTTCGCTTACGGCCGGACCATGGTCGGGCTCCCGGCCCGGTGACGAAAAGGTCTATCATACGGCTTCCGGCAGATCTGTTCCGAAACGAGACAAGCGCGGGGAACCCCTCTCCCGAGTGGGAGAGGGGTTCCTGCGCGCACTCGTCTCGAAAAGATCAACCGGAAACCGTATCAGAAGCGCCCGAGGCATGATTGCCGAAGCCCCCTCGGGGCCGGGTGCCGGCTGCCCCCGAGGACCATGATCGATCGCCCGCTCGGACGGACGATGAAGGAGACCCGCGCCATGGCCCGCTCGATCCTGCATATGCTGACGCCCCTCAAGCACATGAGCCCGTTCGACGTGAACATGGCGGTGGATGCGGGGTTCGAGGTGGTGACGGCCTATACGGGCGTGAGCCTCGCCGAGGTCGGGCCGCTGGTGCAGGACTCGATCTTCTCCCGCGCCCCCCAGGACGGCGTGCGCACCGGGATCTTCGTCGCGGGCAAGAACGCCGAGGAAGCCCTCGACATGGTCGACCGGGCCCGCAAGGCCTTCGTGCCGCCCTTCGTCAACCACGTCTTCGCCGACCCGGCCGGCTCCTTCACCACCGGCGCCGCCATGGTGGCCCTGGTGCACCGGGCCCTGCGCGACCAGTTCGGCCAGGGCCTCGCGGGCCAGCGCATCGTGATCTTCGGCGGAGCGGGCGTCGTCGCCTACGTGGCGGCGGTGATCGGCGCCATCGAGGGCGCCCGCTCGGTGCTCGTCGGCCATGACGGGCAGGAGCGCGTGAGCAAGATCGCCGCGACCATGAAGTGGCGCTTCGACATCGAGGTCGAGGCGGTGGACGGCTCCAGCGTCGAGGCGCGCCGCGCCGCCATCGCGGAGGCCGACGTGATCCTCTCGGCGGGCCCGGCCGGGGTGGCGATCCTCTCCGCCGAGGATCTGGGCTGCGCTCCGAAGCTCAAGGTCGCCTCCGACGTGAACGCCGTGCCGCCGGCCGGCATCGCGGGCATCGACGTCAACGCCGCCTGCACTCCGCTGCCCGGCGGGCGCGGCGTCGGTATCGGGGCGCTGGCGGTCGGCGACGTGAAGTACAAGACCCAGGCCGGCCTGTTCCGCCGCATGCTCGCGGCCTCCGAGCCCCTCTGCCTCGACTTCCGCGACGCCTACCGGCTCGCCGTGGAGATCGCGGGCTGACCTCGGACGGGACACCCCTTCCCGGATGAGATCATGGCGCGCGACGGCGATGCGATCCTGATCGCCGCGCAATCCGGGCGGGCCCTCGCGGCGGCGGCGCGGCGGGCGGGCCTGCGCCCCTTCGTGGCCGACCTGTTCGGGGACGAGGACATGCGGGCGCTCGCCGCCGGCTACCGGGCGCTGCCGGGCCGCTTCGGCGCCGGACCGGCCGCGCGGGGCGTGATCGCGGCCCTCGATGCGCTCGCCGCCGAGGCGGGCACGCCTCTCGGGGTGGTGCTCGGCAGCGGCTTCGAGAGGGCACCCGCCCTGATGCGGGCCATCGCGGCGCGCCACCGCCTGATCGGCGCCGCCCCCGCCACCGTCGCGGCCCTCAAGGACCCGGCGAACCTCGCCGCCCTGTGCGCGCGCCTCGGCATCCCGCACCCGCCGCTCAGCCTCGAGGCCGTGCCCGATCCGGAGAACTGGCTGCTCAAGCGCCGCGGCGCCTCGGGGGGCGGCCATATCCGGCCGGCGGGGCCGGGCCCCGTGGCCCGGGGCGCCTATCTGCAGCGCCGGATGCCCGGCACCGCACGGTCCCTGACAATCCTCGCCGACGGGCGCCGGATCCTCGTTATCGCCGACACGGCCCAATGGACCGCCCCGAGCCCGGCGCGGCCCTTCCGCTACGCCGGCGCCGTCGAGCCCGGCGGCATGCCGCCGGGCGTGCGGGAGGCCGCGACGGCGGCCGTCGCCGCCCTGGTGGAGGAAACGGGGCTCTGCGGCCTCGCCAGCGCCGATTTCCTGGTCGACGGCACCGACTGGTGGCTCCTCGAGATCAATCCGCGTCCCGGCGCCACCCTGGACGTGCTCGACCGCCGCACCGAACCGCTCCTCGCCCGCCACATCGACGCAGCCGGCGGCCGGCTCGGCGCCACCCTGGCCCTTCCTCCAGATGCGGTCGCCACGCAGATCTGCTACGCCGTTGAGCGCATTCCGCTAGTGCCGCCCCTGGCTTGGCCGGACTTCGTGATGGACCGGCCGCTTGCCGGCAGCCGGATCCCCGCCGGGGCGCCGATCTGCACGGTGCGGGCCTCGGGGCCCGACGCGCAGGCCGCCCGAAGCGAGGTCCGAGCCCGAGCCGAGGCCGTGCGGGCCTTAATTCACCGCGAGGGAGACCGTCCATGAGTTCCACCACCGTCCGCCCGAGCGTGAACGCCCTGGCCGCCCCCCTGGTCGAGGCCCTGGTCGCTGACGCGGCGAAGCTCCGCCTGACCGTGACGGCCAACAGCGGCGAGGCGCGCCTCGTCAATGCGGGGGCGACCGTTCTCGGCTCGATCGAGGCCGGTCGCCGCATCGCGGAGATCTGCCTCGGCGGCCTCGGCACCGTGACCATCGCGCCGACCGGCCCGGTCGCCGCATGGCCCTACACGATCACGGTCCACAGCACCGATCCGGTGCTGGCCTGCCTCGGCAGCCAGTATGCCGGCTGGAGCCTCGCGGACGAGGGCGGCACGTCCGGCTTCTTCGCGCTGGGCTCCGGGCCGGGCCGGGCCGCAGCGGCGGTGGAGCATCTCTTCGAGGAGCTCCACTACAAGGACAACGCCGTGCAGATCGCCCTCGTCCTCGAATCCGCGAGCGCCCCGCCGGCCTCCGTGGTCGCCAAGGTGGCCGAGGCCGCGGGCGTGCCCCTTGAGGCCGTCACCTTCATCTACGCGCCGACCCAGAGCCTCGCCGGCTCGACCCAGGTCGTGGCCCGGGTGCTGGAGGTGGCCCTGCACAAGGCGCATTCGGTCGGCTTCGACCTCGCCAAGATCGTCGACGGGATCGGCGCGGCGCCCCTGAGCCCGCCCCACCCGGACTTCATCCAGGCCATGGGCCGCACCAACGACGCCATCATCTATGGCGGGCGGGTCCAGCTCTTCGTCGATGCGGAGGATGCCGACGCCAAGGGCCTCGCCGAGGCGCTGCCGAGCACGACCTCGCGGGACCATGGCGCCCCCTTCGCGGAGATCTTCGCCCGCTTCAACGGCGACTTCTACGCCATCGATTCGCATCTCTTCAGCCCGGCCGAGGTCGTGGTGACCTCGGTCCGCACCGGCCACAGCCACCGCAGCGGCCGGCTGGTGCCGGACCTGGTCGAGCGCTCCTTCGCGTGACACCAGGCGCAGATCCCCTCTCCCGGGTGGGAGAGGGGTTCCCGTGCCCTTCGCTACCCATGGGAGACCACCCCGATGCGGATCGGGCTCGCGGCCGATAACGGCGCCTGGCACAAGGGGCGCCTCCGGGCGGCGCTGACCCGGCTCGGGGCCGAGCCGGTGCTGTTCTCGCTCGCCGACGTCACGGTCGAGACGGGGGCTCCCGAGCCTCTGCGCGTGCCGGGCTTCGGCGACGAGCTGCCGGACGGGGTCCTGCTGCGCACCGTCGCGGGCGGCACCTTCGAGGCCACGACCATGCGCCTCGGCGTGCTGCACGCCCTCGTGGCCGCCGGCACGGTGGTCTGGAACAGCCCGGTGGCGATCGAGCGCTCGGTCGACAAGGCGGCGACGAGCCTGCTGCTCGCCCGGCACGGCGTGCCGACGCCTCAGACCTTCGTCCTGTCCCGGCGCGAGGCCGCTGCCGACCTCGTGGCACGGGAGGCCGGACCGGGGCGCCCGCTCGTGCTCAAGCCCCTGTTCGGCTCGCAGGGCGAGGGGCTCCAGCTCATCGAGCGGCCGGACGAGCTGCCGCCCGAGGAGCTGGTCGGCCGGGTCTACTACCTGCAGCGCTACGTCGCCCGCCGGGACGGGGCATGGCAGGATTACCGGGTCTTCGTCTGCGACGGGCGGGCCGTGGCCGGGATGATCCGCCAGGGCGACGGCTGGATCACCAATGTCCACCGGGGCGGCCGGCCGCTGCCCTGGAGCGTGCCGCCGCGCGCCGCGGAACTCGCGGAGGCGGCGGCCCGGGCGGTCGAGGTCGCCTATACGGGCGTCGACCTCGTGGAAGACGGGGAGGGCGGCTTCCTGGTGCTGGAGGTCAACAGCATGCCGGCCTGGTCGGGCCTGCAGCAGGTGACCGAGATCGACATCGCCGAGACCGTGGCGCGCGGCTTCCTCGCCGCCGTCCGGGCGCGGACCTCCCAGATCCCGATCCCGCGCCCGATCCCACGCCTCGTGGCGCAGGGGTGACCGGCGCCGTGGCGGGGCCCGGACCCGGCCCGACGCCCGAGGCGATCGCGGCGGCCTACCGCGCCGCCTGCCGGGCGGAGCTCGCCGCGCTGAAGCCCGGCAACGTCCACGTCTTCGCCGAGGGCCACCGCATGACTCTCGCCGATTTCGAGACGAGCGCCGCGGTCTCCGCCGGCCCGCTCGCCGCGGCGGGCCGGAGGGTCGGCGAGCGGGTCGAGGCGGCCGTCGCCGCCACGGTGGCGGCGGTGGGGCAGAACACCAATCTCGGCATCGTGCTCCTCTGCGCACCGCTCGCCGCCGCGGCCGAGCGGCCCGGCCCCCTGCGGGCGGCGCTCGAGGGCGTGCTCGCCGGGCTCGACGCGACGGATGCCAGGGGCGTGTTCGCGGCGATCCGGCTCGCCAATCCGGGCGGGCTCGGCCGCGCCGCCCGCCACGACGTGACGGGCGCGGAGGCGCCCCCGCCGCTCCTCGCCGCGATGGCCGAGGCGGCCGGGCGCGACCGCATCGCCCGCGCCTACGTGACGGGCTTCTCGGACCTGTTCGACATCGGCCTGCCGGCCCTCCACCGCGCCCGCGCACAGGGCCTCGCGGCGCCCTGGACGGCGACCGCAATCCATCTCGCCTTCCTGACCGCCTTTCCGGACAGCCACATCGCCCGCAAGTTCGGGCTCGCGCGAGCGGAGGCGGTGCGGGCCGAGGCGCAGGCAGCGCTCGGCGGCCTCCTCCTCGGCGAGAGCGCGACCGCTGCCCTGCTCGCCCATGACCGGCACCTCAAGGAGGCGGGGCTCAACCCCGGCACCAGTGCCGATCTGACGGTCGCGACGCTGTTCCTGGACGCGTTGCAGGGCATCGGAGTTGGCAAAGTTCCCGCAGGTTAATCCCAAAGATCGGCAACCTGCCAAAAAGTCCAAATCCCTTACCCGGCAATGCCTTTTTACGAGCGAAAATGGCATCGCTCGGCGGAGTTGGCGGCTTGTTCGCGGTTCGGCACCGCTGTAGGGTCCGCCGCGCTATCCGGGAACCGGTTCGGCCGATCAGCCGGACGCCGCAACAAGGATGGCGCGCTTCAAGCCGTGCCTGTTTGGTGGGCGGCTCACTTTTTTGACTCCTGGGAGAAACCCCGCATGGCGACGATCAACAAGGTGATGGTGGGCGAGGCCCTCGTCGGCGACGGCAACGAGGTCGCCCACATCGACCTCATCATCGGCCCGCGCGGCAGCGCCGCCGAGACGGCGTTCTGCAACAGCCTCACCAACAACAAGCACGGCTTCACCAGCCTGCTCGCGGTGGTGGCGCCCAACCTGCCGTGCAAGCCGAACACCCTGCTGTTCAACAAGGTCACGATCAACGACGCCCGTCAGGCGGTGCAGATGTTCGGCCCGGCCCAGCACGCGGTCGCCAAGGCCGTGCAGGACTGCGTGTCCGAGGGCATCATCCCGGCGGCCGAGGCCGACGACCTCTACATCCTGGTCGGCGTGTTCATCCACTGGGAAGCGGCGGACGACGCCAAGATCGAGAAGTACAACTACGAGGCCACGAAGCTGTCGATCCAGCGCGCCGTGAAGGGCGAGCCGAACGCTGCTCAGGTCACGCAGCAGTACAAGACCGCCCAGCACCCCTTCGCTGCCAACGTTTCCTAGACAGGAAACCGTCCGGAGCAGCAAGCGGCCACCCCGCCGCCCCCACCGCCTCCGCCGAAGGGGCTGTTCCAGCGACTGGCCTCCATCTTTCTCGGACGTTGACACCATCGCGGGAGGGCTCCGGCCCTCCCGTTTTCGTTTGCTCATCCGAAATCCGATCGATTGCTCGGCGATGGCTGTCGCCATCGCGCGGCAAGGCGGATTTCGGCTTCGCTCAAGGCGGCGCGGAGCAGAGCTCCGCGCCGCGCGGGCTTGGTGATCCGGCTTCCGAACCGATCGTCCGGAAACCGGATCACCCCGCCAGATGCTCGGGGCGCAGGCGCTGGTCGTGCAGCGCGCTCGCGACCAGGATCCCGACCGCTCCGGCGGAGCGGAGCGCGGGCAGGTCCTCCGGGCCGCGCAGCCCCCCGGCCGCGTAGAGGCGGGCGGAGGGCGCCCGGGCCCGCACCGCCGCGAGCCCCGCGAGGTCCGGCCCCGCGCCGCTGCCGACCCGGCCGAGCGTCATCACGATGATCTCCGAGGGCCATGCGGAGGGGTCCTCGTGCAGGACGGCGGGGCCGAGGGCTGCGCCATCCCGGCTGTCGAGGGAGAGCACCGCCCGGTCGCCGAGCCGGCGCACCAGTTCCGCATCCGCCTGGCTCTCGCTGCCGAGCACCGGCCGGCCGAGTCCCGTGGCGAGGAAGGCCTCGACCGCGGCCTCCTGCGCGAAACCCGCATCGACCCACAGCTCAACTCCCGGAACCGCCGCCGCAATGGCCGAGAGGGACGCCGCGTCGGGCGGGGTGCCGTCCATGATCGCGTCGAGATCGGCCACGTAGAGCCGGCGCGCCGGCCACGCGGAGAGGAGGCCCCGCGCCACGGCGGCGGGTTCCGGGCTCGGGCTCAGCGGCGTGACGATGGGCGCATAGGCATGGCGCTCCCCCGCCTTGGCCCGCACCACGAGGCCGTGCCGCAGGTCGAGCACCGGAATGACCGCGAACGGGCTTGCGCCTCCCCCCGGGCTCATGTCAGGCGGGCTCCCCGTTCCCATCGTCGCGAGATCCCCCGTGAGCCTGCATCCGTCGTCCTCGTCCACCCGCACCATCGGCTGGGACCTCGGCGGGGTCCATGTCAAGGCCGCGCTGGTGGAGGACGGCCGCGTGCGGGCCGTGGTGCAGGCGCCCTGTCCGCTCTGGCGCGGGCTGCCGGCCCTCGACGCCGCGCTCGCGGGCCTGCCCGACTGGACGCGCGGGCCCGCCCGCCACGCCGTGACCATGACGGGCGAACTCACCGACTGCTTTGCCGACCGGGCGGACGGGGTAGCGCAGCTCGCCGGCTGGGCCGTGCGGGCGCTCCCCGGAGCGGTCGCGATCTATGCCGGCCGGGCCGGCTTCGTGACGCCCGACGCGGCGGCGGGCTTAAGCCCCGACATCGCCAGCGCCAACTGGTACGCGACCGCCTCCCTGGTCGGCCGGCTCGTCCCGGCGGCCTTCCTCGTCGATATCGGCTCGACCACCGCCGACCTGATCCCGGTCGTGCAGGGGCGTCCCGCCGCCCGGGGCTACAGCGATGCCGAGCGGCTGGAGACCGGCGAACTCGTCTATACGGGCGTGGTGCGCACGCCGCTCCTGGCGCTCGGCGCCTCTGCGCCCTTCCGGGGCCGGCGCACGGCGCTGATGGCCGAGACCTTCGCGGCGACCGCCGACATCTACCGGCTCCTCGGCGACCTCCCGCCCGGGGAGGACCAGCAGGACACCATGGATCTCAAGGGCAAGTCGGTGCCGGAGACCGAGACGCGGCTCGCCCGCATGATCGGCCGCGACCGCCACGAGGGCAGCGCCGCCGACTGGGCGCGCCTCGCCGGCCATTTCGCGGAGGCGCAGCTGCGCCTCCTGCACGACGCCGCGGCGGTGATCCTCTCCCGCGGCGCGCTGCCGGACGAGGCGCCGGTGATCGCCTGCGGGGCCGGCCGCTTCGTCGCCGCCCGCCTCGCCGCCCGGCTCGGGCGCCCCTGCCGCGACCTCGCCGACCTGATCGCCCCGCACCTCGCCCCGGAGGCGGCGGATTGGGCCTCGACCTGCGGGCCAGCGGTCGCGGTGGGGCTCCTCGGCGGCGATCCCGGGGCAGCGTGAGGCAGCCCTGGTTCCGGGCGCATGCGATCAAGGCGCGGGATCCCCTCTCCCGCTCGGGAGAGGGGATCCCGCGCCACATCACCGTCCCCGGCTCATTCCTGACGATACGACGAAGAGCCGCTCACGCCGCGCGGCGCACCCAGAGGTGAGCGAGCGCCGCCATGAGGGGCGGGGAGGCGGGCCGCGGCGCGCGCGCCAGCAGGCGGCCAGCCTGGGCCATGCGGCGCTCGGCCCTGGCCCGGCAGGCATCGGCAGCCGCCTGCAGGGCGTTCGCCTCTTCGAGCGCCCGGTTCGCCTGACGCAGGTGCCATGCCGCCCGCAAGGTGCTGATGAACCGCATCACCCGATCTCCAACCCGACGGGGAGACCCTGCCGGGGCCGCGGCCGGCTCGCGGTGCGGGCCCGCACCGGCCCGCGTCAGACCGGCAAGCGGGGCCCGGCAGCGTCGCCGAGCACCGTCCGGAGCTTCGCCGCGAGCTGGGCCACCGTGAACGGCTTGGTGATGAGCTGGGTGCCGGGATCGAGCATGCCGTTGTGCACGATGGCGTTGCGCGTGTAGCCGGTCATGAACACGACCTTCAGGTCGGGCCGGCGGCGCAGGGCCTCGTCGGCGAGCCTGCGGCCGTTGACGTCGGGCATCACCACATCGGTGAGGAGGAGCGCCACCTCGGGGTGGAGCGCCAGCAGGTTGAGGGCCGCCGCCGCCCCGTCCGCGTCGAGCACCCGGTAGCCGAGATCGGACAGGGCCTCCACGGCGAACTGGCGCACGGCCGCCTCATCCTCGACGACGAGCACGGTCGCGTCGCCCTGGGCGATGGCCAGGGACGCGCGGGAGGCCGGGCGCGGGCTGTCCTCGGGCCCCGCATGGCGCGGCAGGTAGATCTTCACCGTCGTGCCCTGGCCGAGCTCGGAATAGACCGCCAGATGCCCGCCGGACTGGCGCACGAAGCCGTAGACTTGGCTCAGGCCGAGCCCCGTCCCCTGGCCCTGCTCCTTGGTGGTGAAGAAGGGCTCGACGGCGCGCGCCAGCACCTCCGGCCCCATGCCGGTGCCGTTGTCGGTCACCGCCACGAGCACGTACTGCCCCGCCGCCACCTCCGCGTGGGCAGCGATATAGGCCTCGTCCAGATAGGCGTTGGCGGTTTCGATGGTCAGGCGCCCTCCGGTCTCCGGCATGGCGTCCCGGGCATTCACCGTGAGGTTGAGAAGCGCGTTCTCGAGCTGGTTGGGATCCGCGAAGGTCCGCCACAGGCCGCCCGCCAGCACGGTCTCCAGGCGCACGGCCTCGCCGAGGGTCTGGCGGAAGAGCTCGGCCATGCCGGAGACGAGCGCATTGGCGTCGACCGGCTTCGGGTCGAGGGGCTGGCGGCGGGCGAAGGCCAGAAGCCGCTGCGTCAGCGCCGCGGCCCGCCGGGCGCCCCCGATCGCGTTGTCGATCAGCCGCTGCTGGCGGGCATCCACCGGCCCCATGCGCCGTTGCAGGATTTCGAGGGAGCCGAGCACGACGGTGAGCAGGTTGTTGAAATCATGCGCGAGCCCGCCCGTGAGGCGCCCGACCGCCTCCATCTTCTGCGACTGGCGCAGCTGATCCTCGCTCGCCTCCCGCCGCAGGATCTCGGCGCGCAGCTGCGCCAGCGCCTCGCCCTCGCGCCGGGTGCGCCTGAGCGCCACGACTGTCAGCGCGACGAGGCCCAGGGTCGCCGGAAGACCGAAATAGAGGTGGCTCGCCACCGTGTCGCGCCACTCGGCCAGGATCGTCGCCCGGTCGATGCCGGCCGTGACGTAGACCGGATAATGCGGCAGCCGCCGGTAGGCATAGAGCCGCTCGCGCCCGTCGACGGCGGAGCGGGTCTCATAGAAGCCCCGCTCCGGCGTGCGGCCGACCGCCGTGAGGAAGCCGCTCGTCGGAGGCGTGCGGGTGATCCGCCCCGGGATCTCCGGCACCCGCGCCAGGATCGTGCCGTCCTCCCGCAGGAGCGAGATCGTGTCGAGGCCGCTCTCGCGCACTTGGGCGTAGAAGTCCCGGAAATAGGCCGGGTCGACCGCGACCGCGATCACCCCCCGGAAGCTGCTGCCGTGCCGGGCGCTGCTCACCTGGAACGCCGTCGCCCCGTCGGGCCCGACCGTCATCACCTCGCCGACGAAGTCGCTGCCCTGCGGCAGGGCGCCGTCGCGGTGGAGGCGGAAGAACGGGCGCGCGGCGAGATCGCCCTCGCGCCCCGCGGGCAGCGGCTCGGCGGTGACGAGGGGCCGCGCCTGTGCGTCGAGGACCCAGATGTCGCGGACCTGCGGGAGGGCGCCGCTCAGTTCTGCGAGCTGGCGCTGCAGGTCCGGCTCACGGGCGCGGACCGCCTCGTCCGGCAGGTCGCCCAGGATCTGGTTGACCTGCCGGGCCGCGAGATCGGCGGTCTCGAACACCTTGATCGCGTGCTCGCGCACCACGTCCAGGGTGCGCGCGAGGCGCCCTTCCGCATCGCGCCGGTGGCTGCCGTAGGAGATCCAGGCGCCCGTCGCGAGGACCAGGACGGGCAGCAGGATGGCCGCCACCACGACGAGCTGCAGGGATCGCTCGGCCGCGGTGGCAGCCGCGCGCCGCGCGCCGGCCCCGTCGGATCTGAATGGCGGCACGGGTGCTGTCACGAGGGGCACGCGGGCTCGGCTTGGGCGGTCCCAGACGATTCCGGGTACCAGACAGGAGCAGGGTACGCCAGCGCCGCCCGACATACACGCGCGAGTTGTTCAATGCCGCGATGAACGACCGGTTGACCGGATCGCGCGCGGACGGTTTCTCCTCCGGCATGACGACGCACCTCGCCCTCACGGCCGACCTCATCGCCCGCGCCCATCCGCGGCTGGGACCCGACGATGTAGGCGCGATGCCGCTCCTGCCGGAAGCCGAGACGGATGCGCTCCTCGACCGGGCGCTCGGCGCCAAGCCGGGCCCGCCGGAGGAGGTCTGGCTCTTCGCCTACGGCGCGCTGATGTGGCGGCCCGACTTCTCCTTCGTCGAGCGGCGCCCGGCCACGGTGCGGGGCTGGCACCGCCGCTTCTGCCTTTGGCAGTGGCGCTTCCGCGGCACGCGGGAGCAGCCCGGCGTGATGCTGGCCCTGGACCGGGGCGGGCAATGCCGGGGCCTCGCCTACCGGCTGGCCGGGCCCGACCCGCGGGCGGCGCTGCGGCCGGTCTGGCACCGCGAGATGCGGGGGCAGGGCTACGCGGCCCGCTGGCTCCCGGCCCACACGCAGGACGGCCCCGTTGCGGCGCTCGCCTTCGTGGCGAACCGGGCCGGCCGGCGCTATGCGGGGCGGCTGACCGAGACCGAGGTCGCCGCCCATGTGGCGGCGGCCTGCGGGCATCTGGGGCCCAACGCCGAGTATCTCCTCAACACGGCCGCGGCCTGCGCGGCGCTCGGGCTGCGCGACCGCCATCTGGAGCGGCTCCAGGCCCGCGTGGCCGCACATCTCGCGGCCGCCCCGACCCTGCCCTGAGGCGGAACCCGCCGCCCCTTCCGGGTATTGTCCCGAGGCGGGGCGGCGCCCGTTCCCGGGATGCCGCACCGCAGTGAAAAACGTCGCGCCACGTCCCGTGCGCGCTTGACGCCGGCCGCCTTCGAGCGCATGTCGAGGCCGTCGCGCGTCCTCGCCTCGGCCGTTCGCGCGACTCCACTGGAACCACGAACTCCATGTCCAGCGACAGTAGTCGAAGGACCACGCCGCCCACGCCTGCCGCGTGAACCGCGCCTGATCGTGTGATCGGGCTCGCCCGCGACCGGCCACGAGGCGGCTGGTCGAACGAGGTGAGCCATGACCCTGTTTCCTGTGCGTGCCCGCGCGGCCGCGGTCTCTGCCCGCCGCGACCAGAGCATCGCCCTTGCTCTTCTCCTGCTTCTCGCCCTCGTCTTCGCGCCGGCCATCGGCCTGCACGTGGCGGTGAGTGCCTTCGGCGCCGGCCCGGCCACGCCCGACGGCATCGCGGCGGCCCCGAGCGACTCCAAGCCCTCGCGCGGGTGAGGCCGGCAATCCTCGACCGCCCCTTCCAATGATCCGATCCACCGGCATCCCCGGCCGTGGATGAACGGGGCATCTCGAAAGCCGGCACCGCCTGTGCTTGGATCCGCCGCACGGGATGAAGGCATCCCGCGCCGGATGGCCATGCCATGAACGACGAACTGCGCGAATCCCTCGGCGCCCTGATCCTCCTCGCAGCAGCCGTCCTCTCGGTGCTGATCTTCGGCGCCGTCACGCTGCTCGGATTGACCGGCTGAGCGGAACTCTCATGGGGTTCCGGCGGATGTCTCGTCAGGAGGAACCTGACCATGACGCACCCCGACCCTGCGAAGCCCGGCGACAAGGCCCCGCCCGGAACCCCCGGCACCGGCGAGAACATCTGTCCGCGCTGCCACGGCTCCGGCAAGATCGATGGTATGTCCTGTCCGGATTGCGCGGGCACCGGCAAGGTGACCGAGCCGATCGGCGGCGCATAGAGCCGTCCCGGGGCTTCCGACCGGCGGGGCGGCCCGGTCGCCGTCCGGCACGTCATCGACCAGAGGATGTCCGCTCCCCCCATTCCTGGGCGCATGCAGCGTCAGCGGAATCGACCCGGGATCCAGCACGAGAGCTTGCCGCGCAGCGGCTCCGACTTCCAGCAGCGGTGCTGACGAACGGACGCTTCGCGGCGTCTTGTGCTGATGGTGTGGACGGCCCCCCACGGCATCAGTGTGTGCCAGAATGAGGTCGTCAGGATCTCATCCGAGGAGGCCGTCCATGAGCGAGATTATCCGCATTGGGCTGGATACGTCCAAGTCTGTTTTCCAGCTGCACGGGGTCGATGCGGCCGAGCGGCCGGTGCTGAAGCTGAAGCTGTCGCGCAGCAAGATGCTGGCCTTCTTCGCCCAGCAGCCGCCCTGCCTGGTGGCGCTGGAAGCCTGCGGGGCCTCGCATCACTGGGCCCGCACCCTGGCCGGGCTGGGCCACACGGTGCGCCTGATCGCGCCCCAGCACGTCAAGCCCTACGTGCCCGGCTCCAAGACCGACGCGGCCGATGCGGCGGGCCTGTGCGAGGCGGTCAGCCGGCCGCAGATGCGCTTCGTGCCGGTCAAGACCGCCGAGCAGCAGGCGGCGCTGATGCTCACGGGCCTGCGCGAGCAATGGCTCAAGCGGCGCACCCAGGTCAGCAACAGCCTGCGCGGGTATGCGGCCGAGTTCGGGCTGGCGGCGCCTCAGGGGCTGGCCCGTCTCGCGGAACTGGTCGCGCGCCTGGCCGAGGACCCGCGCGTGCCGGCTCTGGCCCGCCCGCTGTTTGCGGCGCTGTGGGCCGAGTACCAGGAGATCGAGGCCCGGGTGCAGGAGGCCGACCGCCAGCTCAAAGTGTGGCAGCGGGGCAACGCCAGCTGCCGGCGGCTGAGCGCCGTGCCGGGGATCGGTCCGGTGGGCGCGGCGCTGCTGGTGCTGAAGACGCCGGCCCCCCAGGCGTTCCGCAGCGGGCGGGACTTTGCGGCCTGGCTGGGGCTGACGCCCAAGGATCACGCGACCGCGGGCAAGCCGCGGCTGGGCGGGATCACGCGGGCGGGCGACGAGCAACTGCGCAGCGTGCTGGTGGCCGGCGCGATGGCGGTGCTGCGCCAGCTCAAGCCGGAGAGCGCGGGGCTGGCGGGCTGGCTGACGCGGCTGGTGGCGCGCAAGGCGCGGCGGCTGGTGGCGGTGGCGCTGGCCAACAAGCTGGCGCGGATCGCCTGGCGGCTGTTGGTGAGCGGGGCGAGCTACGACCCGGCCCGGGCCGGCCCGCCGATGGGAGGGGCGGAGCCGGCCCGGGCCTGACCGGGCCGGTGGCGCGATCAGGAGGGAACCGGGGGCCGGTGAGGCGCCCATGAGCTTGCAAGCGGGAGATGGTTGGTCAGCTCGGCTGTCGTGACATGCCTCACTCCGGGGGATCCAAGGGCCGTTCGAGGTCACTGTGCTGATTGGGCGGCGTGTCGCGCACCACCACCTGGGCCGCGGTCGGCAGAGCCGCACCCGAAGGCCGAACATATGGATGCAACGGCAGAGCCGGACCGGGATTGTCCGCTTGCGAGAACGGGCCGTCCACATATGGGTCCCGGATTTCCTTCCGCTATCGCTCCAGTCGTCCGGGAAAGCGGGGGGAGAATCCGGAGAGGGCGGAAAACCTGCGACCCGGTCTGCAAAGGATCCGTTCGCAGACTGGATCATCGAGTTCACCACCGGCCGGGCCGACCCTGGCCGATGAAACCGCCGCTGTCATCCGTCAGGGGCAGCTCGGCCGGTATGGTGAACTCATGCGCCTCTCCGGGCGGCAACCCGGCCTTCACCGGCGACCCGCGATAACATCCCGTGATTCGGGCGGAGGCGGGGACGGCGGATGGCGGCCAAGGGGGAGCGGCGCGGGAGCGCGACGTCGGAGTGGCGCGAGGCCCGCAACGCCCGCGCCCGGGCCCGCCTCGACAAGGCGCTGCCCGCCGTGTTCCCACCCCTGGTCCTGCGCCACGCTCTCTCGCGACCCTTCGTGCCGCCGACGCCCCGGCTCGCGGTCGAGAGCTACTGGCGCACGCATGTGCTGCGCGCCGACCGGCTCGCCCGCGGCCTCGCTGCCCGCAGCGGCCACCCCGAGGGGTGGACGTGGCGGCTCGGGCCGAAGGAGGAGGGGCTCGCGACCAGCTTCCGGATACCGCCCGCCCCCTTCCGCGAGCCGGCCTTCGCGCGGGGGCGCGGGCATTGCTGCGTCTGCGGCCAGCCGGTCTTCCGCTTCGGCTGGCACGAGGATCTCTGGGGCACCGGCGAGCCGAACCGCAACGCCGGCTGGCACGCCGCCTGCGTCGCGGCCTGGAAGTTCTGGATCGCGGCGAGCGACCACGTGAAGCTGCTCAAGGCCCGCCAGCGCCACCGCTGCAGCGAGACCGGCAAGCGACTCCTGCGCACCGCCGAGGTCGACCATCGCGTGCCGCTCTACCGGGTCTGGCGCGAGCACCGCGACGCGCCCTGGCCGGAGCTTCTCGGCTATTGGGGCCTGCCCAACCTCCAGGTCGTCAACCGGGCGGCCCATGCGGGCAAATGCGCGGCCGAGGCCGGCGAGCGCGCCGCGCATCGCCGGCAGGCGGCGGATCAGCGCGGCACGATGTGAATCCCGTCATCCGGCAGCAGGTTGCGGGCCGGCCCGCCCGTCTGCTGGCCGCGGCCCTGCTGATAGTAGGGCCGTTCGGGATGCCGGTCGTTGTCGCTGCCCGAATCGTACTCCCAGGGCTGCGACCATGGGGCCCGGCCGCCGACCGAGCCGGTCGCGTCGATGTCGGGCGCGAGCCGGTAGGGGCCTGCCTGGGCGAGCGCCGGAAGGAGGAACGCGGCGCCGAGCACGACCGTGCGGATCAAGCCTGTCATCGTCTTCTCCCTGTCGGCGGGCGCCTCGCCCGGCTGCCGACGTCTCAACGGTCAAGCTGAGGGGATCGTTCCCGCACAAGGCTTGCCGAGCGATCCGTTTCGTCCCGCGGCGCGCGACGCAACGATCCGGGCATGATGATGCAATCGCCCCGTAATGGCCGCTGCCTACACATCCCCGAGATGACGGCCGAAGGGCCGCGAGGGGAGCGCAACCATGATCCGGACCGCCACGCTGATCGCGGCGACTGCCGCCCTGGCCTCTTATGCCCTGGTCGCCGGGGGCCGGGCCGAACCCGCGCGGGTCGCACCCGGCAAGCCCTATACCGACCGCTTGCCGGCGGCCTCCTTCGCGCCCTCGGCCCAGGACCTGGCCCTGTTCTCGCTCGGAAATGCGGGCGGAGAGACGCTGCGGGTGGCCGAGAGACCCTGCCGCGCATGGCCCTTCGAGGGCGCCAGCTGCCTCGCCGATGCCTCCGGCCCTGCCACGGCGCAGGCCGCGCCGGGGATCGCGCGCCTCGCCCGACTCGCCGGCGGCGGAACGGTGCGGTAGGGGGCGCGTCGAACATGCGGCAGCGCCTGCACGAAGCCCTGCTGATCGCCGGCAGCTTCGGGCTCGGCGTCGGCCTCGCCTTTCTAGTGGCGCCGCTGATCTGAGGGCGAGATTTCCCGGCGCGGCGGCGCTATAGGAGCCCCATGCCCAAGCTCGCCAGCCTCCTCGCCCTCGTTCTCCCGGCCGCCGCCCTGGCGCAGCCGGCGCCGGAGCGCGTGCCCGCCCCGGCATTGCCCTGCGGCCAAGTGGCGGCCATCGTCACCCAGCGCGGGGCGGCCCTCGTCAGCACCGGCCCCTATACCTACGAGCGGCTCGTGCGGGATATGGGCTTCTGCACCATCGAGCAGACCACCGAGCCGTTTTATGGCCCCTCTGCCGAGGCCGGCCAGTGCTTCCTCGGCTATCGCTGCAAGGACCGGGCGACGGAGGGCCGCCGGGGCGACTAGAGTTCGGTTCCGTCCAGGAGAAGTGGGCACCGGTTCTCCGGCACCTTTTCTCCGTCCGGACGGGCGGCCCATCGACAGCCAGCTGTCCGTCGGATTGCAGGCCTGGCCGGAGAGGCGCCGGATCGGGCCTCAGCTGCGCCAGCGCAGCTCGCGCGACGCCAGGGGATTGACGAAGGCGCTTCCGGCCTCGCGGGCGCGCAGGAACTCGCGCTTGAGGCTGAAATACCACTGGGACTGCACGTCGCTCTCGCCCATCAGCACCATGGCGGGTTTCCGGTCGAGGCCCTTCTGGGCGATCTGCAGCACGTCCCGGTCCTGGCCGAGGAACTGGCGCATCAGGGGGCGGGCGATCGGCTTGAGCAGGTTCAGGGCCGGGACGTTCCAGTACATGGCGTTGATGAGCGCCGTGCGGCCCTGGCCGAGCGGCGACGCGAAGGTGTAGTTCGCGATGCGCTTGCGCCCGGCCGTGATCCGTTCCAGGCGCACGCCGGGCAGGCGGAACTCGATCTCGACCTGAGGCACCGCGCCGAGCAGGCGGTAGACGACCGAGGCGGTCTTGGCCGTGTGGCTCGTCATGGTGAACCCGAATGGCGAGGGGGCGAAGTGCTTCACCTTCTCCTTCAGGGTCTTCGACGGGCGCCACCACCAGGAATCGTGCACGTAGGCGACATGGGCCGGATCGACGAAGCTCAGCGCCACGAGGTCGAAGGAAGCCTCGACCTCCAGGATCTCGACCAGCATCCCGCAATACGGGAAGTCCACCTCGGGGATCGGCGGGGCGGCCTGCGGGTTCGGCCCGGCCGCGATCCAGACGAGGTCAGAGACCTCCGCGACCGCGAAGCGCGGCAGCCGCACCGTGGTGAAATCCGCGTCGTCCCGGCGGGCGAGGGCGGGGATCGCCGCGCATTGCCCGTCCGGCCGGAACTGCCAGCCGTGGAAGGGGCAGACGAGGTTGCCCTCGACGAGGCGCCCGGCCGAGAGCGCCATGCCCCGGTGCGGGCAGCGGTCGCGCAGGGCGAAGAGCGCACCCGTCTCCGCGCGACCGACCACGATCGCCTCCTCGCCGAGGGTCACGGCGGATAACCGCCCCGGGCGGAAGCGGCGGCTCTCCCCGACGCAGTACCAGACGTCGTCGAGCGGGCGGCGGATCGGATCCCCTGTCATGCGGTCCTGCGGTTGGAGCGGGGCCCGGGTGTCATGCGGGCGCCGGCTGTTTAAGGCAAAGTGCGGTCCGCGTCATCGGCGACGCAACGGCAGGAACGGAGTGCGGGACGGTTCGTTGAACCGCGGCCATGGGCCCGCGACGGCACCGGGATCGCCCGACCGGATGCGGAGAAGAGGAGAGAATGCGATGAGCCTGCTCGGAACAATCGTCAGCAAGATCCTGCACCCCTTCGGCGGGGGAGAAGCCCAGGCCGCGACCCCGGAAGGCTCGTCCCCCTCCGCGACCGCGCCCGAATCGTCCGCACCGGGCGCGACCGGCACGGTCCCGACCGTCGACGGCAAGGTCGATGTCGAGGCGGTGCTGACGAATCTCGCCGCCAAGGCCGGCCAGCCGCTCAACTGGCGGACCTCGATCGTCGATCTGATGAAGCTCCTGCACCTCGACAGCAGCCTGACCGCCCGCAAGCAGCTCGCGGCCGAACTGCACTACACGGGCGACACCGACGATTCCGCCACGATGAACATCTGGCTGCACAAGCAGGTGATCAAGAAGCTCGAGGAGAACGGCGGCAAGGTGCCGGACGACCTCAAGGACTGACGGGCGGCGACCTCCGCTCCCGAGAAGCGGGGCAGCGCGTCTCCATCCGGACAGGCCACGCAGCGGCCGCCGAGAGGCCGGGACGGTTTTTCCGGACGATCCGTCCGGAAAAACCGTCCCGAATCGTGCGCGGCGGCATGGCCGACCCGGCGTGCCACCGCGGCGCCCGTTCAGTCGCCCCCTGGCATAAGCTTCAAGAACATCGCGCAGAGACGCTCCAATTCCTCAGGTGAACACTTTGGGTTGATCTGCTGCAGGCCGACATAGGCCGCGTACTCGATCGTCGCGAGATCAAGCGCGTCCTGCTCCGAATAATCTGCAACGGTGTGATGGAGGCCTGCGAGGTAAGCGATCCTTTGCCGGTCGACCTCGGCGACCGCGTCGGCGATCAGCGGGCTGCGGTCGGACAGCCGACGCATGCCCTGGTCGAGCTTGGGGTCGAGCCGCACGGCGAGATGGTTGAGCAGGCCGAGCCGGTCTCCCGGACATACCCCCTCTACCGCCCGTATCACGGCCTGGGTGTTGCTCTCTCGCCAAGAGGCCGCGAGGGCCGCCAGGAACGCGTCGTAACTGTCGAAATGGGCGTAGAAGGATCCTTTCGTCTTCCGGGTTGCCCGGCACAGCGCATCGATGGTGAGCGCGTCGGGTCCCCGCTCGGACAGCGCCGCGGTGGCGACCTCGATCCAGTCCTGCGCGGAGATCCGCGACGGCTGGTCACGCGTCATCCCAAGGACCCGATCAGGCCGAGAACGCCGATGGGGAAAAACAGGATCCATTGGCAGAACTGCACCAGGGACAATCGGAACATGGCGATCATGCCGAGGCTCCACATCGCGAAGAGAAATGCGATGACGGTCGCGAACACGGCAAGGTCTGTCGCTGCACCTGCCCGCGCCGAGCAGGCGAAGGCGACGGCCAGCGCGCCGATGGCAATCGTGACGAGGTGCCAGCAGTAATAGGTCGTGAACTTCACGATGCGGCCGAGATCCGTCGCCGCGAGCAGCGGGCGCGCCGCTATCCGCCCGCCGACGATGACGTGCAGCCCGCAGGTGAAGGCCGACAGGCCAGCCGCCGCCGCAAACCATCCATTCACGCTCACTCTCCTCCTCGATCAGCATACCGTACCGTATGGTATGAAAGCTGAGGCCGCAAGGCGAAAGCCCGGTCATAGCCGGCGCGGCGACCGGGCGTTCCACGGGGCGGGACTCGTGCCGGTGACCCGGGGACGCGGCTTTGCCCGAGCCTGCGCAGGGCAAGGATCCGCGCGGGCTCGGGCTTCGAGGTTCTGGTCCGATCGGTTCGGGTGGAGGGCGGATCAGTTCGTCGGCTCGCCCGCCGCGACCTTGGCGGTCCAGTCGTCGAAGGCGACCACCTTCTGGCGCTGCTCGCCGAGCCCCTCGATGCCGAGGCTCACCACGTCGCCGGGCTTGAGGTAGCGCGGCGGCGTCATGCCGAGCCCGACGCCCGGCGGCGTGCCGGTGGTGATGACGTCGCCCGGCTCCAGCAGCATGAAATGCGACAGGTAGGAGACGATCTGACGGCAATCGAAGATCATCGTCTTCGTCGAGCCGGACTGCATCCGCTTGCCGTTCACGTCGAGCCACAGGGACAGGTTCTGCACGTCCGGGATCTCGTCCGGGGTGACGAGCCAGGGGCCGAGCGGGCCGAAGGTCGGGCAGCCCTTGCCCTTGGTCCAGGTGCCGCCCCGCTCCAGCTGGAATTCCCGCTCCGACACGTCGTTGCAGACGCAGAATCCCGCCACGTAGTCCATCGCCTCGTTCGCGTGGACGTAGGAGGCGCGCCGGCCGATGATGATCGCCAGCTCGACCTCCCAGTCGGTCTTGGCCGAGCCTTTCGGGATAATGACGTCGTCGTTCGGCCCGACGATGCAGGACGGCGCCTTGTTGAAGATGATCGGCTCGGCCGGAATCGGCGAATTCGTCTCGGCCGCGTGGTCGGCGTAGTTGAGCCCGATGGCGACGAAGTTCCGCACGAAGCCGATGCAGGGCCCGAGCCGCGTCCCGGACGGGACCGCCGGCAGGGTCGCCGGGTCGATCGTCCGCAGGTTGGCGAGGCTCTCGGCCGCGAGGACCGGCCCCGCGATGTCGCGGATCAGGCCCGACAGGTCACGGATCGTGCCGTCCCGGCCGACGATCCCAGGCTTCTCCGCGCCGCTCTCGCCCCAGCGTACCAGCTTCATGACCGAACCTCCCGCGTGCGGCCGGCGACCGCGCCGGGCGCGCCCCGCCCGGCTCCCCGGCCCCTGCTCTGGGCGCGGAGATGGGGCGCCCGCCCCCCTTCCGGCAAGCACCGAAACGCCGGGACCACCGCCACGGTTCGTGACAGTTTCGCTACACCGGCCGAGATTCACACCCTGCCCACACGCCTCGGACCACTCCCACGGAGGATTACCGCAAATAGTGACAATAGCGAAAACCAGATCAGGCAACCTCCCTTTAAGGTGAGCCTGCCGATGACCAGTCGAGGCGGAATGGTCGGGGCCGGCGGCTTTTCCCGCGGGTCGATTGCGGCGGCGGCGCGGAGTGCGGCAGAGTCCGGCCAAGCCGCTGGCCGGGTCCGTGCCTTGAGCGCGGCGGCACCGATCGAGGGAATGGAAACGTCATGGTCACGAGGATCAGGGGCGCGTTGCTGGCAGGCATCGCCCTGGGGATGACCGTCGGGACGATCGGCGGGGCGATGGCGGGCGCATTCGGCCTGCGCGAGCAGAGCGCCGAGGCGCAGGGCCTGGCCTTCGCGGGCGCGGCCGCGGGATCCGGCGGCCTGTCGTCGATGTTCTGGAACCCCGCCGTCGTGACGATGAAGCCGGGCTGGAATTCGGATTTCAACGCCACCGTGGTGGTCCCGCACGCGGAATTCACGACGCTGCCGGGCACCTTCGCGCCGCTGCGCACCCTCGGCGAATCCGGCGATATCGGGCAGGCCGCGGTGATGCCGGCGACCGCCACCAACTACCAGCTCGGCGACCGCCTGTTCATCGGCCTTAGCGGAGCGGCGCCCTTCGGCCTCGTCACCAAGCCCAACCAGGTCTGGGCAGGACAGACCTACAGCCGCTCCTCGCGGATCCTCTCGCTGAACTTCAACCCGGTGATCGGCTACAGGGTGACGGATTGGCTGTCGGTGGCGGCCGGTCCCACGATCGAGTTCTTCAAGCTCAAGCTGCGTCAGGCCACCGGCATCACGCCGACGGCGCCGAGCGTGCTCCTGAAGGGGGAGGATTGGGGCGTCGGCTTCACGGCCGGCGTGCTGATCCAGCCGAATGCCGCCACCACGATCGGCGTCGGCTACCGCTCCTCGATCCATCATGAGCTCGACGGCCTGCTCTCGGTCGTTCCCGGCCGGGTGCGCGCCAACCTGAACACCCCCGAGAAGGTCTCGGTCGGCCTCACCCAGGCCATCACGCCGGATTTCCGGCTCAATTTCGGCTTCGAATGGGACAATTGGTCGAGGCTCGGCACGCCCGCGATCGTCTCGACCGCGCTCAACCTCCCGGTCGCGGCCCTGCCGCTCAATTACAAGGACGGGTTCTACTACTCCGTCGGCGGCGAGTACGACGTCAACCCGCAATGGACGGTGCGCGCGGGCTTCGCCTACGAGATCTCGCCGATCGACAACTCCAATCGCTCGACCCGCCTGCCGGACGGCGACCGCTACTGGGGCTCGATCGGCGCGAGCTACCGCTACAGCGAGAAGATCCAGTTCGACGTCGCCTATTCGCATCTGTTCGCGGCCGGCCGCAACCGGATCGCGCTCGTACCGGGCGAGCCGCTCTTCACGCCGCCGCTCACCTATCTGGCGACGACGGATGTGAGTGCCGACATCGTGTCGGTGGGCCTGAAGTACCGCTGGGACAATCCGCCGGCCCCGCTCGCGCCCGCGCCGATCATCCGCAAGTATTGACGGGGAGGCCGGGGCCCGCGCCCCGGCTTCCCTCAAGCCCGCACGCGCACATAGGTGCCGGGGGCGGGGGCGAGCGAGGGGAGCTTGCCGCCGCCGGGCTCGCGGGCCGGGACCCGCTCGGGGGCCTGGCCCTCGATCCAGGAGAACCAGTAGGGCCACCAGGAGCCCGGATGCTCGACGGCGGCGGAGAGCCAGTCGCCGAAGGCGCCGTGGGCCGGGCCGCCGGTCCAGAACTGGTACTTGGGCTTGGTCGGCGGGTTGACCACGCCCGCGATGTGGCCGGAACCGGCCAGCACATAGTCGACCGGCCCGCCGAAGCTGCGGCAGCCCTCGAAGACCGAGAGGGCGGGAGCGATGTGGTCCTCGCGGGTGGCGAGGTTGAAGATCGGGATCGTCACCTTGCCGAGATCGAGCCGGACGCCGCCCAGAATCATCTCGCCTCGCGAGAGCCTGTTCTCCAGATAGCAGTTGCGCAGGTAGAACGAGTGGTTCGCGGCCGGCATCCGGGTCGCGTCGGAGTTCCAGTAGAGCAAGTCGAAGGGCAGCGGCGCCTTGCCCTTCAGGTAGTTGTTCACGACGTAGGGCCAGATCAGGTCGTTGGGCCGCAGCATGTTGAAGGCGGTCGCCATCTTCGAGCCGTCGAGATAGCCGCGGCTCTGCATGCTGGCCTCGACCGCCTGGATCTGCGGCTCGTCGACGAAGACCTTGAGGTCGCCGGCATGGGTGAAGTCGACCTGGGTGGTCAGGAAGGTGGCGCTGTCGATGCGATCGTCGCCGGTCGCCGCCATGTAGGCGAGCGTCACGCCGAGCAGCGTGCCGCCCACGCAGTAGCCGGCCGCCGTGACCGTCCGCTCGCCCGTCGCCGCCTCGATCGCGTCGAGAGCCGCGAAGATGCCCTCGCGCATGTAGCTCTCGAAATCCTTGGCCGCGTGCCGCTCGTCCGGGTTGACCCAGGAGATCACGAAGACCGTGAGACCCTGCGACACCGCCCAGCCGATGAAGCTCTTCTCCTTGTTGAGGTCGAGGATGTAGAACTTGTTGATCCAGGGCGGCACGATCAGGAGCGGGCGCCTGAGTACCGTCTCGGTCTGGGGCGCGTACTGGATCAGCTCGATGAGGTCGTTGCGGAAGACGACCTCGCCCGGCGTGCTCGCCATGTTGACGCCGATCTCGAAGCGGCCCGGATCGGTCTGGCGCAGGCGCAGCTCCCCGCGGCCGGCCTCGACATCCTCGGCCAGCATCTTCATGCCGCGCACGAGGTTCGCGCCGTTCTCCCGCAGGGTATCTCGGATCAGCTCCGGGTTCGTCATCACGAAGTTCGAGGGCGACAGGGCGCTCGACAGCTGCCTGACGTAGAAGCGGGCCTTGGCGCGGGTGTGGTCGTCGAGCCCCTCGGCCTCGTCCACCAGGATCTCGGCCCAGCGGCTGGTGATGAGATAGCCCTGCTTGAGGAAGTCGAACATCGGGTTCGTCGACCATTCCGGGGCCGCGAAGCGCTTGTCGCGCGGGTCGGGCATGACGACCGGGGACGCCGCCTCGCCCTGCATCCGCTGCAGGGTCGAGCCCCACAGGGCCAGGAACTGGCCGCCGATCAGCGTCTGGGCCTCCGCCGCCTTCTGGGGATCGGCGAGCCAGCGCTCGGCCACCGTGCCGAGCGTCCTGACCATCTCCGCGACGCCCTCGGCCATGGACGGATCGGTCTTGCCCGGCTCGAAGGGTTTGGCGTAGGCGGCGACCGCCCGCCCGAATTCCTCGACCAGCTGCCCCGCATTGCGGGACATCGACTCCACATCCACGACAGGCGTCGCGATCTTCTCGACCGTCACGCGCAACTCCTCCCTGCGGGTCGGCTGCCCCGAAGGGACGAGCCGCCTTTCAGACAAATTAGCCCCTCACAACCGGCCTTCGCCAGATCTCGCTCGGGTTTTCTTAACGCCACCATGTGCCCCCGGCTTCTCATCCTTCTCCCGCTCGCCCTTGCCCCGGCGCTCTCGGCCTGCGTCCTCGACGGCGGCAACCCGGTCCGCGATGCCGCCAAGGCCGCCGGCTTCACCCCCAAGCCGGTGCAGGCGCCGGACTTCGTGGTCCAGTCGCGGCGCGAGGGCACCGACTACCTGCCGGTCGGCGTCTCGGCGCCGCCCCGCCCGATCCGCGCCAAGTCGCCCGCGGGCGCGAAGGACCTGGAGGCCGAGCTCGATGCCAGCCGCCGCCGCAACGAGGCGAGAGGCAAGGACGCGGCCAAGGCCGGCGCGGCGGCAAAGCCGGCCCCTTGAGCGGGAGGCGCGGGATCGGACCGAGGGCAGGACGGACGATCATCGCGGGCGCCGGACCATGCCGGAGTTTTGCGACATTGCGGCAACGCCGGGCCTCCCTTACGGGATTCGACCTCCGTCGGGTCCGCGGGCGGTTTCGCCGCGGCCCGAACCGCGATAAGCAGGACGGCTCCGGCGGCACGGGAGCCGCCGGACGTGTTATGACGCGACAGGCGCCCCGGAGGCGGCGCCGACCAGGATCCGGCCGATGACCGACTTTCACCGCATCAAGCGACTGCCGCCCTACGTCTTCGAGCAGGTCAACCGGATCAAGGCCGCCGCCCGCGCCAATGGCGCCGACATCATCGATCTCGGCATGGGCAACCCGGACCTCGACGCGCCCCGCCACGTGATCGAGAAGCTCGTCGAGACGGCGGGCAAGCCGCGCACCGACCGCTATTCCGCCTCGAAGGGCATCGCGGGCCTGCGCCGGGCCCAGGCCGGCTACTACGCGCGCCGGTTCGGCGTGACCCTCAACCCCGAGACGCAGGTCGTGGCGACGCTGGGCTCGAAGGAGGGCTTCGCCAACATGGCGCAGGCGATCACCGCGCCGGGCGACGTGGTGCTGGTGCCGAACCCGAGCTACCCGATCCACGCCTTCGGCTTCCTGATGGCGGGCGGCGTGATCCGCTCGGTCCCCGCCGAGCCGACGCCCGCCTTCTTCCCGGCCGTCGAGCGGGCGGTGCTGCACTCGATCCCCAAGCCCGTGGCGCTCGTCGTCTGCTACCCGTCGAACCCGACCGCCTACGTCGCCTCCCTCGACTTCTACCGCGACCTCGTCGCCTTCGCGAAGAAGCACGAGCTGATCCTGCTCTCGGACCTCGCCTACGCGGAGGTCTATTTCGACGACGCCAACCCGCCGCCCTCCGTGCTGCAGGTGCCGGGCGCCATCGACGTGACGGTGGAGTTCACCTCGCTGTCGAAGACCTTCTCGATGGCGGGCTGGCGGATGGGCTTTGCGGTCGGCAACGAGCGGCTGCTCGCGGCGCTGACGCGGGTGAAGTCCTATCTCGACTACGGCGCCTTCACGCCGATCCAGGTCGCGGCGACGGCCGCGCTGAACGGCCCGGAGGCCTGCATCCACGAGATGCGCGCCACCTACCGGCGGCGGCGCGACGCGCTGGTCGATTCCTTCCAGAAATGCGGCTGGACGATTCCCGTGCCCTCGGCCTCGATGTTCGCCTGGGTGCCGATCCCGGAGAAATTCCGCAGCCTGGGGAGCCTCGAATTCTCGAAGCTCCTGGTCGAGAAGGCCGACGTGGCGGTGGCGCCGGGCATCGGCTTCGGCGAGCACGGGGACGATTTCGTCCGCATCGCCCTCGTCGAGAACGAGCAGCGCATCCGGCAGGCCGCCCGCAACATCCGCCGCTTCTTCGACGGGGCCGAGCGCACCCTGCACAACGTGGTGCCGATGCAGAAGGCGGTGTGAGCGACCGGCCGTGAACGGCCCGGTTGTGGCCGGGGGGTGACAGGGCGGGGCGAAAGGCCCGCGGCCGGGGCCCTCGGCCCGGGCCCGCCTTGATCGGGACGAGACGCGGCGGCAGGGTTGCGGCCACGCTGTTCTCGCCACCCCCGGGTTTCCCATGCGTCGTTCGCTGACAATCGTCGGTCTCGTGCTCGCGGCCCTCGCCCCGGCCGCCTGCGCGCCGAACCCGATCGTCGCCCGCGATCCGGTGCCCGCGCCGGGACCGGAGGAGGCCTATCGCTGCCACTCCCGGCCGACGGTGCTGAACGGCTACTGGACCGATTGCGACCCGGTGCTGCGCGAGCCCGCGGTGGTGGTCCGCAGCAGGGGCTGATCGCCCGGCGGCAACGGTCGCAATCCTGGTGCGTTGACGGGCTGTCCGCCCCTCGCGCCGAGGATCCGCCCGTGCTCCGCCCCTCGCTCCTGCTCGTCGCCGCCCTTCTCGCCGGCCCCGCTGCGGCCCAGACCGCCGCGGAAGCGCCGCTCACCCTGCGGGTGCGGCCGGAGCCGGTCGTGCGCGAGGACATCTATGCCCGTGCGGCGGCCCGCGGACCGGTGGTCCTGCGGGTCGATCCCTTCGCCCCGCCGAGCGGCGCCCCGCTCGTCGCCATCCGGGCCGTCCCCGTCGCCTCCGTGCAGAACGGTGCCGCCTTCGGCCCGACCGGCTTCGGCTACTACACCGATTCCATCAGCGAGGGCCCGCTCAACCGCCGCCCGAGGCCCGCCGTCTACTATCTCGGCAGCCTGCCTTATTGAGTCAGGAGCCTCCCATGCGTCTCGCTCCAGCCCTCGCCGTCGCCCTGCTCGCCCTGACGGGCGCCGCCGGCCCTGCGGCCGCGCAGAGCGTCGGCTACGTCACCGGCTTCCCGGGCCGCGACCCGGCGGACGACGACGAGATCGGCTGGGGCCCGGCCTACCGGCCCGAGACCAGCTTCTCCCAGCCCGGCACTCCGCCGACACCCGGCGACTATGCGGGCGCCGCCTATCGCGCCCGCACCGGTCGGGGCGTCTACGAGGACGTGCAGGGTCCTGGACGGCGGGCGGGCCTGGCGCCCTTCGCCGACGAGACCCCCGCGATGACGCCGCGCCACCGCGTGCGAGCAGCGGCGCCGGTCCACCGCCGGCACGCCCGGGTGCAGCGGCGCCACCGGCAGGCGGCCCGCTGAGGGGGGAGGGGGAGGGGGAGGGATCGATACCGAGCCCTCGGATGAACGAGCGCGCGAGATCGCCGCGCGCCCCAATCCTACGCGCGAATCCCGCTGGCGAGGGCGGCATGGCCCGCCCGGATTGGCGGGCTGAATCGTCCTCATGCTGAGGCGCCGGCGATCTTCGATCGCCGGCGCCTCAGCATGAGGGCCGGTGCAGCTGCCATCGGGGGCCTTGCGGCCAGTTTCATCCCTCAGGGTCGGCCCGGCCAGCGACGAAGTTCACCCTGGAGCAGCCCATGGGATAAGGACAAGCCTTATCTCCGAGCTGCTTGGCGAAAGACACGCGGACAGCTCACCAGCCTACTCGGCAGCCGCATCATAGAGCTCTACCGGCGGGCAACTGCACACGAGATTGCGGTCGCCGTAGGCATTGTCGACACGGTTGACCGGCGGCCAGTACTTATCAATTCCCAGCGATCCAGCCGGGAAGCAGGCTGCCTCCCGTGAATAAGGCCGTTCCCAGGAACCAATGAGATCCTGCACCGTATGCGGGGCTTGTTTCAGGGGATTGTTCGTCCGGTCGGCGCGCCCTTCCTCGATCGCCCGGATTTCCTCGCGGATCGCCAGCAAGGCATCGCAGAAGCGATCGATCTCGGCCTTGGTTTCGGATTCGGTCGGCTCGATCATCAGCGTCCCGGCCACCGGCCAGCTCATGGTCGGCGGGTGGAAGCCGCAATCGATCAGGCGCTTGGCGATATCGTCGACGCTGATCCCGGCGCTCTTCTGGAAGGGACGCACATCCACGATGCATTCGTGAGCAACCCGCCCCTTTTGCCCCGCATACAGGATCGAGTAGGCGCCCTCGAGCCGCTTGGCGATGTAGTTGGCGTTGAGGATCGCGATACGCGTTGCCTGGGTGAGCCCGCGCCCCCCCATCATCAGGCAGTAGCCCCACGAAATCGGCAGGATCGAGGCCGAACCGAACGGCGCGGCCGAGACCGCCCCCGTCTCCCCGGAGCGGGGATCGGTGGGGAGATACGGGATGAGATGCGCCTTGACGCCGATCGGCCCCATGCCGGGCCCGCCGCCGCCATGCGGGATGCAGAACGTCTTGTGAAGGTTGAGGTGGCTGACATCCGCACCGATGTCGCCCGGCCGCGCGAGGCCGACGAGCGCGTTGAGATTCGCGCCATCGAGATAAACCTGGCCGCCATGGGCGTGAACGATGTCGCACAATTCGCGCACCCGCGCCTCGAACACGCCGTGTGTCGACGGGTAGGTGATCATGCAGGCGGCAAGGTTGTGCGAATGCAGCTCGGCCTTCCTGCGGAAATCGTCCACGTCGATGTTGCCGTGAGCGTCGGCACCCACGACGATCACGCTCATCCCGCACATCTGCGCCGAGGCCGGATTGGTGCCATGGGCGGAGGAGGGGATCAGGCAGATCGTGCGGTGCCCCTCACCGCGGGCCTGATGGTAGGCGCGGATCGCGAGAAGCCCCGCATATTCCCCCTGCGCTCCCGAATTCGGCTGCATCGAGATCGCATCGTATCCGGTGATCTCGCAGAGCTTTTTCGAGAGATCGCCGATCAGCTCGGCATAGCCCCGAGCCTGATCGTCGGGAACGAACGGATGAATCTCGGAGAATTCAGGCCACGAGATCGGCAGCATCTCGGCCGTCGCGTTGAGCTTCATCGTACAGGAGCCGAGCGGGATCATGGTTCGGTCGAGCGCGAGATCCCGATCGGCGAGACGCCGCATGTAGCGCGTCATCTCGCTCTCGGCCCGGTTCATGTGGAAGATCGGGTGGGTGAGATAGGCGGAGGTGCGGGTGAGGGCTGCCGGCAGACGGGGCTCGGGCCAAGCCTCGTCATAGACGAGTTCCGTCCCCCCGAAGGCGCGCCAGACGGCCTGAATGATGTCCGGTCGCGTGCGCTCGTCGACCGTGATACCGATCCGGTCGTCACCAATCTTCCGAAGATTCACCCCGTTCTCGACGGCGCTTCTCAGGATCATTCCCTGGAACGGGCCGACCGCCACGGTGATGGTATCGAAGAAGTGAGCCGGCTCGACCGAGAAGCCGAGTTGCGTCAGCCCGTCCGCCAGGCGCACCGCATCCCGGTGCACTCTCTGGGCGATCGCCTTCAGGCCCTCCGGACCATGATAGACGGCGTACATCGAAGCGACGACGGCCAGCAGCACTTGACTCGTGCAGATGTTCGAGGTCGCCTTCTCGCGGCGGATGTGCTGCTCGCGGGTCTGGAGCGCGAGCCGATAGGCACGGTGGCCCCTGGCATCGACGGAGACACCGACGATGCGGCCCGGCAGCGCCCGCTTGTACGCATCACGGGTCGCCATGTAGCCGGCATGGGGGCCGCCATAACCCATCGGCACGCCGTAGCGCTGCATCGACCCGATCGCGATGTCGGCGCCCATCTCGCCCGGCGCCTTGAGCAGCGTGAGCGCCAGCGGGTCGGCGGCCATCACCGCCACGGCCCCGGCCGCGTGCAGGCCCGTGATCAGGCCCGTGAAATCGTGGATGGCTCCATTCACGCCCGGGTACTGGAAGAGCGCGCCGAAGACCGCTTCCGCCTCGAGGTCCCGAAAAGGATCTCCGACGACGACGCGCCAACCGAGCGGCGCGGCCCTCGTCCGCAGCACCGCAATCGTTTGGGGGAGGCAGTCCCGATCGACGAAGAAGGTGTCTCGCTGCGAGGTCGCGACGCGCTTGGCCATGCTCATCGCCTCGGCAGCGGCGGTCGCCTCGTCGAGAAGCGACGCGTTGGCGATATCGAGCGCCGTGAGGTCGCAGACCATGGTCTGGAAATTCAGCAGCGCCTCAAGACGGCCTTGGCTGATCTCCGGCTGATATGGCGAGTAGGCGGTGTACCAGGCCGGATTCTCGAAGATGTTGCGCTGGATCGCAGGCGGCATCGTCGTGCCGTGGTAGCCCTGGCCGATCAGCGAGACGAGGAGACGGTTCTTGTTTGCAACCGTGCGCATCCGCTCCATCAGCCGCCGCTCGGTCAGAGGGCGGCCGAAATCGATCGGCTCACGCTGGCGAATGTCGGGAGGCAGCGTCTCATCGATCAGCGCGTCGAGGCTTGCCACGCCCACACGCTGCAGCATCTCGGCGATTTCACCCTGGGTCGGGCCGATATGGCGGCGGTTCGCGAAATCGTAAGGATCGTAGGCGGCCATGATCTCAAGTTTTCCGATTGTTCATTTCGGGAAGGCGGCATAGGCCGCTTCGTCCATCAGGGCTTCCATGGCAGACGGATCCTTGAGCCTCATCCGGTAGAGCCAGCCTGCGCCCTGCGGGTCGGCGTTCACGGTCTCCGGAGCGGCGACAACGGCCTCGTTGATCTCCGTCACCTCGCCATCGAGCGGGGCGTAAACGTCGGACGCAGCCTTGACCGACTCGACGACGGCGGCGGCCTCGCCCTTCGTCAGAACGGCGCCGACCTTCGGGAGTTCAACGAAGACGAGATCGCCGAGCTGTTCTGCAGCATGGCTGGTGATCCCAACGGTCGCGATCTCTCCGTCGAGCTTCAGCCACTCGTGTTCCTCGGTAAACCGCAGCATACTTGCACTCCGGATCGGTCAGCCGCGCTTGAAGCCGGCAGGGTGGAAGGGAAGCGACGTGACGGTGAGCGGCAGGCGCTGCCCGCGCACTTCCGCAAAGACGCATGTGCCGCTGTCGGTGTAGGCGGTCGGCAGGTAACCCATCGCCACCGGGCCGCCGAGGCTCGGGCCGAAGCTGCCCGATGTGACGTGGCCCAGGCGGATCCCGTCCGCCGCCGCATGAAGCGAGGCACCGGCCCGCACGGGGGTACGCCCCTGCGGCCTCAGACCGACCCGCCGTCGTGCGACGCCCGCCTCCAATTCGTGCAGAATGCGCTCGGCGCCCGGGAACCCCCCTTCGCGCGCGCCGCCGCGACGCCGGATTCGGGGGATCGCGAAGCTCAGACCCGCCTCGACGGGACTCGTGGTCACGTCGATGTCGGCGCCATGCAGGCACAGGCCCGCTTCGAGCCGCAGCGTATCGCGGGCGCCGAGTCCGACCGGGAGCACGGCAGGCTTGGCAAGCAGCGCCTCGGCGATGGTCTCGGCCCCGTCTGCCGGAACCGAGATTTCGAAACCATCCTCGCCCGTGTAGCCGGAACGCGTGACCAAGCAGGGGATGCCCAGAAGCGTGACCGGGCGCACATCCATGAAGCGCATCTGCACGATCTCGGGCGCCAGCTCGGCCATGGCGGCCTCGGCGGCAGGCCCCTGAAGCGCCAGAAGCGCACGGGGAAGCTCCTCGATCGTGATCCAGGCCGGCAGATGGGCCCTCAGGTAGGCAGCGTCAGCCTGCTTGTTCGCCGCATTCACGACGAGGACGAGGCCATCGCCGGAACGCGCGATCATCAGGTCGTCGAGTATGCCGCCGGATGCGTCGGTGAGCAGTCCGTAGCGCTGGCGACCATCACTCAGGCCGAGGAGGTCGGCCGGGATCACGCTTTCGAGAGCCAGGGCGATCTGGCTCAGGTCGTCGCCACGCAGGGCGATCTGCCCCATGTGAGACACGTCGAACAGACCGGCCGCCGCCCGTGTGTGCAGATGTTCCTTCAGCAGACCCGCCGGATAGTGCAGGGGCATGGCGTAGCCCGCGAACGGCACCATCCGAGCGCCGAGGCGCTGATGCAGGTCGTGAAGGGGCGTTTGTCTGAGAGCAACGGTCTCGGCAGGTTGCGCCGGCATCTCTGGATCCTCCGCGGCAGAAAGCACCGGACGCGCGGCTGCGCCTCCGGCTACCCCCATCTGTCGCGGTTACCTGAGAGCTTCCCTCACGCCGGAGCGCGAGGTTTCTCCTTCGGTGGACGCCAGATGGCGCCTCTCTCCAGATCGTCCAACGATACGGTGATTGTGCCTGAGAGTTTCCGGGGGTGGTTGCTCCGTCGGCGCCATACTCGGCCCATGGGCCGGGCTGGGCTCTCCCGCATCGCCCTGTTCGGACGTTTCGACCTAAGCACATGACACGATGCGGCGCAACATCGGCGCCGATCGGCTTCGTCAGGCAGGATCCTCGGCCTGCCGGTCATCCTCCAGCTCCGCGGACCCGCCGCGGAACCAGATGCGTTGCGATCTGCCGCTGGTTTGCTGGAGTAGCGGCCCGAGCCAGCGGGACAGTGCGTTTGGTAATAGATTTATTCATTCTCGGCAGCAGGAGCGCGAGCACCGCTTCGAACAAGCTCGACCACGGTATGGACGAGCGGATTGTGACGCGCGGTGGACCAGGCCAGCGCCGCTGCGACGATGTCGACGCGCTCCTTCAAGGGGCGGAAGATGACGTTGCCTGGAGCGAGCCTTTCGAAGGTCGAGGGAACGAGCGCGATACCCTGACCACAGCCGACAAAGGCAATCTGTGACGTGACGGAGCGAACCTCGTGCAGGATGCGAGGCGAGAAACCATGCGCGCGACAGGCCGCGACCACATGATCGAAGTAGACCGGGCTCAGCCGACGGGAGAACATTGCGAAGTCCTCGTGCGCGAGCGTGCCGAGCGGGATCTCGGGCAGGTCCGCCAATGCTTCGAGGCTGCGGCTGCGCCGCAGCACCTCAGCATGAGGGCCGGTGGGGCTGCCATCGAAGGGGGCGCTCTTACGGCCGGTTTCATCCGTCAGGGTCGGCAAAGGCCGGTGGTGAACTGATCCCAACGGCCCAGGCTACTGACGCATCGGGCCGTTGGCCCATCTCGAATTGTCAATGCCAAGCCAGAGACTTTGTTGAAGAGGCTTCCGGTGCCTCTCCGTCGTGGAGCCGGCCGGTCTCGGCCGGTTCGATCGCCTGCGGCATCCTCATGTACGGCGAGCAGAATGCATCGCTCTCCGACCTGACGCACACTCAGGCGGAGGGCGTGCAGCTGGCGGAGATTCCCGCCTGCGGCCACTTCCCGATGTATTCCAATCCGGCCCTGATGTGGCGGGAAATCACCGCGTTCCAGGCACGCTCCAGCGCAGAGTGAGCGGGTTGCCCGCTGTATCCCACGTGATGCCGTGCCCTGGTCAGGCTGCCGTCATCCACGATCGCCATCGCCAGGGCTCGGCGATTCCAGTGACGTCGCGGGGGCGAAGTTCACCGCATATGAACCTCGCCCACCGCCCGCATGTTTTGCCCACCCGGTTGGGCCGGCCCGCACGCACTACAACTGAGAGTGCGTGCGGAACTTCGGGTCGGACCACCTGCAGGCGGCGCACCTATGAGCACCCGGTCGTGCTGCCGCAGGTGTCGCACTTCAGGCAGGTGCCGTTGCGGACCAGCGTGAAGTTCGCGCATTCGGGGCAGGCCTCGCCCACATAGCCCTTCATCTTCGCCTCGGCGCGCCGGTCGGCGACACTGCGCTCGGGCTTGGCGAAGGGGAGGGCCTCCGTGGCCGCCTCGATCCGGCCGGCGAGGGCCGGCTCGGTCTTCAGCGCCACCGCGCCGCGCACCGCATGGATCGTGCCGCCCGCCGGGGCCGACTGGCCGGTCGAGGGCGCCGCCACCCCGGAGGTGGCGCCGGCCGGGCCACCATGGATCAGCGTCAGCCGGTCGGCCGAGCCGCGCAGCAGCCCCCGCGACACGATGCTGTGGGCGATGACGGGCTCCGGCGCCGGCTGCTTCGACTGCGCGACGCCGCCGCCCATCACGGTCGAGCCGATCTCGGACGGGTCGACATGCGCGAGGTCGGTCCGGCCCAGATAGGAAATCGCGAGTTCGCGGAAGACATAGTCCAGGATCGAGGTCGCGTTCTTGATCGCGTCGTTGCCCTGCACGAAGCCCGCCGGCTCGAAGCGGGTGAAGGTGAAGGCGTCGACATACTCCTCCAGCGGCACCCCGTATTGCAGGCCGAGCGAGATCGCGATGGCGAAGTTGTTCATCAGGCTGCGGAAGGCAGCGCCCTCCTTGTGCATGTCGATGAAGATTTCGCCGAGCCGGCCGTCGTCGTACTCGCCGGTGCGCAGATAGACCTTGTGCCCGCCGACCACCGCCTTCTGGGTGTAGCCCTTGCGGCGGTCCGGCATCTTCTCGCGGGAGCGGATGCGCTCGACGCGCTCGATCACCCGCTCGACGATCTTCTCCGCCACCGCCGCGGCCCTGGCCGCATTCGGCTGGGCCAGCAGCGTCTCCACCACCTCCTCGACCTCGTCCTCGTCGTCATCGGCGATGAGCGCGGCGTTGAGGGGCTGCGAGAGCTTCGAGCCGTCGCGGTAGAGAGCGTTCGCCTTGAGGCCGAGAGTCCAGGACAGCCGGTAGGCCTCCTTGCAATCCTCCACCGTGGCGTCGTTGGGCATGTTGATGGTCTTGGAGATCGCCCCCGAGATGAAGGGCTGCGCCGCCGCCATCATGCGGATGTGGCTCTCGACCGAGAGATAGCGCTTGCCCGTGCGCCCGCACGGATTGGCGCAGTCGAACACCGCATAATGCTTGGCAGCTAGGTGCGGCGCGCCCTCCAGCGTCATCGCCCCGCAGACATGGATGTTCGCCGCCTCGATCTCGCGCCTGCCGAAGCCGAGATGCGCCAGGAGATCGAAGGTCGGGTCGGCGAGCCTGTCCGCCGGGACCTTGAGGGTCTGGGTCAGGAACTCGTCGCCGAGGGTCCAGCGGTTGAACACGAACTTGATGTCGAAGGCCGACTTCAAGCCCGCCTCCACCGCGGCGATTTTTTCGTCCGTGAAGCCCTTGGCGCGAAGCGTGCCCGGGTTGATGCCGGGCGCCTGGCCGAGAGAGCCGTGGCCCACCGCATAGGCCTCGATCTCGGCGATCTCGGATTCCCGGTAGCCGAGCGCCCGCAGGGCATCCGGCACCGCCCGGTTGATGATCTTGAAGTAGCCGCCGCCCGCGAGCTTCTTGAACTTCACCAGCGCGAAGTCGGGCTCGATGCCGGTGGTGTCGCAATCCATCACGAGGCCGATCGTGCCGGTCGGCGCGATCACGGTGGCCTGCGCGTTGCGGTAGCCGTGCTCCTCCCCGAGCGCCAGCGCCCGGTCCCAGGCCTGCGTCGCATGCGCCACCAGGTTCCGCTGCGGGCAGGCCGCATGGTCGAGGGGCACCGGCCGGGTGCTGAGGAACTCGTAGCCCTCGGCCTCGCCATGGGCGGCGCGGCGATGGTTGCGGATCACCCGCAGCATCGCGTCGGCATTCTCCTCATAGGCCGGGAAGGGCCCGAGCTCGCGCGCCATCTCGGCGGAGGTGGCGTAGGCCACGCCCGTCATGATGGCGGTGAGCGCACCGGCAAGCGCCCGGCCCTCGCGGGAATCGTAGGGAAGGCCCATGGTCATGAGCAGGCCGCCGACATTGGCGTAGCCGAGGCCCAGCGTGCGGTACTTGTAGGAGAGGTCGGCGATCTCCCGGCTCGGGAACTGCGCCATCGTCACCGAGATCTCGAGCACCACGGTCCAGAGCCGGCAGAGATGCTCGTAAGCTTCGACGTCGAAGGTCTTGGTGGTGCGGTCGTAGAGCGCCAGCAGGTTCGCCGAGGCGAGATTGCAGGCGGTGTCGTCCAGGAACATGTACTCGGAGCACGGGTTCGAGGCCCGGATCCGCCCGCCCGCCGGGCAGGTGTGCCAGTCGTTCATGGTGGTGTTGAAGTGCAGGCCCGGATCGGCCGAGGCCCAGGCGGCCGCGCCGATCTTGTCCCACAGGTCGCGGGCCTTGAGCGTCTTCGTCACCTTGCCGCCGATGCGGGCCTTGAGCGGCCAGTCCCCATCCGCCTCGACGGCGCGCAGGAACTCGTCGGTCAGGGAGACGGAGTTGTTGGAGTTCTGGCCCGAGACCGTGAGATAGGCCTCCGAGTCCCAGTCGGTGTCGAAGACCGGGAAGTCGACCTCGGTCGCGCCCTGGCGGGCGGACTGGATCACGCGCTTGATATAGGCGTCCGGCACCATGGCCCGGCGGGCGGCCTTCACCTCGCGCTTCAGCGCCGGGTTGCGCTCGGGGTCGAAGCAGGCGTCGCCCTCGGCCTCGCAGTTCACGCAGGCCCGCATCACCGCCTTGAGGTGCTTGGCCGCGACCTTCGAGCCGGTGACCAGGGCGGCGACCTTCTGCTCCTCCTTCACCTTCCAGTCGATGAAGGCCTCGACGTCCGGGTGGTCGATGTCGACGATCACCATCTTGGCGGCGCGGCGCGTCGTGCCGCCCGACTTGATGGCGCCCGCCGCGCGATCGCCGATCTTCAGGAAGCTCATCAGGCCCGACGAGCGCCCGCCGCCCGCGAGCTTCTCGTTCTCGCCGCGCAGGGCGGAAAAATTCGAGCCGGTGCCCGAGCCGTACTTGAACAGGCGCGCCTCGCGGACCCAGAGGTCCATGATGCCGCCCTCGTTGACGAGGTCGTCCTGCACCGACTGGATGAAGCAGGCATGCGGCTGCGGGTGCTCGTAGGCGCTCGCCGACTTCGTCAGTACGCCGGTGTGGTGATCGACGTAGAAATGGCCCTGGCTCGGACCGTCGATGCCGTAGGCCCAGTGTAGGCCGGTGTTGAACCATTGCGGCGAGTTCGGCGCCACCATCTGGCGGGCCAGCATGGCGCGCAGCTCGTCGAAGAAGGCGCGCGCATCCTCCTCGGCGGTGAAGTAGCCGCCCTTCCAGCCCCAATAGGTCCAGCAGCCGGCGAGCCGGTCGAAGACCTGGGTCGCGGAGGTCTCGGAGCCGTAGCGCGCCTCCTCGGGCATCGCCGCGAGCGCCGCCTCGTCGGGCACCGAGCGCCAGAGGAAGGAGGGGACGTCGTTCTCCTCCACGCGCGTCAGGGCTGCCGGCACGCCCGCCTTGCGGAAGTACTTCTGGGCCAGCACGTCGCAGGCGACCTGGCTCCAGGCCTCCGGCACGTCGATGCCGTCGAGGCGGAACACGACCGACCCGTCCGGATTGCGGATCTCGCTCACCGCCTTCCTGAAGGGGATGCCCGCATAGGGGGATTGCCCGGCCGTGGTGATGCGCCGCTCGATCCGCATGAAACGCCCTCTCCCGAAAAAGACACGACAGCCCGAACCGCGACCCGCGCGGCCGTTTCCTTAAGACAGGTTCAGGATGCCTCTCCCCAGCGCATCAACGCGCGGCCAGGGGCGCCCACCGCAGCTTGGCACCGCGGGGCTGTCGGATCGTGAGCCGGCGAACCGGCCGTCCGACATACGGGCAAGCTAGCGAGCTTCGGGGCTCCGCGTCAACAACTAGTGTGCGGCCTCCCTGTTCCCCGCTAGATGTTGTGCCGACCACCCAATTCCTGTGGATATCTGCGGAGCCCTGCCTAACCCCGCATCGGCCCTTCGGGATTCGCCATGAGATTTTTCGCTGTGCACCGGCGACTCACCCCCGGGGACGGTCCGGGAGATGCCGATCTGGTGCAAATCCGCAACGCCCGGGAGCCCAAGCCCGGGCGGCACCCCTGCGACGCGCTGCGGCTGGACTTCGCCGGGTCGGGTCACCATAGTCCGCCGCGACTTCCAGCGCGGGCGCGAGGCCCGCGCCAGCGACGAGACGGCCGGGATGGCGCTGAAAGACACTCTCCTGCGGATCTTCACGTGGTGGAGCGGCTCGACCGTGAGCCTCGACCTCTACACCAAGCGCCATGGCACCCTGGTGGGCACGGACGAGTTCGGCAACCGCTACTACCGGGCCAACGGCCCGCTGATCGACCCCTCCGTGGGGCCGGAGCGCCGCTGGGTGATCTATAACGGCGAGGCGGAGGCCTCGAAGGTGCCGCCGGGCTGGCGCGGCTGGCTCAGCCACACGGTGGATGTGGCGCCGAGCGAGGAGACCTATGTCCCGCGCGAGTGGCAGAAGCCGCACGAGGAGAACCTGACCGGCACGGCGGCGGCCTACCGGCCGCGCGGCTCGCAGCTCTCCTACGGCCTGCGCCCGGCCGCGACCGGCGATTACGTGCCCTGGAGGCCGGGCGAGTAGGCAGCGCCCTTTTTCCACCACCCTTCGGGTGGAGAGAGCGGGGGAGCCGAAGGGAGTTCGCGTTGAGCCGCATCACCGCACGATCCGCCGCGCGCGCGGCCCTCATCCTGGGTCTCGCGGCCCTCGCCGCGCCTCCGGCCCGGGCCGACAAGATCCGCAACCCGACCGCGGTCTTCTCCGGGCTCGACAAGATCACCGGCCGCATCGTGTCGTTCGAGGTGGCGGTGGACGAGACCGTGCAGTTCGGCGCGCTCCAGCTCACGCCCCGGGTCTGCTATACCCGCCCCCCGACCGAGAGCGCCAAGACGACCGCCTTCCTGGAGGTCGACGAGGTCACGCTGGAGAACAAGTATCGGCGGATCTTCACCGGCTGGATGTTCGCGGCGAGCCCCGGCCTGCACGCGATCGAGCACCCGATCTACGACGTCTGGCTCGTCGACTGCAAAGGCGGCACGGACATCATCGCGGAGGCGAAGGAGCAGGACGACGCGCCGGTCGCCGCAGCCAAGCCCGAGCGTCGCCGCCGGGACCCGAACCAGCGCGAGGAGGCCCGGCGGGCGCAGCCGGTCAACCGCCAGGGTCAGGTCGACGTGACGCCCCTGCGCGGCACGCCGGTGCAGCCGCGCCAATCCCCGTCGCGGCGCTTCTTCCCGACCAACGAGGGGCCATCGAACTTCAGCTCGGATCCGCGCTGAGGCGCGGGGGCCCCTCTCGGTGGGCGGGAGAGGGCAGCGGCGATCTCCGCAAAGACGATCCTGGAGGCCGGAACGGCCCTCATGCTGAGAGCGTGTGAATCTTTTGGATTTTCGACCTTCTAGCGTCCGCTAAGTGATTGATCTTATTAGGATCAGAAAAGTCCAAAACCGAAAGATTCACAGCCTCTGAGGGGCTGGCGATCTTCGATGTCGGCGGCGTCCACGCGGGAACCTGCGTTCCTTCAGCCGAACACACCGCTTGATCCGGTTTCCGGTTGATCTGTTCGGAGACAAGAGGGCGCGGGGAACCCCTCTCCCGTGCGGGAGAGGGGTAGGGGTGAGAGTCCCGGACCGTGCAGCAAGCACCCACAACCGTGGTGCTGGCGGCGGGCCGGTTCAGAATACTTGCTGAACCACCTGGGCCCTCACGCGCGATCTTCGATCGCCTGCCCCTCTCCCGCACGGGAGAGGGGTTCCCCGCGCCCTCTTGTCTCCGAACAGAGAGACCGGAAGCCGCACGAGACCGCAAGCCCACCGTCCTGACGCAGTTCTGCCTGTACAATCCCATCCGCACGTGTAGATTACCGGCTGCCGGGTCCGCTCTCGGCACAGTCTATATCCTGCTCCGCCGGCCAGATCATCACCGGCGGAGCTTTTTCATGATGATTCGGAACTTGGGATTGCCGAATTATCCCGGACTTGCGACCTGATTATCCTGAGAGCCACGCGAGCGCCTCGGACCCGGAGAGCGGCGTCGGGTCCCAGCGCGCCGGATGCTCGACGGCCTCGCGCAGCAGGCGCTTGTAGACCTGCCGCGGCACCTCGACGGCGCCGAATTGGGTGAGGTGGCTGGTCACGAACTGCGCGTCGAGGAGGCGGTAGCCGTCGCGGCGCAGGCGGGCGGCGAGGTGGACCAGCGCCACCTTCGAGGCGTCACGGGCCAAGTGGAACATGCTCTCGCCGAAGAAGGCGCCGCCGAGCGAGACGCCGTAGAGCCCGCCGACGAGGACCCGCGGCTCGCCCGCATAGACCTCGACCGTGTGGCAATAGCCGAGGTCGAAGAGCTCGCCGTAGAGGGCGCGGATGCGGCTATTGATCCAGGTGCGGGCGCTGTCCCGGCGCGGCGCGGCGCAGCCCGCGATGACCCCGTCGAAGTCGCGATCGGTCACGACCTCGAAGCCGCCGGAGCGCACGGTGCGGGCGAGCCGGCTCGCCACGTGGAAGCGGTCGAGGGGCAGGATGCCCCGCTCCCGCGGCTCGACCCAGTAGATCGCCGGGTCGTCGGCATCCTCCGCCATCGGGAAGATGCCCGCCGCATAGGCCTTGAGCAGGATCTCAGGCGTGATCTCGACGAAGACGCTGCCGTGCATCGAAGGCTTCCGGTCGAGAGAAGGCGGTATTCTTCACGGGGCGGGCGGCCCTTGTAAATGGCCGCGGTGCCGTCAGGCAACGTCGAGGCCGCCGGTCTTCAGGAACTCCTCCAGCCAGTGGATGTCGTAGAGCCCGTTCTGGATGTCGGCGTTGCGCACGAGGGTGCGGAAGAGCGGCAGCGTCGTGTCGATGCCGTCGACCACGAACTCGTCGAGGGCCCGGCGCAGGCGCATCAGGCACTCGGTCCGGGTGCGGCCGTGCACGATGAGCTTGCCGACCAGCGAGTCGTAGTGCGGCGGGATCCGGTAGCCCTGGAAGGCTGCGGAATCGACCCGGACGCCCAGGCCCCCCGGCGGGTGGAAATAGGTGATGGTGCCGGGCGAGGGCCGGAAGGTCGCCGGGTGCTCGGCATTGATGCGGCATTCGACGGCGTGGCCCTCGACCCGCACATCCTCCTGGCGCAGCGACAGCGGCGCCCCGGCCGCGACCCGGATCTGCTCGTTCACGAGGTCGATCCCGGTGATCATCTCGGTCACCGGATGCTCGACCTGGATCCGGGTGTTCATCTCGATGAAGTAGAACTCGCCGTCCTCGTACAGGAACTCGATCGTGCCGGCGCCCGTATAGCCAAGCTCCTGCATGGCCCTGGCGCAGATGCCGCCGATGCGCTCGCGCATCTCCGCGTTGAGAGCCGGGGAGGGGCCCTCCTCCCAGACCTTCTGGTGGCGGCGCTGGAGCGAGCAGTCGCGCTCCGCGAGGTGGATCGCGCCGCCGCGCCCGTCGCCCAGCACCTGCACCTCGATGTGGCGCGGTTTTTCCAGGTACTTCTCGATATAGACCGCGTCGTCCCCGAAGGCGGCCTTCGCCTCGGTGCGGGCGGTGGCGAGCGCGGTTTCCAGATCCTCCTCGCTGCGGGCAACCTTCATGCCGCGCCCGCCGCCGCCGGAGGCGGCCTTGATGAGGACCGGGTAGCCGATATCGGCGGCGATGCGCCTGGCCTCGTCGGGATCGGCGACGCCGCCCTCCGAGCCCGGCACGCAGGGAATGCCGAGCCGCGTGGCCGTGCGCTTGGCCTCGATCTTGTCGCCCATCAGGCGGATGTGCTCCGCCTTCGGCCCGATGAAGGCGATGCGGTGGTGACCCAGCACCTCGGCGAAGCGCGCGTTTTCGGACAGGAAGCCGTAGCCCGGATGCACCGCATCCGCCCCGGTGATCTCGCAGGCGGCGATGATCGAGGGAATGTTGAGGTAGCTGTCGCGGGCGGGCGGCGGACCGATGCAGACGCTCTCGTCGGCGAGCCGCACATGCATGGCATCGGCATCGGCGGTGGAATGGACCGCCACGGTGGCGATGCCGAGTTCCTTGGCCGCCCGCAGGATGCGCAGCGCGATCTCGCCCCGGTTCGCGATCAGGATCTTGTCAAACATCGCGGCTTCGTCACTCGATCACCAGGAGGGGCTCGCCGAACTCCACCGGCTGGCCGTCCTCGATGAAGATCGCCGTGACCGTGCCGGCCCGGGGCGCGACGATGTCGTTGAAGGTCTTCATCGCCTCGACGAGGAGGAGGCGCGCGCCGCTCTCGACCCGCGAGCCCACCTCCACGAAGGGCTTGGCCTCCGGCGAGGGGCGCCGGTAGGCGGTGCCGACCATCGGCGAGAGCACGGCGCCCGGATGGCTCGCCAGCGCCTTGGCATCCGGCTCCGCCGCGGCGGAGGACGGGACGGAAGCGGCCGGAAGCGGAGGCGGCGCTGCGGCCGCCGGGGCCGTCACCGGCACCTGGATCGTCGCCGCCGTGAGGTTGCGGGCGACGCGGATGCGCAGATCGCCCTTCTCGACCTCAATCTCGGTCAGGTCGGTCTCGGCGATCAGGGTCGCGAGCTGGCGCACCAGATCGGGATCGAACGGATCTTGCTTGGACATGCGGTGGCAATCGATGTGTTGGCGATGAGGCCCGCGGGGGCAGGGGCCGCACCCGCCCGGCGCCGGCCGGGCCGACACCGGGCGAGCCGGCGCGAGCGCGCTCTTAACCGATCGCCCCGGGCCGGGATAGCCCGAACGGGCGCCTCAGCAGGTCGCGTGGCCGCACTGGCGCACGCCCGCGATGGTCTTGCGGATCGGCTCGGCGCCGACCGCCCCCGGGATGATCTCCTCGCCGATGATGAAGGCCGGCGTCCCCGAGAGGCCGAGCTTGTCGCCGAGCCCCACATTCTCCTGCAGAGCGGTCTGTACGTCGGGAGACTGCATGTCCTTCTGCAGGCGGGCGATGTCGAGGCCCATCTCACGCGCCACCGCGATCGCCCGCTCGCCGTTCACGCGGCCGCGGGTCTCGAGCAGCCTGGTGTGGTACTCGAACAGCTTGTCGCCCTTGAGCTGCTGCTTCGCCGCGAGCGCGACCTTGCTCGCCTCGACCGAATCCGGGCCGAGGACGGGGAAGTCCTTGAGCACGACCTTGAGCTTCGGATCGGACTTCATCAGGGCCTGGATGTCGCCGAGTGCCCGCTTGCAGTAGCCGCAATTGTAATCGAAGAACTCCACCAGGGTGACGTCGCCGTTCGGGTTGCCGGCCGTGTAGCTCGTCGCCGCATTGTGCAGGATGTCGCGGGTCTCCTTGAGCGCGCTCGCCTGGGCCTGCCGCTGGGCCTCCTGCTGGCGCTTCTCCAGCTCGGCCATCGCCTCCTGCAGCACCTCGGGGTTCTTCAGGAGGTAGTCGCGGATCACGCCCTCGATGGCTTGGCGCTGAGCATCCGTCATCGGCGCCTCGGCGCGGGTCGGCGCGGCGGCGAGCGCGAGGGCGCCCGTGAGGGCGAGGGCGGGCAGAAGGCGGGGGAGGGGGGGCATCGTCGTCCTCGTGGGGTCGTCCGGCAGGCGGCTCTCGTCGCGCGAGCGCTCTCTTGCCTGTGGGGTTAGGCGGTTTCGCGGCGTGCGGCAAATCACGGTCGCGTCGCCTAAAGGCTCGTCAAGGGAGGGCGGCCAAGCGCCCGCGGCCCCCTAGAGCGCTCCCCGCCGAAGTGGATGCCGGTTCGGCGTAAAGGAGCGCGAAAAATCAAAGACTGAAGAGCCGTGCCCGTTTCGGTTGAAACGGGCACGGCTCTAGAGCGCCCGCGGCGTTGCGGGATGCGGGCGATCCGCCCTATCTGCCGGGCTCCCGTCTCCGCCACGGATCCTCTCTGATGCGGCCTGCCCCGACCGACCCGCTCGTCTCCCGCCGCGCCGCGCGGGTGGCCCCCTTCCTCGCCATGGACGTGCTCTCCGCGGCGGCCGCCCGGGAGCGACGCGGGGATAGCGTTGTTCACATGGAGGTGGGCCAACCGGCGGCGCCCGCGCCGCGCGCCGCCATCGCGGCCGCGCAGGGCGCGCTCGCGGCCGGGCGCATCCCCTACACGGAGGCGCTCGGCATCACCCCCTTGCGCGAGCGCATCGCCCGCCACTACGCCGAGACCTACGGGATCGCGGTGTCGCCGGAGCGGATCGTCGTGACCACGGGCTCCTCGGCGGGCTTCGTCCTCGCCTTCCTGGCGCTGTTCGACGCCGGCGGCCGGGTCGCCATCGCGGAGCCGGGCTACCCGGCCTATCGCAGCATCCTGCAGGCCCTCGACCTCGAGCCCGTGCCGCTGCGCCTGCGGGCGGAGGACGGCTTCGTGCCCACGGCCGCGGCGGTCCGGGCGGCGCATGCGGAGCGCCCGCTCTCGGGGCTGCTGGTGATGAGCCCGGCCAACCCCTCCGGCACCATGATCGACCCGGTCGGCCTCGCCGAGCTCGGCCGCACCTGCCGGGCGCTCCGGCTCTCCTTCGTCTCCGACGAGATCTATCACGGCCTCACCTACGGGGTGCCGGCCGCGACCGCGCTTCAGAGCGACCCGGACGCGGTGATCATCAACTCCTTCTCGAAATACTACTGCATGACCGGCTGGCGGATCGGCTGGATGGTGGTGCCGGAGGAGCTGGTGCGCCCGATCGAGCGGCTGGCGCAGAACCTCTACATTTCGGCGCCCTACCTGTCGCAGGTGGCGGCGCTTGCCGCCTTCGACGCCACGCAGGAGCTGGAGGCGGTCAAGGCCGACTACGCCCGGGCGCGGGCCGTCCTCCTCAACGAGCTGCCGGGGCTCGGCCTCGGCGACGTGCATCCGGCCGACGGCGCCTTCTACCTCTACGCGGACGTGGCGCGGCTCACCAACGACGCGAGCGGCTTCTGCCGTCGCATGCTCGACGAGGCCGGCGTCGCGGCGACCCCAGGGCTCGATTTCGATCCCACTGAGGGCAACCACCACCTGCGCTTCTCCTTCGCGGGCGGCGAGCGGGAGGCGCATGAGGCGGTGCGGCGGCTGCGGATCTGGCTCGGCTGAGGCGCTCGCCTCGCCAAACCCTCGCCAAGCCGCGACAGGCCGGCGATCCGTCGCGGAGCCGGCCGCCGGCCCAGATCAGCCCTTCACGATCGCCTGGGCATGGTCCGCCAGCGCCCGCACGGCCTTCTCGAAGGACTGGAAGGCGGGCGTGGCGCGATCCCAGTCGTGGCTGCTCACGCCCTGCACCACCGCGGCCGCGCTCCGGCGCGCCTCCTCGAAGGCGGACAAGGCCGCGTCGAGGGGTGCCCCCGCATAGGCCGGATCGGCCTTCAGGGCCGCGCAGAGGGCCGGCAGGTCGACGGCGGCGTCGAACACCGCCTCCTCGGGCTTGGCCGGCCGCATGCCGATCAGCACCATCGCCATCCGGCGCTTCCAGGCGGCGAGGTCCGCCGGCAGGCGCACGAAGCCATAGGCCGGGATGTCGCGGCGGCCGGCCAGGTCCAGGGTCTCGCGGGCCAGCGTCTCGGCCTTGGCGAGCTGCCCCATCAGGCCGTCGATCTCCTGGCGGGTCTTCTCGGTCTTGGCCGCGACCTGCTGCACGCCGGCCGAGATCTCCTGGGTGGCGGATTGCTGCTGGCCCAGCACCTCGGCGAGCGCCCGGATGCCCTCGGCCGAGCCGGCGACGGCCTGCCCTTCCTCCACGATCCGGGAGCCGACCCGGCTTACCGCGGCGGTGCCGGTCGCGACCGCCTGCCGGCTCTCCGAGACCGCGTTCTGGATCGCCGCCAGTTCCTGCAGGAGGGCCGCGAGGCGGGTCCGGATCTGGTCGGTCGCCCGCGCCGTCTGGCCCGAGAGCTGCTTGACCTCGGCGGCGACGACCGCAAAGCCGCGGCCGGCCTCGCCCGCGCGCGCCGCCTCGATGGTGGCGTTCAGCGCCAGCAGGTTGGTCTGGCTGGAGATCGCCTCGATCGCACCGGCGATCTCCTGGATCTGCAGGGCGGCGCTCTCGAAGCCCCGCAGGCGCTGCTCCATCTGGACAGCGCCGGCCTCGATCACCTCCATGGTCCGGGTCGCCTCCTGCATGTCGGAGGCGCATCCGGCAATTCCCGTGCGGGCCCGCTCGGCGAGGTCCGCGCTGCTCTGGGACCGGCTCCACAGCTCGCGCGTGGACGCCGCCACCTCCTCCACCGCCGCCGCCATGGTGCGGGTCTGGGCGGCAACCTCGGAGGCGTCATGCGTCATCCACGCCAGGATGGTGCCGGCCTCCGACGCTTCGGCCGCGATGCGGGCGCCGAGGCCGAGATCGGCCGCCGCCGCGCGGCGGCTGCGGTCCACGAGCCGGCCGAGGGCCGCGCCGACCCGGCCGTCGGCCCCGCCGACCGAGCCCGACAACGCCACCCGATCGAGCAGGCCGGCGATCCTCTCCTCGGCCGCCTCCGCGGGTTCGGTAGCCACGGCGGGTTGCGGACGCGCGGGTCGGAGGGCTCGGAACATCTCGGACAGCTCACATTGGGTCGCTGTCTTTTTTCATCGAAACGCTTGCGATTCCGTTAATATACCGCCACCGCCCACCGCTGATCTTTATACTTTGCTTCACTGCAAGCTCTATCCGGAATCCACCCTCCTGTAAAATGGATAAATCAGACCGCAAGAGCAGAGACGACCCAAAGCTTTCTTACAATGACACCCGTGGCAGAGGGCAACACAGGGGACGCGCTGCGGTAATACCGAGTCGGGCGTCATCTGCGGCCCGCACAGGATGAGCCTCGGAGTCGCGCAGCACGGTTCGCGCGACCTTCGGGGAAGACCTTTCCAACACGAACGGGGCCCAGTCCTCGCCTGAGGACCGGGCCCCGTCATCTCGCGTGCGGCGCGGTCGCGGGACCGCGCGGCGTTCATACCAACGGCCCAAGATACTGCCGCGCATGCTCACACAGCGGGCCGTTGACCCATCTCGAATTTTCGACACCAAGCCAAAGGCTTGGCGAAAATCCGAGAACGGAACCAACGGTCACATGGAAATGACCGTTGGTATCAGTGGCCGCCGATCGCAGCCTTGGTGCGCGACCACCAGCCGGCCCGCTTGGGCCGGTCCGGATCGGGGGGCGTCAGCACCACCGCGACGGGCTCCGGCTCGGGCTCGGGAGCCGCGGGGGCGGGCGCAGGCTCGGCGGCCGCGGCCTCTCCGGGCGCCGGAGCGCCGGGCGCCAGCGCCTCGATCGCCGCCACGGTGGCGGCCTCGCGGTCGATGGCCGAGAGGTCGGGGATCTCGGCGGCCCCGGCCGGTGCGACCGCTTCGGGCGAGGGCCCGGTGATCTCGCCGACGGCGACGATCTCCTCCGCGAGGGCGTCCTGAGCGAGGCTGCCGCCGGCAGGACCCGCCTCGGCGGCCTCGATCTCGCCGACCACGACCTCGTCACCGATATGGCCGAACTCCTCCTCGTGGCGATCGCGGCTGCGCCCGCCGCGGCGACCGCGCCGACGCCGGCGCCCGCCGCCCTCGTCGCCCTCCCGGACGGACGGCGCCTCGCCGCCCTCGGTGATCGGGATCGAGACCGGCCCCTCGGCGGACACGGTCTCGCCCTCCGGCTCGGCCTCGGCTCCCGCCTCCGTCTCTGCCTCCGCCTCGACCGCGCGGCCGTCGCCGCGGGCGCGGCGACGGCGACGGCGGCGCCGACGGCGGCCGCCGCCCTCGTCCTCGGAGGATTCCGCCGCCTCGGCGGATTCCTCGGCGCCCTCGGCTTCCTCCGCGGTCTCCTCCTCTTCCTCGTCCTCGAGCGGCGGAGGCTCGACGGCCTCGGCCCGGATGCTGGTGACGGGCAGGCGCGGCTCGGGCGGCTGCGCCGGCTCGCCGCGATCGAGGTTGAAGGCCGAGGTGGCCGGGAGGCGCTCGTCGGCCGCGATCGTGATCGTGACCCCGAAGCGCGTCTCCAGCTCGCGCAGATGCACGCGCTTCTGGTTGAGGATGTAGAGCGCCACGTCGGTGCGGGTGCGCAGGATCAGGTTGTGGCTGCTCGACTTGATCAGCGCCTCCTCGATGGCCCGCAGGATCTGCAGGGCGACCGACGAGGTCGCGCGCACGAAGCCCGAGCCGCCGCAATGCGGGCAGGGCACGGAGGAGGATTCGAGCACGCCGGTGCGGATGCGCTGGCGCGACATTTCGAGCAGGCCGAAGGGCGAGATGCGCCCGACCTGGATGCGCGCCCGATCGTCCTTCAGGCACTCGTTCAGCTTGCGCTCGACCGCCCGGTTGTTGCGCTTCTCCTCCATGTCGATGAAGTCGATGACGATCAGGCCCGCGAGGTCGCGCAGGCGGAGCTGGCGGGCCACCTCCTCGGCGGCCTCCAGATTCGTCTTGAGCGCGGTGTCCTCGATGTCGTGCTCGCGCGTGGCGCGCCCTGAATTCACGTCGATGGAGACGAGCGCCTCGGTCGGGTTGATGACGAGGTAGCCGCCCGAGCGCAGGGACACGTGGTTGGAGAACATCGCGTCGAGCTGCTGCTCGACCCCGTAGCGGGCGAAGAGCGGCGTCGGATCGCGATAGGGCTTCACCACCTTGGACTGGCTCGGCATGAGCATCCGCATGAAGTCCTTGGCCTCGCGGTAGGCGTCCTCGCCCGAGACCAGGACCTCCTCGATGTCCTTGGTGTAGAGGTCGCGGATGGCGCGCTTGATCAGCGAGCCCTCCTCGTAGACGAGGGCCGGCGCCGAGGACGAGAGCGTCAGCTCGCGCACGCTCTCCCACAGCCGCATCAGGTACTCGAAGTCGCGCTTGATCTCGGGCTTGGTGCGCGAGGCGCCGGCCGTGCGCAGGATGACGCCCATCCCCTCCGGCACCTCCAGGTCGGAGGCGATCTCCTTGAGGCGCTTGCGGTCGGCCGCGCTCGTGATCTTGCGCGAGATGCCGCCGCCCCGGCCGGTATTGGGCATCAGCACCGAGTAGCGGCCGGCGAGCGACAGGTAGGTGGTGAGCGCAGCGCCCTTGGTGCCGCGCTCCTCCTTGACCACCTGAACCAGGATCACCTGGCGGCGCTTGATGACCTCCTGGATCTTGTAGTGGCGGCGGGGCGCGCGGGGCCGGTCGGGGATCTCGGCGAGCGCGTCGCCGCGGCCGCCGACCTGCTCGACGACGGGCTCCTCGTCCTCGCCCTCTTCCTCGTCGGACCCCTCTTCCTCGTCGGACTCGTCGTCCTCATCCTCGTCCGCCTCGTCCGCCTCGGTGCGGGCCTCGTCCTCGTCGTCCTCGCGATCCTCGTCCTCATCGGCATCCTGATCGTCGGCTTCGTCGGCGGAAACGGCCGTGGCCGCGGCGGGCGCCGCCTCGGCGGCCACCGCCGGCTCGGCCTCAGCCTCGGCCGGCCCGGAAGCGGGCTCGGCCGCGTCCGCGGCGACCGGCTCGGCCGGGGCCGGCTCCGTCTCCGACGGGACCGCGGCGGCTTCGGGCGCCACAGGCTCCTCCGGCGCAGGCGCCTCGGGCGCGACCTCGGCGGCGATCGTCGCGGGGGCTTCCGCAGGCGCGGCGTCGGCGGCCGGTGTCTCGCCCGCGGCGACCGCGGGCGCCTCCTCGGTCGGAGGCTCCCCGGCCGGTGCCTCTTGGGATGCCTCTTGGGTCGACACTTCCTGGGCCGGCACCTCCTGGGCGGCCGCCCCGGTCTCGGCCGCGGGGGCCGCGTCGGCTGCGTCCGGCGCCGCGTCGGTCATGTCCGGCGCCGCGGAGACGGTCTCGGCGGCCGAGTTCTCGCCCTCCTCGGGTTCGAGCCCCTCGGCCGGGGCGCTCACCACGGAATCGGCCTTGGCGGAGGCGGCCTCCGCGCGCCGGCCGCGGCGGCGGCGGCGACGGCGCTCGTCGGGCTCCCGCTCGGGGCGCTCGGCCTGCTCGCGCTCGGCCTGCGCCTCCTCCTCCAGGAGGGCGAGCCGGTCGGCGATCGGGATCTGGTAGTAGTCGGGATGGATCTCGCTGAAGGCGAGAAAGCCGTGCCGGTTGCCGCCATACTCGACGAAGGCGGCCTGCAGGGAGGGTTCGACCCGGGTGACCTTGGCGAGGTAGATGTTGCCGCGCAGCTGGCGGCGGTTAGCGGCTTCGAAGTCGAATTCCTCGACCTTCGATCCCTTGACCGTCACCACCCGGGTCTCTTCCGGGTGGGAGGCATCGATGAGCATCTTGTTGGCCATGACGAACTTTCGACATGGCGAGTGACGGCAGCAAAGCTCGACCGAGCCGGCCCGGCGGTGACGCCGGCCTCCGGAAGGCTCTCATGGGCCGCGGCCTGTGGACCACGGCGGCTGATCTCGCGCTGGGTTTGCCGTCAATCGCCGCTGCGCGCGTCCTTGCGCGCGAGGGGTTGACCACGGCCGGGGGCAGGGGGCGCGGAAGGGCGCGACGCCGGATGCGCGCGCTCGGAACGGCAGCAACGGAACCCGAAGCTGTGCGTCCGCGCATTCTCCCACCGACCTCTCGAAACGACGGGCCGGCGCTCGCTGAGGAGGCCGACCGGCGATAAAACGGCGGCGACGCGTCTTCTCGTGAAAGAGCGCCGCCGCTGGCGAAGGCGACACCTGCCCGGCTCGGGGGCCGAACCGTCTGGCGGTAAGCCGGCGACGGACCTGGCGCCGGGGCTCGATAACGAGCCCGTGCAGGCCCGCGGGCCGCGACGGGAACCGGCGGCGACGGGCAGGGGTCGATACCATTACAGAGGGTTGAGCCCGCTTGGCAAGCCGGATCGGCGGCGCGCGGTCGGGCCCGCGCCTGTGCCGTCGCGGCAACAGATCGGCGCCGGCGATCCGGACGGCTTTGCGGTGCGTTAACCATAGCCCGGTTATCGCGTAACCGGACCCGAGCCTTCAGATTCGCGCGAAGCCCATGCCGAGACGCGCCGCCCGCCTCCTGCCCTGCGCTGCCCTCCGGGCAGCGGCGACTGCCTTCCGGACGGCTGCTGCCGCTCGGACGGCCGCTGTTCTCATGGCCGCCGCGTGGCTGTGCTTCGCGCTCGTCCCCGCGCGGGCCGGGGACGCGCCCGCGGTCGCCATCGCGGCCGAGATCTCGGCCGGGCCGGAAGGCGGCACGCGGCTCAGCGTGGTGCTGTCGCGCCCCGTCGAGGCCAGGGCCTTCGTGATGGAGCGGCCGGACCGCGCCATCGTCGACCTGCCGGAGGTGAATTTCCAGCTGCCTCCCGAGACGGGCCGGCGCCGCGAAGGGCTCGTCGCCTCCTTCCGCTACGGCCTGTTCGCCCCGGGCCGCTCGCGCATCGTCATCGACCTCGCCCAGACCGCGACCGTGGCGCGGGTGGCGACCGCGCCGCGCCAGCGGGACGGCGCGACGCTCCTCACCATCGACCTCGCCCGCACCGACCGCGACAGCTTCCGCCGCGCCGCCGTCGCCCCCGAGCCGCCCGCCGCTTCGAAAGCCGTGCCGGCGAATCCGGGCGACACCCGCCCGCTCGTCATCGTCGATGCGGGCCATGGCGGCACGGATCCGGGCGCGATCGCGGCGAACGGCGCCTTCGAGAAGGATATCGTGTTCGGGGTCGCCCGCGACCTGGCGCGGCGCCTGGAACAGGGCGGCCGCGTGCGGGTGCGGATGACCCGCGAGGGCGACGTCTTCGTGCCGCTGGCCGAGCGGGTGCGCATCGCCCGCGAGGCGAAGGCGGACCTGTTCGTGTCGATCCATGCGGATTCGATCTCGGCCGCCCCGCAGGTGCGCGGCGCCACCATCTACACGGGCTCCGAGAAGGCCACCGACGCGGAATCGGCCCGCCTCGCCGAGCGCGAGAACAAGGCCGACCAGGCGGCCGGCGCCGACAGCGCCGAGGGGCCGGGCGATGTCGCCGACATCCTGCAGGAACTCACGCTGCGGGAGACCCGCAGCTTCTCGGCCCGCTTCGCCCACGGGCTGCTCGGCCAGCTCGACCGGGTGATGGAGATGAGCGCCAAGCCCCACCGCGAGGCGGGGTTCAGGGTGCTGCGCTCCCCCGACGTGCCCTCGGTCCTCGTCGAGCTCGGCTATCTGTCGAGCAAGCACGACCTCGACCTCCTGCTCTCGGAGGAGTGGCGGAGCAGGGTCACCGCCCGGATGGCGGAGGCGGTCGAGACCTTCTTCGCCGGCCGGGTCGCCCCGGGCTTCGGTCCGGCCTTCGCCCGCCGGTCCGCGGCGATGACCGCCCCAGTTTCACCATAGATCCCGTGTCGATGGGCGCCTGTCGGCGCCTTGATTCCCCTTAAGCCCGCCACGCCGCGCCTCTCGCCGAAGCGGTGCGATGGGGATATCCTGACCGCGGCGCGGCCTGCGGCCCCCTGCGGCTCATCATCGACGGATCGGGTTCGGATGCGCTTTGTCCTTCGCTTCTTCGGCTTCCTGTTCAGCATCGCCGCGATGGTCTTCGTCGCCGGCGCCGCGGTCGGAGGCTATTTCTACTGGAAGTACTCCCAGGACCTGCCGGACCACGCCGCGCTCGCCAATTACGAACCGCCGGTGATGACGCGCGTGCACGCCGCGGATGGCAGCCTGCTCGCCGAATACGCCCGCGAGCGCCGGCTCTATCTGCCGATCCAGGCGATGCCCAAGATCGTCATCGCGGCCTTCCTGTCGGCGGAGGACAAGAACTTCTACAAGCACGGCGGCATCGACCCCGAGGGCATCGTCCGCGCGGCGCTCACCAACGCCCAGAGCGGCAAGAAGCAGGGCGCCTCGACCATCACCCAGCAGGTCGCCAAGAACTTCCTGCTCTCCAGCGAGCAGACCCTCGACCGCAAGATCCGCGAGGCGCTCATCGCGCTGCGCATCGAGTCGACCTATTCGAAGGACAAGATCCTCGAGCTCTACCTCAACGAGATCTTCCTCGGCACGATCGTGCCGGGCCGCAACCTGCACGGCATCGCGGCCGCCGCGCTCGACTATTTCGGCAAGTCGGTGCACGAGCTGACGATCCACGAGGCGGCCTATCTGGCGGCGCTGCCGAAGGGCCCGAACAACTATCACCCCTTCCGCAAGACCCAGGCGGCGCTGGCGCGGCGCAACGAGATCATCGGCCTGATGGCCCAGAACGGCTACATCACCCGCGAGGAGGCCGAGGCCGAGCGCAAGCTGCCGCTCGGCGTCAACCCGCGCAGCGTCTCGCCCAACACCGCCAACGCGAACTACTTCGCCGAGGAGGTGCGCCGCGAGATCTCCGAGCGCTACGGCGAGAAGAAGCTCTACGAGGGCGGCCTGTCGGTGCGAACCACCCTCGACCCGAAGATGCAGGCCCAGGCCCGCAAGGCGCTCGTCGACGGGCTCGTGCGCTACGACCAGGCCCGGGGCTGGCGCGGGCCGCAGGCGCGCATCGACCTTACCGGCCGCGACTGGGGCCAGGCGGTGGCCGAGGTGCCGGCGCTCGGCGACGTGCAGCCCTGGCGCCTCGCCGTGGTGCTCGACACGAGCGGCGGGCGGGCGCAGATCGGCCTGCAGCCGCGGCGCGAGAACTCGGGCCATGTCTCGAAGGAGCGCGAGACCGGGATCATCGGCCCGGAGGGCGTGCGCTGGACCGGGCGGGGTATCGCCTCGGTGCTGAGCCCGGGCGATGTCGTCTACGTGGAGCGCATGGACGGGGCCGGCAACGCCTACCGGCTGCGGCAGGTGCCGGAGATCTCCGGCGCCATCGTGGCCATGGATCCGCATACCGGCCGCGTCCACGCCATGGTGGGCGGCTTCTCCTTCGACGAGAGCGAGTTCAACCGCGCCACCCAGGCGATGCGCCAGCCGGGCTCGTCCTTCAAGCCGATCGTCTACTCGGCGGCCCTCGACAACGGCTACACCCCATCCTCGATCGTGCTCGACACGCCGATCACCATCGAGGCGGGGCCGGGCCAGGAGGCCTGGACGCCCTCAAACTACGACGGCAAGTCGGGCGGCCCGCACACCCTGCGCTACGGCATCGAGCATTCGAAGAACCTGATGACCGTGCGGCTCGCCAAGGACATCGGCATGCCGCTCATCGCCGAGTATGCCCGCCGCTTCGGGGTCTACGACGACATGCTCCCGGTGCTGCCGATGTCGCTCGGCGCCGGCGAGACCACGGTCATGCGCATGGTCACGGCCTATTCGATGCTCGACAATGGCGGGCGGCGCATCCGCCCGACGCTGATCGACCGCATCCAGGACCGCACCGGCGAGACGATCTACCGGCACGACAACCGCAAGTGCATCGGCTGCGACGCCGAGAAATGGTCGGGCCAGGACGAGCCGAAGCTGGTGGACGAATCCGAGCAGGTGCTCGACCCGCTCACCGCCTACCAGATGGTCTCGATCATGGAGGGCGTCGTGCAGCGCGGCACCGCCACGATCCTGAAGGAGATCGGCAAGCCGCTCGCGGGCAAGACCGGCACCACCAACGAGGCCAAGGACGCGTGGTTCGTGGGCTTCTCGCCGGACCTCGCGGTGGGCGTCTATCTCGGCTTCGACAAGCCCCGCTCGCTCGGCGACCGCGCCACCGGCGGCGGCCTCGCGGCGCCGATCGCCCGGGACTTCCTCAAGGCGGCGCTCGCCGACAAGCCGCCGACCCCCTTCCGGGTGCCGCCGGGCATCAAGCTGATCCGGGTCAATCTCGCCAGCGGCACCCGCGCGGGCGGCAGTGAGGGCGGCATCCTGGAGGCGTTCAAGCCCGGCACGGCGCCGCCCGACAGCTACTCGGCCCCGCCGGTGGCCCAGCCCGGCGCCCCGCCGCCGGACGCGGACCGCGCGGCCCAGGCGGGCGGGCTCTACTGAACGGGCGCGCCCCGCGGGCGTGACCCGTGCCTGCGCCCTCCGGGCGGGAGACGCGGGATCCGCAGCGGCCTCCGTTTACACCGGCGGGCCGGGGCGCTATCACACCGGCCCACCTCACCAACCATCGTCACACCAGATGCGCGCCGAGATCGAACAACTCTCGGATGCCGCCAAGCAGTCGATCGGACTGCTGAGGAGGCATCTTTGACTGGGATACTGCCGATAAGCGCCTCGCGGAGCTGAACGCCCGCTCCGAGGACCCCGCCCTCTGGAACGACCCGGAGGCGGCCCAGAAGGTCATGCGCGAGCGCACGCAGCTCGAGGAGGCGGTCTCCGCCATCCGGCGCCTGGAGCAGGGGCTGGAGGATGCCGCCACCCTGATCGAGCTCGGCGAGATGGAGGGCGACGAGGCCAGCATCCGGGAGGGCGAGGAGCAGATCCGCGCCGTCCAGGCCGAGGCCGCGCGCCGCCAGATCGAGACCCTGCTCGCGGGCGAGGCCGACGGGAACGACACCTATCTCGAGGTCCATGCGGGCGCGGGCGGCACCGAGAGCCAGGACTGGGCCAACATGCTCCATCGCATGTATGCCCGCTGGGCCGAGCGCCGGAAGTACAAGGTCGAGATCGTCGAGTGGTCCGAGGGCGAGGAGGCCGGCATCAAGGGCGCCACGCTGCTCATCAAGGGCCACAACGCCTATGGCTGGCTCAAGACCGAGTCGGGCGTGCACCGGCTGGTGCGCATCTCGCCGTACGACTCGAATGCGCGGCGGCACACGAGCTTCGCGAGCGTCTGGGTCTATCCGGTCATCGACGACCGCATCACCATCGAGGTGAAGGAGTCGGACTGCCGCATCGACACCTACCGCTCCTCGGGGGCGGGCGGCCAGCACGTGAACACCACGGATTCGGCCGTGCGCATCACCCACATCCCGACCGGGATCGTGGTGGCCTGCCAGCAGGAGCGCTCGCAGCACAAGAACCGGGCCACCGCCTGGAACATGCTGCGCGCCCGGCTCTACGAGCTGGAGCTGAAGAAGCGGGAGGAGAAGGCAAACGCCGAGGCCGCGTCGAAGACCGACATCGGCTGGGGCCACCAGATCCGCTCCTACGTGCTGCAGCCCTACCAGCTCGTGAAGGACCTTCGCACCGGGGCCCAGTCGACGAGCCCGGGCGACGTGCTCGACGGCGAGATCGACCCCTTCATCGAGGCCTCGCTCGCCCAAAGGGTCTATGGCGGCGGCGAGGCCGTGGAGGACATCGACTAGAGTCTTGCCCGGTCCCTCAGCGCGCGGCGAGCGCCCAGGCGCCCGCCCGCAGGAAGCGCTGCGGGTCGACCGGCTCGCCGTCGATGCGGGTCTCGTAATGGAGATGCGGCGCCGTCGAGCGGCCGGTCGAGCCGACGCGGCCGATGATCTGGCCGGCCTCGACGGTCTGGCCCGGCGAGACCGCGAAGGCCGAGAGATGGGCGTAGCGGGTGGCGATGCCGTGGCCGTGGTCGATCTCGACCATGTTGCCGTAACCGCCCGCATAATCCGCCGAGACCACCGTGCCGGCCGCCGCCGCGCGGGCCGGTGCGCCGTACTCCGCCTTCAGATCGACGCCCGTGTGGAGGGCAAGCCCCCGGGTGAACGGATCGACCCGGTAGCCGTACTGGCTCGACAGGCCGGCATCGCCGACGATCGGGCGGGTCAGCGGCAGGCCCCTCACGATCCGCCGCAAGTCGTCGCGCTCGCCGACGCTGCGCTGCGCCTGCACCAGCAGCGTCTCGAACGCTCCCGCGCCGACCGGCACGAGCGGGCCGCCGAGGCCGGCGGAACGCGGCGGGGCGAATCGGCCGGGATCGAGGCCGAGATCGGCCACGACCCGGCGCAGCCGCACGGCCTCGCTGCGGCTGCTCTGCAGGATCCGGTCGAGCGCGAGGCTCTGCTGGGCCGCGACCGCGTCGAGGGAGGCTTCGAGGCCGGCGACGCGCAGGGGCAGGCTCAGGCCCGGAGCCGGGGTCGCGGCCGGATCCGGGAGCTCGCTGCGCAGGCCCAACGCCTCGGGCGTCGGCACCGGCTTCTGCCGGGCCGTGCGGCCGGGGAGGGCGCCCGTGGAGGCGGCGGAATCGCGGGCCGCGTCGGCCGCCGGCTCGGTCAGGCCCAGCAGCATCGCCTGCCGGTTCTCCAGGGCGACCTGCCGGCTCGCCAGCTCGGCGATGCGGGTCTCGACGCCATCCTGTTCCAGGAGCTTCTGGGTCGCCACCCGGTCGAGGCGGGCACGCAGGGCGCTCACCCGCTCCTCGTAGGCGTATTGCAGCGCGCTCTGGCGGGTCATGAACCGCGCGAGCGCGTCGTCGTGGAAGACGATGAACCACGTGGCGGCGCTCGCCCACACGGCCAGCAGGGCGAAGAGCGCACCCGCCGCCGCGGCGGTCCGCCGCCGGACCACCCAGACCTCCGGCTCCGCGGCCGGGACGGGACGAGGCGAGGAACCGGATCGGGGGAGAGGTGAGGACATCGGGGATTCCGAAGATATGCCCCCGAATTGAATTCCTTAAGGTTAAGGAACCGCGAAAATTCCGGCGCCGCGCGCCGCCCCCGTTCACGGCGGGACGCACCGAAGCCGGGCGGCGCGCTCCGATCCGGGGCGGCGCGGATCCAGGCAGCCCAATAGAACCTGACGTAGGTGGAAGCCGCCCCGCTCCTCATGCTGAGGTGGCCGGCGAAAGCCAGCCCTCTGGCCGGCATCAGCCGGCAGGCACCCCGGACCGGTGCTCCCATCCGCCAGAGCCTCGGACCAGCGGTCAGGCGTGCTTCGAGGCAGCCTGCGCGATCTACGATCGCCAGTGCGATCTGCGATCGCCCGCGCCTCAGCAAGAGGACGGTTGAGGGTGCCATCGGAGGGGCGCTCGGTCAGCCGCGGTTCCATCCGCCAGGGGCGGCCCGGCTGGCAGTGAACCGATGCGACAGGGCCTTGCGCTACAGGGCCTTGGCCGCCTTCAGCACCGCCTCGGCATGGCCCGGCACCTTCACCTTCGGCCAGACCTCCGCGATTCGGCCGTCGCGGTCGATCAGCACGGTGGTGCGCTCCACCCCCATGTATTTCCGGCCATACATGCTCTTCTCGACCCAGACGCCGTAGGCCTGAAGCATCGCCTTCTCCTCGTCGGAGGCGAGCGGGAAGCCGAGCCCGTACTTGTCGCGGAACTTGTCGTGGCTCTTCATCGGATCGGGCGAGACCCCGATCACCACCGTGTCGGCGGCCGCGAAGGCGTCCCGCAGATCGTTGAAGGCCTTCGCCTCCAGGGTGCAGCCGCTCGTGTTGTCCTTCGGGTAGAAGTAGAGCACGGCCTTGCGGCCCTTGAGGCAGGTGAGGCTGATCGTCTCGCCGCCGGTGGCCGGCAGGGAGAAATCGGGGGCGGGATCGCCAGGATTCAGGGGCATCGTGCCTTCCTTTCGGCCGAATGATGGTGTGCCTCATTGCCGAGGCCGCCGCGACGGCCCGGGGGGAGGAACAGCCGTGGAGGCGCACAGCGTCCGAGGCGGGCTGCCACGGGACGTCCGGCATGCGGACACACGATTAATCGCAGGTAACCGGACGGAGAAGACACTGGGCGGACAAGTCCCGCAGGCCCCTCTCCCGGCGATGACAGGCATGGATCAGGCTCCTCCCCCTCGCCGCGCACCGCTGCGCGTGGCGCCCGGCCCGGCCCGGCGGCGATCGGTCGTGCAGCGATGCGTGCGGGGGGTGCTCCTCCTGAAGCTCGCCGTCGCGCTGCTGCTCGGCCTCGGCTGCGGCCTCGCTTACCTGCGCCTGTCGAGCGGGCCGATGAGCTTCGCCTGGCTGGAGCCCCGCCTCGCCGCCGCCATCGCCGGGCGGCTCGGCCCGGGCTGGACCGTCGACCTGCGCGACAGCGCCATCGAGATCGACCGCGAGGGGGCGCTCGCGCTGCGCACCACCGGGCTCGACATCCGCAACCCGGAAGGCGCGCTCGTCGTGCGCGCGCCGCTCGCCCTGGTCAGCATCGATCTCGCCCCGCTGCTCGGCCTGACGATCCAGCCGCGCTCGGTGGAGTTCCGCGACCTGCAATTGCGGGCCGTCGTCCATCGGGACGGCTCCATCGCGGCCTCGGCGGATCCCTCGGATGCGCAGCCGACCACCCCGCCCGGCGTGGACGCCGCCCGCGGCACCGTCTCGCCGCTCTCGGCCACGATGGCCTCGATCCTGAGCCTCGTCCTCGATCCGGCCGGCGTGATCGGCTCCCTCGACCGTGCCCGCCTGACCAATGCCCGCCTCACCCTGACGGACGACAGCGGCACCGAGCGCGCGGTGTTTCCCCGCGTCGACGGGATCTTCACCCGCGACGCGGTGCGCGACGCCAAGGTGTTCGAGATGCGCATCATGGGACCGCACGGCCCCTGGCGCTTCGGCGGGGATGTGGAACGGGCGGCGGGAAACATCCGGCGCGGCGTTCTCACCCTCGATGACCTCCCGGTCACCGACCTGCTGCTCCTCTCCGGCCAGTCGCGCCTGCCGCTGACCACCGACGTGAAGCTGTCGGGCCGGGCCGCGGTGGCGATGCACGGCGCGCGCCTCGACACCATGTCCCTCTCGCTGACCTCGAGCGAGGGCACCCTCCTCATCGAGGAGAAGGACTTCAATCCGGTGACCATCGAGGGCGTCTCGGTCGAAGCGAGCTGGGACGAGGCCCGGCGCGCGCTCAAGCTCGACGCGCTGGACTACCGCGGCGCCGGCAACGCCGTGCGGCTCGCGGGCGAGTGGGTCGCCGGAGCGGCGGGGGCCGATCCGGCCTGGACGGCAACGCTCGCGGGCCGCGACGCGGTGCTGCGGGGCGCCGTCGACGGCGACGCCCCGATCCGGATCGACAGCATCGAGGCGACGCTCTCGGGCCGGGACGACGGCGTCGCCATCGAGCGCTTCGCCCTGTCGGGACCGACGGCGAGCGGCACCATCACCGGGACATTGGGCACCCACGCCGACGAGGGCGGCCTCACCCTGCACATCCTGGCCGACCGGGCCGAGGGGCGCACCGCCCTGCGGCTCTGGCCCGAGCACATCGCGCCGCCGATCCGCACCTACCTGGTCGACAACCTGCGCGGCGGGCATCTCGACAGCCTCGACATCACCGTCGACATGACGCAGGCGGAATTCGCCGCGGCCACCCGCGGCGACCCGGTGCCGGACAAGGCGGTGCGGATCGCCTTCGCGGTCAGCGACGGGAGCCTGGTGATCTCGCCGGAGGCGCCACCGCTCACCCGCGGGCGCGTCTCCGGGCTGGTGACCGGGCGCAACACCACGATCCGCGGCGCCACGGCCGAGATCCGGATGCCGGACGGGCGGGCGCTCACCCTCCAGGACGGATCCTTCGTCATCAAGGATGCGGTGCCCAGGGACGTGACGGCCCAGATCGGCCTGCGCCTGACCGGCGGCACGGACGCGCTCGCCTCGCTCCTCCAGGCGAAGCTGTTCCGCGGCCTCACCGGCGCCGAGATCGATCCGGCCACGACCCGCGGCCAGGCGGATCTGCGGATCGACTTTCCGTTGAGCCTCAACGCGGTGCCGGAGATCGCGGACCTGCCGGTGGTGATGTCCGGCAGCTTCAGCGACGTCTCGGTGGACCGGCTCGTCGGCAAGGACCGGCTGGAGAACGGCCGCTTCAGCCTCGCCTACGACCGTAGCGGCTTCTCGATGAAGGGCGAGGCCAGGCTCTCGGGCGCGCCGATGAGCGTCGACCTGCATCAGCCGAAGCCGGGCGCGCCGGGCGAGGCCGTGGTGGCGCTCACCCTGGACGAGGCGGCCCGGGCGCGCCGGGGCCTGCCCGTCGCGCCGGCGCTCGCCGGCCCGGTGCCGGCGCGCTTCGTGGTGCCGATCGGCCGCCCCGGCAAGACGACCGCCCGGGTCGAGGCCGACCTCACCCGGGCCTCGATCGACGGGCTCGTGCCCGGCTGGACCAAGGCTGCGGGCAAGCCCGGCCGGCTCACCTTCGCGCTCACCGATACGGGCAACGGCACGGAACTGAAGGACCTCGCCCTCGAGGCGGGCAGCGTGGCGGCCAAGGGCAGCGCCGTGATCTCGGCCGAGGGCGGCCTGGAGCGCGCGGAGTTCACGAGCCTCAAGCTCTCGCCCGGCGACGACGTGCGCGGCCAGCTGGAGCGCAGCGGCGGCGTCTACAAGGTGATGCTGAAGGGCGGGGTCGCGGATGCGCGGCCCTTCCTGCGCGCGCTCTCCGCCCCCGCCAGGAAGGGCGGCAAGGAGGCGGCCTCCCGGGACGTCGATGCGGATCTGAGCTTCGCCATCCTCACGGGCTTCAACGACGAGGCGCTGACGAACGCGACTCTCAAGCTCTCCTTACGCGGCGACGACCTGCGGCAGGCCCGCATCCAGGGACGCCTGCGGGGGGCCTCGGTCCGCGTCGAGGTGGGACGGGGCGAGCGGGGCGGCACGCCGGTCCTCACGGCCGAGTCCACCGATGCGGGCGCGGTGCTGCGCTTCCTCGACATCTACCGGCGCATGCAGGGCGGCCGGCTCTCTCTCCAAACCACCATGAATGACGGGCCGCAGGCGGGCGCCGTGCAGATCCGCTCCTTCACCCTGCGCGACGAGCCGGCGCTCGGCCGCATCATGGCGCAGGGCGAGCCCGCCCCGGAGGACCGGGGCGGCCGCTCGCCCGGGCGGCGGCCGGAGGCGAACGACGTGGGCTTCGACCGGCTCACCGCGGAATTCGTGCGCACGGGCACCCGGATCGACTTCTCGGACGCGGCCATCTCGGGTCCGGCCATGGGCTTCACGCTGGGCGGCTGGCTCGATACCGGCCGCAACGCCACCGACATCCGCGGCACCTTCGTGCCGCTCTACGGGCTCAACAACGTCTTCTCGCAGGTGCCGATCGTCGGCCCGCTGCTCGGCGGCGGCCACAACGAGGGCCTGTTCGGCATCAACTTCTCGGTGACGGGCCCGATGAGCGCGCCGAACGTCGCCGTGAACCCGCTCTCGGCCATCGCGCCGGGCTTCCTGCGCAAGCTGTTCGGGGCGGGCGGCGATCCCTCCGCGGCGGCCGCGCCGCGGCTCAATCCCTGACCGGGCGCCTCACGGCCGGAAGCCTCCCGGGCGGCGCTCCGGCCCGCGAGCGGCGCTCACCGGGTGATCCGCTTCGGCGCGATCGGGTCGCTCGCCGGAAAGGTCTCCTCCACGGCCTCGTCGAGAAGCTGCTCCTGACGCGCCTTCAGATCCTCGCCCGGCCGGCGCGGGCCGGGGGCGGATTCGGCCGCCCGGTCGGCAAGGCACTGGCCGCTGATGCGCTCCTCGGATTCGGGCCGGACCTCCGGGCCGGGTGTCGCGGATTGGGTCATGGCATCCTCCGGGTTGCTCTCGCCCTCACCAACTCGGAGCGGGGCCGATCGTTCGCCGGACCGGCGCTCCCGCGGGCGGGTGTGGAGACCCGCACCGCCGCCCTCCCGGGAGGAGGGCCTTCGGCGTGTCACGCTCCGGCGGCGAGGATCGCGTCCCGGGCCGCCCGGTCGGGCAGGGCATCGAACACGCCGGGCCGGGCGACCACGCAGGCGCCGCAGGCGGCGGCCTGGCGCAGGGCCTCGGCGAGGGGACGATTCTCCACGAGCGCAACCGCGAGCCCGGCCGTGAAGGCATCGCCCGCCCCGATCGTGTCCACCGCCGCGACCGGGAAGGCGGGCTGGGTCAGCAACGGGCCGCCGGCCTCCCGGGCGAGGGCGCCCCTTTCGCCGAGCGTCACCACGACGATGCGCGGCCCCCGCGCCAGCAGCGCCGCGACGAGATCCTCCCAGGCTCCCGTCGGCAGGCCGAGATCCTCGCGCAGGGCCGCCGCCTCGGTGGCGTTGAGGACGAGGATGGTGGTGTCGGCGAGGAGCGCCGCCGGAACCGGCCGGAACGGCGAGGGGTTGAGCAGGGTCGCGACCCCGGCCGCGCGGGCGCGGCGGAACGCTTCGGCGATCGGCGCCTCGCCGATCTCGAACTGCGCGAGCACGCAGCGCGCCCGGATCAGGCGGCCCGCCGCCTGCGCCACCGCCGCGGAATCGAGATGGGCATTGGCGCCCGGAAAGACCGCAATGCAGTTCTCGCCGGCCGCATCCACGAGGCCGATCCCCGCCCCCGTGGGCGCATCCACCCGGCGCAGCATCGCGGCCGGCAGGCCGGCCCGCCGCAGGGCCGCCTCCGCCATGTCGCCGAACGGGTCGCGGCCGACCGCCACGAGACCGTCGACCCGGGCGCCGAGGCGCCGGGCACCGACGGCAAGGTTCAGTCCTTTACCACCGGGATCGAGCCAGAAGGCCTGCGCCTCCAGCGTCTCCCCGGGTCGCGGCTGCCGCGCAACCATGGCAGAACAGGCCGCCACGAAGCTCCCCAGGACGAACAGGTCCGGATCCTCTCCGATGTCGGTCACGGCTATGCTCCCTCTCGGCCCTGCGGCCGCACCTCCCGGCGATACGACACCATGTGGCGGGCGGCTTGTCATGACGGGCCTCACGAAGCGGAGCGTCGAGCCCGATGTCTGAGGGAGATCCCGTCCGCGTCCGCTGGAGCCATGGGCCGGCGGCTCCTCCGCTGCCGAGCCTCGTCCATCTGCGCCAGGACACGGCCAAACCCCTGTATCAGCAGCTCGAGGAGCAGCTGCGCGCGCTCATCGAGGACGGCACCCTCGCGGCCGGCACCACCCTGCCGGCGGAACGCACCTTCGCGGAGGCGATGGGGGTGAGCCGCACCACGGTCCAGCGCTGCTACGACGCCCTGCGCCGGCAGCGCTACCTGAGCGCCCATGGGCGGCTCGGCTACATCGTCGAGGCCGGCCGCACCCGGCTCAGTCCCGGCATGGACCGCCTCAAGGGCTTCACCGAGGAGATGCACGAACTCGGCCGCGTGCCCTCCTCCGAGATCCTGGAGCGGGTCGTCGTCCGGGACCCTGCCCTGGCGGAGCTGTTCGGCCGCCCGCCGCAGGCGACCTTCCTGCGGCTCGTGCGCATCCGCAAGGGCGACGGCATCCCGCTGTCGCGGGAGATGGCGTGGTACGACCTCACGGCGGTCCCGGACCTCGCGGATGCGGACCTGAGCGGGTCGGTCTACGCCCATCTCGGTCGGTCCGGGGCGCGGCTGGTGCGCTGCCAGCAGACGATCGAGGCCGCGCTGCCGGACGCCGATGCCTGCGCGGTGTTCGGTTTTTCCGAGCCGCGCCCCTGCCTGCTGATCAAGCGGCGCTCCTATGCCCGCGACGACCAGATGATCGAGTATGTCGAGGGCCTGTTCCGGGGCGACGCCTATGCGTACCGCCTCGACCTGAGGGTCTAGAGCCGCAGGCCGTCGCGGCGCGCCGTTAACCGCCTACTAACCACGGCCCGGCAATTTTTGCCTAAGAGCCCGGCCGGTCCGGGTGGCGGGTTCAAGCGCGTCGTGAAGCCGGTTCTCGATCTGGTGGCGAAGTTCGGGCCGGCGCGGCTTGCCGCGATGGGCGCCGTGACGCTCACCCTCGTGGGCTTCTTCGCCTTCGTGATCCTGCGCGTGTCGCGGCCCGAGATGGGCGTGCTCTACGCCGACCTGTCGATGCAGGATGCGAGCGCGGTGATCCGGGACCTCGATGCGCGCGGGCTCCGCTACGAGACGCGGGGCGAGATGGGCCAGACCATCCTGGCGCCCCGCGCCGACCTCGCGCGCCTGCGCATGGACCTCGCCGGCAAGGGGCTGCCGAGCGCGGGCGGGGTCGGCTACGAGATCTTCGACAAGGGGGACGCCTTCTCGTCCACGACCTTCGTCCAGAACGTCAACCACCTGCGCGCCCTCGAAGGCGAGCTCGCCCGCTCGATCCGGGCGATCGGGCGGGTGCAGGCGGCCCGCATCCACCTCGTCATCCCGGAGAAGCGGCTGTTCGCCCGCGACCGCGAGCCGCCGAGCGCCGCGATCGTGCTCAAGCTGTCGGGAGATCTCGATCCGGGGCAGGTGCGGGCGGTGCGCCACCTCGTGGCCTCCTCGGTGGAGGGGCTGAAGCCCGACCGCATCTCGATCGTGGACGAGCGCGGGCGGCTCCTCGCCGACGGCGCGAAGCCCGAGGACGCGCAAGGCCGCCTCGGCCTCGACGAGCGGCAGGCCAATCTGGAGCACCGCCTGCGCGCGCAGGTCGAGGGAATCGTCGCCGGCATCGTGGGATCGGGCCGGGCGCGCGTGCAGGTCGCGGCCGAGCTCGACGCGAACCGGATCGAGAGCCGCTCGGAGACCTTCGATCCCGAGAGCCGGGTCGTGCGCTCGACCCAGACCCGCTCGGAGACCCAGCAATCGCAGGGGCCCGGCGAGACCGGGGTCAGCGTCGGCAACGAGTTGCCCGGCGCCCGGGACCCGGCGCAGCAGAACGGTACCCGCGAGGCGTCGAACAAGAACGAGGAGACCACCAACTACGAGATCTCCCGGGTGACGCGGACGGAGATCAACGAGGGCGGCCGCATCAGGCGCCTCTCGGTGGCGGTGGTGATCGACGGCACCTATACGCCCGGGCCCGACGGCCGGCCCGTCTATGCGCCGCGCCCGCAGGACGAGCTCGACCGCATCACCGCGCTGGTGCGCACCGCCGTCGGCTACGACAAGGCCCGGGGCGACCAGATCGAGGTGGTCAACCTGCGCTTCGCCGAGGGCCCGGTCCCGGCGGAGATCCCGGAGGAGGGGCTCCTCGCCTCCTTCAAGCCGACCAAGGAGGACGTGCTGCGCCTCGCCGAACTCGGCGTGCTGGCGCTCCTCACCCTGGTGGTGGTGCTCGCCGTGGTGCGCCCGCTGCTGCGGCGGGTGATCGCCGTCGACGCCCCGCCCGCCGAGCTGGTGGCGGCCGGGATCCCGGTCCTGCCGGGCGCCCTGCCGGGCGCCGCGCCCGCGGAGGACGCGCCGCCCCCCGACAGCCCCGCCAAGCACCTCGTCGACTTCGCCAGGATCAACGGGAAGCTCCAAGCCGAGACGATAGAGCGGGTGGCCGACATCGTGCGGCAGAACCCCGCCGAGACCGCCGAAGTCCTGCGCAACTGGATCAACGACCGCTAAAGCCCCGCCCGAGAGGTTGAGAGACGAGAGCATGGCCGCGTCCCCGAAACCCGCCCTCGCCGAGGCGCTGATGGAGAATTCGCGCCTCGCCGAGCTGCCCGGCCCGCAGCGGGCGGCGGCGCTCCTTCTGCTCCTCGGCGACGAGGTCGGCGCGCCGATCTGGAAGATGCTCGAGGAGGACGAGGTCAAGAAGGTCTCGCACGCCATGGTCCAGCTCGGCTCGCTGGAGGTCGAGACGGTGGAGCAGCTCATCATCGAGTTCGTGTCGAAGCTCTCCGCGAGCGGCGGCGTCAGCTCCAGCTACGAGCGCACCGAGGCGCTGCTCCTCAAGATCTTCCCGCCCGAGCAGGTCTCGCTGATCATGGCGGAGGTGAAGGGGGCCTCGGCCCGCCGGGTCTGGACCAGCCTGACCCAGATCGACCCCGAGATCCTCGCCTCGTTCCTGCGCAGCGAGTACCCGCAGACCGTGGCGGTGATCCTGTCGCGGGTGCGCTCGGACTATGCCGCGCGGGTGCTCACCATCCTGCCGGAGGACTTCGCCATCGACGTCCTCAACCGGATGCTGCGCATGGAGACGGTGCAGAAGGAGGCCCTGCGCCACATCGAGGAGACGCTGAGGAGCGAGTTCGTCTCGACCATCGCGCAGACGACCCGGCGCGATGCGCACGAACTCATGGCGGACGTCTTCAACGCCTTCGACCGCCAGACGGAGACGCGCTTCCTCACCGCCCTGGACCAGAACAACCGGGGGGCTGCCAAGAAGATCCGGCAGCTCATGTTCACCTTCGAGGACCTGCTGAAGCTCGATGCCGGCAGCGTGCAGACGCTCATGCGCAACGTCGACCGCGACGCGCTCGGCCGCGCGCTGAAAGGGGCGTCCGAGCCGGTGCGCGCCTTCTTCTTCAGCAACATGTCGAGCCGCGCGGCCAAGAACCTGCAGGACGAGATAGCCTCCCTCGGCCCGATCCGCCTCAAGGAGGTCGATGAGGCGCAGGCCAGGATCACCGAGATGGCCAAGGAACTCGCCGAGAAGGGCGAGATCATGATCGCCAAGAACAGCGCCGAGGAGGAGCTGGTCTACTGACCAGCCCCCTCTCACCGCCCCGAGATCCGATGGCTCAGGTTCAGCGCTTCCTCTTCGACAACGACTTCCGGGTCCCCGGCGGCAGCGCCGCGCGGGCGCGGGAGGCCGCGGCCCAGGCGGAGGCCACCGCGCAGGCCGAGGCGGAAGCCCGGGCCGAGGCCACCCTGCGGGCGCAGCTCGACGCCGCCCATGCGCGCGGCCTGCAGGAGGGCCGCGCCCAGGCCGAGGCGCAGGTCCAGGCCCGTCTCGCCGATGCCCTCAACCGCCTCGCGACCGCAGCCGCCGGCCTGCTCGCGGCGGCGGATGCCCGGGACGCGGAGCGCGAGGCCCAGGCCCTCGACTTCGCGGTGGCGCTCGGCCGCAAGCTCGCGGGCGAAGCCCTCGACGCACATCCGGTCGCGGCGATCCTGGAGGCCGCCCGGTCCGCCCTGCATCACCTGCGCGGCGTGCCGCATCTCGCCGTGCGGGTGAACGACCGCCTCGTGGAGGAGGCCGAGACGGCCCTCAAGCGCCTCGCCCGCGAGCGCGGCTATGAGGGCCGCCTGATCGTGCTCGGCGACCCCGACCTGCCACCGGGCGACACCCGCCTGGAATGGGCCGATGGCGGCGTCGTGCGCGAGCGCGCCGCCATCGAGGCCGCCCTCGCCACCGCGCTCGCTCCCGCCTGATCCCGAAGGATTCCCGATGGCCCCCGACGACGACCTCGGCCTGCCCCAGCTCAGCGAAGCCGACCTCGCCCTCGACCAGAACGGCGCCGATTCCCTGCGGGACGGCCCGCCCAGCCCCAAGAGCGCCGCGGACCTGGAGCAGGTCTTCGACGTGCCGGTGGTGGTCTCGGCGGTGCTCGGCGCCTCCCGGATGCCGATCGGCGACCTCCTGCGCCTCGGTCCCGGCACGGTGCTGGAACTCGACCGCAAGGTCGGCGAGGCGATCGACATCTACGTCAACAACCGCCTCGTCGCCCGCGGCGAGGTGGTGCTGGTCGAGGAGCGCCTCGGCGTCACCATGACCGAGATCGTCAAGAGCGACGGTTGAGCCAATCGAACCCGATCCCATCGGCGCCGCACGGCGCCCGACGACATAAAGCGGAGTGCCCGCGATGCGCCTTCTGATCATCGGCCGCCTGAACGGCGAGCTCGTCACCGCCTCGAAGATGGCCATGAGCCGGGGAGCGGCCGTCACCCAGGCCGATGGAATCGAGCAGGGCCTGACCGTCCTGCGCGCCAAGGGCGCCGACCTCGTGATGGTCGATGTCTCGCTCCCGATCCGGACGCTCGTCGCGGCGCTCGCCGAGGAGCGCATCCGCACGCCCGTGGTCGCCTGTGGCACGGGCTCGGATGCCCGCGCGGCGGTGGCGGCGATCCAGGCGGGGGCCAAGGAATACATCCCGCTGCCCCCCGATCCGGAGCTGATCGCCGCGGTGCTGGAGGCGGTGGCGGCGGATGCCCGGGCCTTCGTGTGGCGCGACCCCGCCATGGAGCGGGTGGTGAAACTCGCCGAGCAGGTGGCGCGCTCGGATGCCTCGGTGCTGATCAGCGGCGAGAGCGGCACCGGCAAGGAGGTGCTCGCCCGGTATGTCCACGCCAGGTCAGGCCGCGCCCGAAAACCCTTCGTGAGCGTCAACTGCGCGGCGATCCCCGACGCGCTCCTCGAATCCGAGCTGTTCGGGCACGAGAAGGGCGCCTTCACGGGCGCGGTGGCGCGGCGCATCGGCAAGTTCGAGGAGGCGTCGGGCGGCACGCTCCTCCTCGACGAGATCTCCGAGATGGATGTGCGGCTGCAGGCCAAGCTGCTGCGGGCGCTGCAGGAGCGGGTGATCGACCGGGTCGGCGGCGACAAGCCGGTGCGGGTGGACCTGCGGGTGCTGGCCACCTCGAACCGCAACCTTGCCGAGGAGGTCCGGAAGGGCACCTTCCGGGAGGATCTGCTCTACCGCCTCAACGTGGTGCATCTGCGCCTGCCGGCCCTTCGGGAGCGCCCGGCCGACATCCTCGAACTCGCCGAGCACTTTGCCCGCCAATACGCGGCGGTGAACGGCGTCCCGGCCCGCCCGCTCTCGGCCGAGGCGCGCCGGCTCGTCGTCGCCAATCCCTGGCGGGGCAACGTGCGGGAACTGGAAAATACGCTCCACCGGGCCGTGCTGCTCGCGAGCGGGCCCGAGATCGGACCCGAGGCGATCCGCACCCCGGAAGGCGAGGCACTCGCCCCGGAGGGCGAGGCCCTCGGCGGGGCTGCGGGCGCGGCGGCGCGGGCGGTTCAGAATGCGGAGGCGGTCACGCGCAGCCTGGTCGGGCGGACCGTCGCGGAGGTCGAGCGCGACCTCATCCTCGACACACTCGACCATTGCCTGGGCAACCGCACCCATGCGGCGCGGATCCTCGGCATCTCGATCCGCACGCTGCGCAACAAGCTCAACGAGTACATGCAGGCCGGCATCACGGTGCCGGAGCCGGGCCAAGCCCGGGTGATCGCCGCCTATGGATGATCCGCCCGGCCTCGCGCTTCCTCCTCGATGATCTTGCGGCGCGGGCCCTCGCGACGCGGCGGATCCCCGCCGCGCCGCAAGAGCTCACTGCCGGTAGTGCTGGATGCGCGTCGTGCGCAGGCCCGCGAGGCCGTGCTGCTCGATCGAGTATTGCCAGCTCAGGAATTCCTCGGTCGTCAGGGTGTAGCGCTGGCAGGCCTCTTCGAGGCTCAGCAGCCCGCCGCGCACTGCCGCCACCACCTCGGCCTTGCGGCGGATCACCCACCGTCGGGTGTCGCTCGGCGGAAGATCCGCGATCGTCAGGGGGCTTCCGTCGGGCCCGATGACATACTTCACCCTCGGGCGGTGCGGTTCGGTCATGATACGCTCTTACACTCGACTGACCTGTCACCATCGAGGCTAGCCAGCCGCATTTAAGATTGCTTGAATCCCATTCTTAGGATGTGATTCGTTCGCCCGAGCCTGTGGATCACGCCCCCGAGGCGGGGCCGCCGATCGCCTGAAGGCTGCTCAGCGGCACGCTGCGGCCGCCGACGCTGAGGACCGGCTCCGAGCCCGTCACGTCGACGCTCTCGATCGTGCCCGTCACCGTCGTGTCGACCGTGACGCTCTGGCCCGTGGCGTCGACCGCCTGGACCTTCAGCATGTAGGTGCCGTCCGGCGCCGCGAGCCCGGTCGAGGTGCGGCCGTCCCACGCATAGGTCTGGCTGCCGCTCGTCAGCGCCTTCGTCTGGGTGGCGACGACGTTGCCCTTGGCATCCGTGATCGTCAGCACGGCCCGGGTGGCCGCCCGCGCGGCGGTGAGCGTCCAGGTGGCCGAGCCTTTGGCCAGGGCGGCGGTGGTGCCGTCCGCCGTCACCGTCTGGCCGACGAGCCCCGCCGCGGTGGCGGCGGCCGAGGCCTTGCTGGCGGTAAGCAGCGAATCCAGGCGGTCGTTGGTCTTGAGCTGCTGCTCGACCGAGGCGAATTGCACGAGCTGCTGCGTGAACTGATTGGTGTCGAGGGGATCGAGGGGGTTCTGGTTCCGGAGCTGCGTGGTCAGCAGGGTCAGGAACTGGTTGAAGTTGCCCGCGATGGTCGCGGCGTCGCTCGATGGCGAGGCGCTGCCGCCGGTGCGGTTCGCCGTCGCGAGCGCGCTGCTGACGCTGGATGCCATGGATGCCTCGTCGACTAGATGCGGATGTCGAGGCCGAGCCCGCCGCCGCGGAGCAGGGCGAGCGGGACCGGATCGGGATCGGCCGGAGCGGAATCGGCAATGCGCCCCGGAGAGGGCGCCCCCTCGCGGCCGGCCCGGCCCTGGCCGCCCGACCCATCCTGAAGGGAGAAGCTCAGCGCCGCCTCCGTGCCGGAGAAACCCGCCTGCGTCAGGGCTTGCTGCAGGCTGCCGGCGTCGCGCTGGAGCAGAGCGAGGGTCTCGGGCCGCTCGACCGCGAGATGCGCCTTGACGGAGCCGTGCTCGCGGTCGAGGTCGAGGCTCACGTCGATCCGGCCGAGATCGGCCGGATCGAGGCGGATCTCGAAGCGGTTGCTGCCGGCAAGCGAACGCAGGCCGATGGTCATCGGCACGGCGCCGAGCGGCACCGGCGGAGGCGGCGGGGAGGGGGCCTGCGCCTCGGCGCTCGGCGCGGCGGCCGTCATCGCGGGCGGCGCCCCCGCATCGGGCGGTGCAACATCCGCCAGCACGGCCGCGAAGCCCGGGGCGGGCGCTGCGGCCTCCGCTCCCTCGGTCCTGTTGTCGGAGGCCGGGGATCCCGCCGCGATCTCGCCCGCCCGGGCCGCCGCGGCTCCGGCCGCGCCGGAAGCGGCCAGTTCCGCCTCGGGCTCCCCCGACGCGCTCGCTCGCGCGATAGGCGTTCCGGCAGGAGCGGGGGGCGGGGGTTGGACCGGCGGAGCGGCGGCGCCCGCCTGCCCGTCCGACGCATCTTCCAGCGTCTTGTCCTGTTCGGGCGTCTCCTGTTCAGGCGTCTCCCGACCGTCGGGCTCCTTCGTCCCGGAGGCGCGGGCCTCGGCCGCGGGGTCGGCGGCCCGGGGTGATGCCCCGGCATCATCACGGGCCGGCGCGCACGGGGTGTCGCCCGGGGCCGTCGCATGCGCCGCGGCCGGAGACCGGCGGGGCGCGGCACTCTGCGGCGCGCTCTGCGCCGCGCAGGCATCCCGCCGGGCCGGGCCGGCCGGCCTGCGCTCCGCGGCCGACGGCGCTCGGGCGGGATCCCGCGCGGGTTGCGCGACCCGAAACGGGGCGGCATCGGCGGATGCCGGGCGCCGCCCCGCATGGCAGCGCGGGCTCTCCCGCCCCGCCGCATGAACCCCGTCGCCCGCTCCCGTCGCCGTCATCCCGCACCACTCCTCAGGCCTTGGCGGAAGGCAAGGCCGGGGCCATCGAGGCGAAGATACAAACGGCTGACAACACTGAAGAAATCCGAACCGCCCGGCGGCCCGATGGCCCTGCCTGCGCGGATCCTGCCGGCCACCCGGCAGAACTTGCCGGACGAGGACCGGCCGAGGCGCCCTGGCAGAAAGCCGGTTCGATCACTATAGACAGGGCGCGCAGCGCCGTTGCCGAAAGCGGGCCCGCGGCCGCGCCGGAACCAGCGCCCGCCTTCAAGACGATGAACTCGCTCGATCTGCCCAAGGCCCCGCAGGACACCCGCGTCGTGGTGGCGATGTCGGGCGGCGTCGATTCCTCGGTCGTCGCCGGGCTCCTCAAGCGCCAGGGCTACGACGTCGTCGGCATCACGCTCCAGCTCTACGACCACGGGGCGGCCACGCACCGGCGCGGCGCCTGCTGCGCGGGCCAGGACATCCACGATGCCCGCAGGGCCGCCGAGACGCTCGGCATCCCGCATTACGTCCTCGACTACGAGGACCGCTTCCGCGAGGCGGTGATCGACCGCTTCGCCGACAGCTACATCCACGGCGAGACGCCGATCCCCTGCGTCGAGTGCAACCGCTCGATCAAGTTCCGCGACCTGCTCGCCACCGCCCTCGACCTCGGCGCCGACGCGCTGGCGACCGGGCATTACGTGGCGAGCCGCCCGCGGCCCGGCGGAAGCCGGGCGCTCTACCGCGCCCTCGATCCGGCCCGCGACCAGAGCTACTTCCTGTATGCCACCACGGCCGAGCAGCTCGACGTCCTGCGCTTTCCCCTCGGCGAGCTGCCCAAGGACGAGACCCGCCGGCTCGCCCGCGAATTCGGCCTCTCGGTCGCCGACAAGCCCGACAGCCAGGACATCTGCTTCGTGCCCCAGGGGCGCTATCAGGACGTGATCGCGCGGCTGCGGCCCGACTCGGTCCGCCCGGGCGAGATCGTCCACCTCGACGGGCGGACGCTCGGGCGCCACGACGGCATCATCGGCTTCACGGTCGGCCAGCGGCGGGGCCTGAAGCTCGCCACCGGCGAGCCCCTCTACGTGGTGCGCCTCGACCCCGAGACCGCCCGCGTGGTGGTGGGCCCGCGCGAGGCGCTCGCTACCTCGGTGATCCGCCTTGCGGAGACGAACTGGCTCGGCGACGAGCCCCTGACCGAACTCGACGGGATGCCCGTCGCCGTGCGGGTGCGCTCGACCCGGGAGCCGCGGCCCGCGACCCTGCGCTGGAACCGGGCCGCTTCCTGCGCCGAGGTGATGCTGGCGACGCCCGAGGACGGCGTGTCGCCGGGCCAGGCCTGTGCCATCTATGCGGATGAGGGGCCCCGGGCGCGGGTGCTCGGCGGCGGCACCATCCTGCGGGTCGAGGCGTCGCGGCGCGAGGCAGCCTGAGCGGGCCTGGATCGTTTGTCATCGGTCTTGACGGAGAAACGGGCTTCAGGCGCCCTCCCGGACGGACCCTGGGGAGAGACTTGAGCCGATGTTGAGTGAGTCGCGGGAGGCGGGCCCCACCACCGCCTTGATGCGCAAGGCCTATGCGCGTTGGGCGCCGGTCTATGACGTGGTCTATGACAAGCTCACGGAACCCGCCGCGCGCGACGCCGTGACGGCTGCCGTGGCCAATGGCCGGCGCATCCTGGAGGCCGGCGTCGGCACGGGCCTGTCGCTCGGCTACTACCCGGCCGCCTGCGAGGTCTACGGCGTCGATCTCTCGGAGGACATGCTGAGGCGGGCGGCGCTCAAGGTCCACCGCCGCGGCCTCGCCCATGTCAAGGGCCTGCAGGTGATGGATGTCTGCCGGCTCGGCTACGCGGACGAGAGCTTCGACGCGGTGGTGGCGCAGTTCCTCATCACCCTGGTGCCCGATCCGGAGAGGGCGCTGGACGAGTTCCTGCGCGTGCTCCGGCCGGGCGGCGAGATCGTGCTCGCCAACCATTTCGGGCAGGCTGACGGCGCGGTGGCCCGCGTCGAGCAGATCATGGCGCCGCTCTGCTCCAGGATCGGCTGGAGCTCGGATTTCAAGGCTGCCCGCATCGAGGCCTGGGCCAAGCGGCGCGGGGTCACCTTCGTGGGGCTGCGGCCGACCTTCCCGGGCGGCTTCTTCAAGATCCTGCGCCTGCGCAAAGCGGCCTAAAGCCGCATGCGCGCGCAGGAGCCGGGGCCGCCCGCGGACGAGGCCGGGCCGGAGGCGGTGGCCCGGCCGCCCTGGCGGCGCTGGCTGCGCGTCCTGCCCCTCGTCGCCCTGATCCTCATCTCGGTCGGGCTCGTCGCAGGCGGCGTCACGCAGTGGTTCAGCCTCGACCGGCTGCTCGCCTCGCGCGCCTGGGCGCTCGCGATGGTGGAGGAAGACCGCCTGCGGGCGATGGTCCTCACTGCGTTCCTCTATGTCGGCACCGTCGTGGTTTCGGTGCCGGTCTCGGTCTTCATGACCATGCTGTGCGGCTTCCTGTTCGGCACGGTCCCGGGGGCGCTGCTCGCGATTTCCTCCTGCACGACGGGCGCCGTCATCGTCTTCTCGATCGGCCGCACGGCGGCGGGCGGATGGTTGCTGCGCAACACCGGCGGGCGGCTCAACCGGCTCGCCGCGGGCTTCCGGCGGGACGCCTTCTCGTATGTGCTCTTCCTGCGGCTCCTGCCGCTCTTCCCGTTCTGGATGACCAATCTTGGCCCGGCCATCTTCGGGGTGAGGCTGCGCACCTTCGCGCTGGCGACGCTCATCGGGATCTCGCCGGGCGGCTTCATCTACGCGGCGACGGGTGCGCGGATCGAGGCCGTGGTGGCAGCCCACCAGGACGCGAAGGCGGCCTGCCTCGCGGCCGCCGGCACCGATTGCGACCGCGCCCTCTCCCTGCGCTCGGTGATCACGCCGGAACTCGTCGCGACGCTGCTTGCCCTGGGGATCCTGGCGCTGCTCCCGGTCCTGCTGCGGCGCCTGCGCCGCAAGCCCGCGACGGAGCCGATCCCCTGCGACGATTGAGACCCCCCTATGCGCTCGGCGACTTGGCCTAATCTCTCCGCCGAATCCGTCGCGCGTCGTCGACGCCGGCGGCTGCCGGGCGGGTAGCTCGCCCGACGTAATGCGATCGGGGAGGATCGGATCGTCGTGCGTCTCGCCGATGCCATGCGGGAGCGGGGTGCCTTTCGGGGCGCCGCCAGCCGGTTCGGCCTCTCGGGCCGGCTGCTGCTGCTCACGATCCTGTTCGTGCTGCTGGCCGAGGTGCTGATCTACGTCCCCAGCGTCGCCAATTTCCGCCGCACCTGGCTGTCGGACCGGGTCGCGGCCGCGCAGGTGGCGGCCCTCGCCCTCGACGCCGCGCCCCAGCAGAAGGTCTCGGACGATCTCGCCCGGCGGCTCCTCATGGGGGTGGGCGCACGGGCGATCGCGCTCCGGGCCGGGGGCACCCGCCGCCTCATCACCGTGACGGAGATGCCCTCCGAGGTGAGCGAGACGGTGGACCTGCGCGACACCGCCTGGACCGACCTGCTGGCGGGGGCATGGCACACCCTGTGGCAGGCGGATTCCGCGCCGATGCGCGTGGTGGGCCATGGCATGGACGGGGTCGACTTCGTCGAGATCGTGATCGACTCCGCCCCCCTGCGCGAGGCGCTGATCGCCTTCTCGTGGCGCATCCTCGTCACCTCCATGGTGATCTCGGGCATCACCGGCATCCTGGTGTTCCTCGCCCTCCAGGTCTCGATCGTGCGCCCGGTCTTACGCCTCACGCGCAACATCGCGGCCTTCGCGGACGATCCGGAGGACGGCTCGCGCCTCATCGCCCCCTCCTGGCGCACCGACGAGATCGGGCTCGCCGAGACCGCGCTCGCCCGCATGGAGGCGGTGCTCGCCGGAGAGCTGCGCCAGAAGCGGCGGCTCGCCGAACTCGGCCTGTCGGTGAGCAAGATCAACCACGAATTGCGCAACCTGCTCACCACCGCGCAGCTCCTCGGGGACCGCCTGGAGGCGACCGCCGACCCGGCGGTGCAGCGGGTGGCGCCGCGCCTCGTCGCGACGCTCGGACGGGCGATCCGCTACTGCGAGGCGACGCTGGCCTATGGCCGGGCCGCCGAGCGCGTGCCGGAGCGTCGGCTGACGCTCTTGAAGCCGATCCTGGCCGACGCCCTCGACCTCGCCGGGAGCGCCCCCGGCACGGGCGTGCGGGTGGAGGAGCGCACGCCCGAGGACCTGTTGGTCGATGCCGATCCCGACCAGCTCTCGCGGGTGATCATCAACCTCGTGCGCAACGCCGTGCAGGCGCTGGCGCTTGCCGGAACGGCCGGCGGGGCGCCGCCCCTCGTCACGATCGAGGCGGCGCGCGAGGGCGCCGTCGTGACGATTCTCGTATCCGACAACGGTCCGGGCCTGCCCGAGCGGGCGCGGGCGAACCTGTTCTCGCCCTTCCAGGGCGCGGCCCGCCCGGGCGGCACCGGTCTCGGCCTCCCGATCGCGGCGGAGCTCACCCGCCTCAATGGCGGCACGCTCACCCTCGACGAGACGCGGATCGGCGCCCGCTTCCGGATCACGCTGCCCGACCGGGTGTGATACGGTTTCATCCGCCAGGGTCGGCCCAGCCAGTGGTGGACTCATGCTGAGGAGCGGGGCGGCTTCCGTGCACCCCAGTTTCGATTGAGGGCCGGTGGGGCCTCCACGGCCGCCTTGCGGGACTTAAGGGGTGGCCCTACTCCGCCGCCTCCAGCACCTCGATGCCCGGCACCGGCACGCCGATATCGCGCAGGAGCTGCGCATCCGCATCGGCCTCGTTGTTGGCGGTGGTGAGGAGCCGCTCGCCGTAGAAGATCGAGTTGGCCCCCGCGAGGAAGCAGAGCACCTGGGCCTCCCGGGTGAGCGCCCGGCGGCCGGCGCTGAGCCGCACGCGGGCCTTGGGCATCACGATGCGGGCCGTGGCGCACATCCGCACGAGGTCGAGGGGATCGACCGGGGGCCGCTCGGCAAGCGGCGTGCCGGCCACCGCGACGAGGGCGTTGATCGGAACGCTCTCGGGATGCGGCGCGTGGTTGGCGAGCACCTGGAGCATGGCGGCGCGGTCGGCGACGCCCTCGCCCATGCCGATGATGCCGCCGCAGCAGACGCCGATCCCGGCATCCCGCACCGCCTGGAGCGTGTTCAGCCGGTCCGCATAGGTGCGGGTCGAGATGATGTCGCCGTAGAAGTCCGGCCCGGTATCGAGATTGTGGTTGTAGGCGGTCAGGCCGGCCTCCGCGAGGCGCTCGGCCTGGGAGGGGGTCAGCATGCCGAGGGTGACGCAGGCCTCCATGCCGAGGCCGCGCACGCCCCGCACCATGGCGAGCACCGCGTCGAATTCGGGCCCGTCCTTCGGCTGGCGCCACGCGGCGCCCATGCAGAAGCGGGTGGCGCCGGCGGCCTTGGCGGCTTCGGCCTCGCGCAGCACCGCCTCGACCGGCATCAGCCGCTGGCGCCCGATGCCGGCCTCCTTGTGGTGGGCCGATTGCGGGCAATAGGCGCAATCCTCCGGGCAGCCGCCGGTCTTGATCGAGAGCAGGCTCGCCCGCTGGATATCGGCGGGGTCGTGATGGGCGCGGTGGACGAGGGACGCCCGGTGCACGAGGTCGAGGAGCGGCAGGTCGTAGATCGCCTGGATCTCCGCGACGGTCCAGTCGTGCCGGATGGGGGCATCGGGGCGCTCGGTCGTGGTGGTCATCGGGTCCCTCGGGTCTTTGGTCCCGCATAGAGGATGTGCGGGAGAAGGGGAATCCGGTCCTCCGTCCGGGCGGGCCGCCGCTCCGCCGCGCTTGTCCCGAGTGCGCAGCCGGCCGGGCGGTTGTCAGCGGCCGGGCTTTGCGCCCATCGTCGCACCATGTCGCTCCCGGTTCCCCTCTCCGCCGTCCGCTCCTTCGAAGCCGCCGCGCGGCGGCGCTCCTTCAAGGCCGCGGCAGCGGAGCTGAACCTGACCGCGAGCGCGGTGAGCCACGCGATCCGCAAGATGGAGGAGGCGCTCGGCGTCGCGCTGTTCGAGCGGGCCGGGCAGGGGGTGACGCTGACGCCCGCCGGCGAGGCGCTGCTGGAGCATGTCGGCCGCGCCTTCGAGGAGCTGCACCGGGGCCTCGACCTCGTGGCAGCGCGCGGGCCGCAGCTGCTGCGCCTGCACTGCGCCCCGAGCTTCGCCGCGCAGTGGCTGACGCCGCGGCTCGCGCGTTTCCTCGCCGACCATCCGGGCTTCGAGGTGCGGCTCGCTGCCGGCATGGACTATGCGCGCTTCACCACCGACGAGTTCGATGCCGACATCGTCTACGGCCCGCCGCGGGGCGAGGGGCTCGTGGTGGTGCCGCTCTGCACCGAGACGGTGATGCCGCTCTGCGATCCGGTGCGGGCCGCGCGCATCCGCACGCCCGCCGACCTCCTCGACCAGGTGCTGATCCAGAGCGACAACAAGCTGGTGCGCTGGCCGCTCTGGTTCGCGCGCAACGACCTGCCGGCGCCGCGCCCCCTCGGCGTGCGCTTCGACCGCAGCTTCCTCGCCATCGCGGCGGCGGCGGACGGGCTCGGGGTCGCCCTCGAATCGACCCTGCTCGCCGAGCGCGAGATCGCGAGCGGCCGCCTCGTCGCCCCGCTGCTCGGGCGCGCCCGGGACGTCACTTACGTCGGCCACCACCTGGTCTTCCCGGCCGCGACCCGGCGGCGGGCGCCGCTGCGCACCTTCACGCGCTGGCTGGCGGGGGAACTCGGGATCGATCCGGGGCTGGCGGAGCTGGTGTAATGGCAGCGGGCCTTGACCATGACCGTCGCCTCGCGGTCCCCAAGCCCTACAGCAGCCGATACTGCCCGCCCTCCGGCACCGGCACGGCGAAGAGATCCGTCCGCAGCGGCGCCCGCCCCTCGCCGTAGCCCAGGCGTCGCGCCGCCCGCCGCACCCGGTCGGCCAGGAGCGCCGCATAGGGGCCGGTGCCGGTGAAGCGCCGGCCGAAGGTCGCGTCGTAGACCTGCCCGCCCCGGGCCTCGGCCAGAAGCGCGAAGGTGCGGGCCGCGCGGTCGGGATAATGCTCGGCGAACCAGTCCCGCACGAGATCGGCGAGTTCGTGCGGCAGGCGCAGGAGCACGCTGCCCGCCTCCGTGGCGCCGGCCTCGCGGGCGCGGGCGAGCAGGGTCTCGATCTCGTGGTCGTTGAGGCCTGGGATCACCGGCGCCATCAGCACCATCACAGGCACGCCGGCCTCCGCCAGCGCCCGGATCGCGGCCAGCCGCTTCTCGGGGCGCGGGGCGCGGGGCTCCATCCGGCGCGCCAGGACCGGATCGAGGGTCGTCACCGAGACCGCCACCCGCACGAGCCCCCGCGCCGCCATGGCTCCGAGCAGGTCGAGGTCGCGCAGCACGAGGTCGGATTTGGTGACGATCCCCACCGGATGGTTGAAGCGGTCGAGCACCTCCAGCACGGCCCGGGTGATGCGGTGGCGCCGCTCGATCGGCTGGTAGGGATCGGTCGCCGTGCCGAGCGCGATCACCCGCGGGCGGTAGCCCCGGCCCGAGAGTTCCCGCGTCAGCAGGTCGGCGGCATTCGGCTTGGCGAAGAGCTTCGTCTCGAAGTCGAGGCCCGGCGAGAGCCCCGCATAGGCGTGGTTCGGCCGCGCGAAGCAGTAGATGCAGCCATGCTCGCAGCCGCGATAGGGATTGATCGAGCGGTCGAAGCCGAGATCGGGCGAGTCGTTGCGGGTGATGATGGTGCGGGCGCGCTCGATGGTCACCTCGGTGCGCAGGGGCGGCAGCTCCTCCTCGCGGTCCCAGCCATCCGCGAAGGCCTCGCGGCGTGCCGGCTCGAAGCGCCCGGTCGGGTTGGCGGTGGCGCCCCGGCCGCGGCGCCGCTGCGCCGCTTCGGCCGATGCGGCGAGGCGCCGATCACCCCGATTGCCCCCGTTCGTCCCGGCCACGGCCCGCTCCCTGCCCGTTCTCCGCGGCCAAGCCTGGAACATATCATGAACATTGGCAAGTGGCGCCGATCGAGGCAGGACGAGGGGCGCCGCGTAGGCTAAGGGCCGCCGCATGATCACGGCCGTCGTGCATGTCAGCGAAGCGGAAGCACCCGGCGCCATCGAGGCGCTGGCCGATTCGCTGTCCGCCCTGGTGGCGGGCGTGGCGGCGGGCGTCGTCGGGGATGCGGTGATCGTGGCGGGGGATCCGACGGATCGCGACCTCGCCCTGGTGGCGGACCGGACCGGCGCGGCCCTGGTGGCGCGGGGTCGCAACCCCTGGGTCGCCGCGGCGGCCGTGGCGCGCCGGCCATGGCTCCTCTGCCTGGAGGCCGGCGACGTGCCGGCGGAGGGCTGGATCCGCACCCTCGACCGCTTCGCCGGAACGGCCGCGCCCGACACGGTGGTGGGGCGGCTGCGGCGCGCGCACGCGCCCCTCCGGGCCCGCCTTGCAGCACAGTGGGAGGCGCTGGCGGGCACCCGGCGGGTGCGGGCCGGGGACGTGGTGCGGCGTGAGGCGCTCGCTTCCGGCCTGCCGTTCCGTGCGCCGAAACGCGTGCGGCGCCTCAACGGCGTCCTGGTGCGGGAATAAGGGGGGTCAGCCCGCCCCGCGTTTCAGGTGCTCGTCGAGGCGCGGCATGATCTCGACGAAGTTGCAGGGCCGGTGCCGGTAGTCGAGCTGGGCGGCGAGGATGCCGTCCCAGGCGTCCCGGCAGGCGCCGGGCGAGCCCGGCAGCACGAAGATGTAGGTCGCGCCGGCGACGCCCGCGGTGGCGCGCGACTGCAGCGTCGAGGTGCCGATCTTGTCGTAGGAGATGCGGTGGAAGACGGCCGAGAAGCCGTCCATCCGCTTCTCGAACAGGGGTTCCAGGGCCTCGGGCGTCACGTCCCGCCCGGTGAAGCCGGTGCCGCCCGTGGTGATCACCACGTCGATGCCCGGATCGGCGATCCAGGCCCGCACCTGCCCGCGGATGGCCTCGACGTCATCCGGCACGATCGCCCGGGCGGCGAGCGCATGCCCGGCCTCGCTCAGGCGCCCGGCCAGGGTGTCGCCCGAGCGGTCATCCGTGAGCGTGCGGGTATCCGAGACGGTGAGCACCGCGATGCGGAGCGGGATGAAGGGACGGCTCGTGTCGAGGGCCATGGCGCGACTCTCTTGGTCAGACCGGCGCGGGAGGCTTCGGACGCGGCCTACAGCTGCGCTGCCCGGAACGTGTCGCAGGATTGCGTCTGGCCGCTGCGGAAGCCGGTCTGGAACCAGCGCATGCGCTGCGCCGACGAGCCGTGCGTGAAGGAATCCGGCACCACGTAGCCCTGGCTCTGCTTCTGCAGGCGATCGTCGCCGATGGCGTTCGCCGCCGTCAGCGCCTCCTCGATGTCGCCCTGCTCCAGGGAGTTGAAGCGATCGTCCGAGTTCTTGGCCCAGACGCCCGCGAGGCAGTCGGCCATCAGCTCGACCCGCACGGAGAGCTGGTTCGCGGTCCGCTCGTCCACCTGCTGCTGCTTGCGCTGCACCTTGGGCAGGATGCCGAGCACGTCCTGGACGTGGTGGCCGACCTCATGCGCGATCACGTACGCATAGGCGAAATCGCCCTTGACCCGGAATTTCTGCTCCATCTCCTTGAAGAAGGAGGTATCGAGATAGACCTTCTTGTCGAGCGGGCAGTAGAACGGGCCCATGGCGGCCTGGGCCATGCCGCAGCCGCTGCGGGTGCCGCCCTGGTACAGCACCATCGTGGTGGGCGTGTATTGCCGACCGGTCTGGTTGGGCAGCACTTGCTTCCAGACGTCCTCGGTGTTGCCGAGGATGGCGGCGGCGAAGCGGCCGGTCTGGTCGGTCGGCGCACCGGTGCGGCGCTGGGCCTCGGACCCCTGGCGCTGCTCCTGGGGCGCGCGCTGCCGGTTCACCATCTCGGCCCCGCCGATCAGGATCGCCGGGTTGATGCCCGTGATCCAGCCGATGATGCACAGGATCACGATGGTGCCGATGCCGAGGCCGCCCGCCCCGCCGCCCGGGAAGCCGAAGCCTCCGCCCTCGCCGCGGCGATCCTCGACGTTCTCGGAGGTCCGAAAGTCTTCCCAGCGCATGTTCGTCACCCGTTCGTCCCGGCAGGACGGCTACGCGGACCGCCTCTCGGGCTCAAGAGTAATCGACGCCGCCCGGCACGGTTCCGCTTAAGGTCCGGCGTCGAGGGCGGCCCGCAGGGCCCGGAAGTCGCGCCACGCGAGGCGCTTCTGCAGGGGCTGGCGCAGCAGATAGGCCGGGTGGAGCGTGGCGAGGAGCCGGATCTCGCGCCGGCCCGTCTGGTAGGGGAACCAGCGGCCGCGGGATTTCAGGATGCCGTCCCGGGTGCCGGCAAGCGTCTGAGTCGCGACGCCACCGAGGCAGACCAGGATGTCGGGATCGGCGAGCGCGATCTGCCGTTCGATGAACGGCTTGCAGGTGGCGACCTCCTGGGGCGTCGGGCTGCGGTTGCCCGGCGGGCGCCAGGGCACGATATTGCCCACATAGGCGTTGGAGCGGTCGAGACCGATCGCCGCCATCATCCGGTCGAGGAGTTGGCCCGAGCGGCCCATGAAGGGCTTGCCGACCCGGTCCTCGTCGGCGCCCGGCGCCTCGCCCACGAACATCACCCGGGCGGAGGGCTCCCCGTCCGCGAAGACGAGGTTCTTGGCGGTGAAGCGCAAGGGGCAGCTCTCGAACCGGGCGAGCAGCGCTTCGAGCTCCGCGAGCGACCCGGCCGCGCGGGCGAGTTCGCGCGCGTCGTCCGCCGCCTCGCCGGGCTCCGCGGCGGCGGAGCGGCCGAAGGTGCTGCCGCGCGACGGCGGGCGGGGTGCCGGCGCGGGAGGCGGGACGGGCGGCAGCGCCGCCGCCGGCCGGGCGGCCGCCTTCGCCTCGCTCTCGGCGAAACGATCGTGCGGCACCTCGTCCAGGACGGCGTCCACGCCGGACGCGACGTGAAAATCCAGGTATGCGAGGAGGTCGCTGCGGTCCGGGGCGTCATCCGTCATTCCCCCGATGTGGCAAGCCTTCCGCCTGTGGACAACGGCCAATCGGCGGACTGCCCCTGCGGCACGGCGCGCCGGATCGCCCTTCGTCCGCTTGCGCCGGAGGTCACGGCGTCGCACGGTCCGCGGATTGGAACTGCTTGAGCGTGCCCTGGATCGTTTATAGGTGAACGGTCTCGATCCCTTAGGGATCCAGGCGCGAGGGAGGATGACGGATGGAATTGCCGGAACGCGAGGCGATGGACTTCGACGTGGTCGTCGTCGGGGCGGGCCCGGCAGGGCTCGCGACGGCGATCCACCTCAAGCAGCTCGCCACCGAGGCCGGCGCCGACGTGTCGGTCGTCGTGGTCGAGAAGGGCGGCGAGGTCGGCGCGCACATCCTCTCGGGCGCGGTGATCGACCCGATCGGCCTCGACCGCCTGCTGCCGGACTGGCGCGAGGATCCGGACCGCCCCCTCAGGACCGAGGTGACCAAGGACGAGTTCATGTTCCTCGGCCCGGCCGGGGGCATCAGCCTGCCGAACATCGCCTTCCCGCGGCTGATGAGCAACCACGGCAACTTCGTGGGCTCGCTCTCGAACGTGACCAAGTATCTCGGCCGCAAGGCGGAGGAGCTCGGCGTCGAGATCTATCCGGGCTTCCCGGCCGCGGAGGTGCTGTACGACGACAACGGCGCGGTCGTCGGCATCGCCACGGGCGACCTCGGCATCGCCAGGAACGGCGAGCCGCGCGGCGACTTCACCCGCGGCATGGAGCTGCGCGCCCGCTACACGGTGCTCGCGGAGGGCGCACGCGGCTCGCTGACCAAGCACGTCATCGACCGCTACAAGCTCAACCAGAATTCCGACCACCAGAAATACGGACTCGGGGTCAAGGAACTGTGGCAGGTCAGGCCGGAGAAGTTCCGGCCCGGCCTCGTGCAGCACACGATGGGCTGGCCGCTGCCCAACCGCGCCGGCGGCGGCTCCTGGCTCTATCACTTCGACGACCATCTGGTGTCGGTGGGGTTCGTCACGCACCTGAACTACGAGAACCCGACCCTGTCGCCGTTCGAGGAGTTCCAGCGCTTCAAGACGCACCCGATGATCCGCGAGGTGTTCGAGGGCGCCAAGCGCATCGGCTACGGCGCGCGCGCGATCATGGAGGGCGGCTGGCAGTCGGTGCCCAAGCTCGTCTTCCCGGGCGGCTGCCTCGTCGGCGACTCGGCGGGCTTCGTGAACGTGCCCCGCATCAAGGGCTCGCACAACGCGGTTTTGTCCGGGATCCTCGCCGCCAAGGCGCTGTTCTCCGCCGTGGCGGCGGACCGGCGCCAGGACGAGATCAGCGAATACGAGCAGGGCTGGCGCGGCAGCGAGATCGGCTACGACCTCAAGCGCGTGCGCAACGTCAAGCCGCTCTGGTCGCGTTACGGCACGCTCCTCGGCGTCGGCCTGGGCGGCATCGACATGTGGCTGAACGAGCTTGCCGGCCTGTCGCTGTTCGGCACGCTCCGGCACGGCAAGCCGGACCATGCCTGCACCAAGCCGCTCAAGGACGTGAAGCCGATCCGGTATCCCAAGCCCGACGGCGTGCTCACCTTCGACCGGCTCTCCTCGGTGTATCTCTCGAACACCAACCACGAGGAGGACCAGCCGGTCCACCTGCAGGTGAAGGATCCGGAGCTGCAGAAGCGCTCGGAGCACGACGTCTTCGGCGGCCCTTCGGCCCGCTACTGCCCGGCCGGCGTCTACGAGTGGATCGAGGAGGGCGGGACGGTCCGCTACCAGATCAACGCGCAGAACTGCGTCCACTGCAAGACCTGCGACATCAAGGATCCGAACCAGAACATCAACTGGGTGACGCCGGAAGGCCCGGGCGGTCCGAACTACATCAACATGTAGGGGAGGGGGCAAGCCTCACATCCGCGATCTCTCCCGCCCCCTTTTTCCGGACGACTGGGGCGCCAGCGGAAGGAGATCCGGAATCCAGCGCGAGACTTGCCGCGCAGCGGCTCGGTCTTCCAGCGCCGTTGCGGAAAGCGGTCGCTTCGCGGCTTCTCGTGCTGGCTCCCAGATCTCCTTCCGCTGTCGCTGCAGTCGTGCGGGAAAGGGCGGCGGGATCCGTCAGGTGAGCGGACGCCGTCTCACTCCACCTCCAGGCACAGCTCGAAGGTGATGCAGACGCTGTTGCGGCCGCGGGCGAGGACGCCCTCGTGGATCCTCCCCGCCACGTCGACGACGGCGATGTCGAGATGGGCGAGGGGCCGCCCGTCCGGGCCTTCGCGGACGCAGCCCTCGCGGATCAGCACCTCGCTCGCATCGGTCGGCACCACGCGCCCATCCGCGAAGGCGGGCTGCACGATGCTGCCCAAGCCCCGCACCCGGGCGCGCCGCAGCCCGAGATTCGCGCAGGCGCCCTCGACGGCGGCGAACAGCTCCTCGTTCGGCTGGATCTTCAGCAGCAGGCAGGCCGCCTCCGGAGGCGGCGCGGCCCCGGCGACGGGCGTGAACAACGAAAAATTCGTCTCCGCATCCGGCAGCACCCGCCAGGCGGCGCCCGCCGTGCCCCAGGCCTGCGCGCGCGGCGGGGTGCGGATCACGACCTCGCCGGGCAGGAGGTGTCCGGCCCGCCGCTGGCCATCCGCCTCGGTCCAGATCCCGTGGACGTGCAGGAACGGGGCCCCGTCGCGCTCGCCGAAGGTCGCGCTCGCGCGCTCGAGCCGCGTCTCGCCCGCGGGCCGGAAGGTCTCGCTGTAATAGGCCGCATAGGCCGGGTCGGTGGAGAGCGCCGGCATCACATAGGCGAAGGGCTCGAAGGCGCCGCCCTCAAGATGCACCACCGCCCCGCCGAGGCCCGCCGCCCGCAAGGGGAGCCCAAGCGCGTCGAGAAGGGTGGCGCCAGGCGTCAGGTCCGGCGCGAGGCGCAGGAGCGGCCCGGCCGCCGCGATCCGGCGCTCGGGCCGGGGAGGCCCCGGCTGGGCGAGCAGCGCCCGCGCGGGCTGCGTCTGCATGGGTTCAGGCCGCATGGCTCGGCCGCCCGTCGAGGGGCAGGAGGCCCGCCGCCTCCAGCTCCTCGCGCACCAGCTTCTTGGTGATCTTGCCGTAGCCGGATTTCGGCAGGGCAGGGCGCAGAAAGACGCGCTTGGGCAGCTTGTAGCGGGCGATTCTCCCGTCGAGGAAGGCGAGGAGTTCGGCCTCGGTGAGCGCCGCGCCCTCGCGGGGCACGCAGACCGCGATGCCGATCTCGCCCCAGGTCGGATCGGGCACGCCGAGCACCGCCGTCTCGGCCACGGCCGGATGGGCCAGGATCTTCTCCTCGATCTCCCGCGGATAGATGTTCGAGCCGCCCGAGATGTACATGTCGGAGGCGCGGCCCGTGATGGTCAGGAACCGCTCCGCATCGAGGAAGCCGAGATCGCCGGTGCGGAACCAGCCGTCGCGAAACGCCTCCGCATCGGCCTTGGAGTTGTTCCAGTATCCGGCGAAGACGGCGGGGCCGCAGACGCAGATCTCGCCGGTCTCGCCGGGCGGGACCTCGCGGCCCTCCGCGTCCTGGATCTGCACCTCCATGCCGGTGCGCTCGATGCCGCAGGTGCCGATGCGCACCCCCGGCCCGTCCTCGGCATCGTGCAGGTGGGGCGGCAGCACCGTGATGTTGCCCGTCACCTCGCCGAGCCCGAAATACTGCACCAGCACGGGACCGAGGGTCTTGAGCGCCCGCTTCTGGTCCTCCCGGTACATTGGCGCGCCCGCATAGATCACGTAGCGCAGGGAGGCGTGGTCGTGCGCGGCCACGGCCGGGTGCTCGACCATCATCTTCAGGATGGTCGGAACCGTGAACATGTTCGTCACCCGGTGCTGCTCGATCAGGCGCCAGACTTCGGCGCCGTCGAAGCGGTCGCTGGCCGGCAGCACACTCGTCACCGCGCGGGCGACCTGCGTGAGCGCATGGATGCCCGCCCCGTGCGAGAGCGGCGCCACCACCAGGGAGACGTCGCTCTCCGGAATCGTCCCCGGCATCAGGTCGCAGAGGTGGTTGGTGATCACGAAAGCCATCTGGCCGTGGGTGAGCACGGCGGCCTTGGGCTTGCCGGTCGTGCCCGAGGTGTAGAAGAACCAGCAGGGATCGTCGTGCTCGACGGCGGCGTTCGGCACGCGGCCGTCCGGCGCCTCCGCGAGCATCGCCTCGTAGGGGATGCCCTCCGCCGTGCCCTCTCCGAGGGTGACGACGAGGCTCACCTCCGGGCAGGCGGCCGTCACGGCCGCGACATGGCCCGGATTGTCCGCCTGGCACAGAAAGGCGCGGGCACCCGACTGCTCGGCCAGATAGGCGACGTCGCCCGGCATCAGGCGGTGGTTCGTCGGCACGAACACGGCCCCGAGCCGGAAGGCCGCGTACATGATCTCCAGAATCGGATTGCCGTTGCGGGCATGCACGAGGAGCCGGTCGCCCTTGGCGATGCCGCGGGCGGCGAGCGCGGCGGCGAGGCGCGACACCCGGGCGTCGAAGGCGGCCCAGGTCCAGTTCCGCTCGCCCCAGACGATGGCTGTCCGATCGGGGTGCCGCTGCGCCGCCTGCGTCAGGCTATGGGCGAGGTTCATCACCCGGCGGGACATCGGGGTCATGGGGGCGCCTCCCGGCTTTTCGTCGTTGGTCTTCTGCGATGCGGGCCGGCCCCGCTTAAGGAGCGTCCGGCGGCCCGTTATGGCATAGGGAAGCGGCGCCGCCGAGCCGAAAGCTTCTCCGGTGATGGGGGCTCGGGCCCTGACGGAGCATGGCGGCCCGGTGCGCGGCCGTGCCGTAGCCGGCGTTGCGCTCCCAGCCATAGGCCGGATGGCGCCGGGCCAGCACGGTCATCAAGTGGTCACGCAGCACCTTCGCCAGGATCGAGGCGGCGGCGATCTGGGGCACCAGGCGCTCGCCGCCGATCACCGCCTGCACCCGCCCGTCGAGGCCGGGCGGCAGGTCGCGCCCGTCCACCGCGACCGAGCCGGCGATGCCGAGCCGCCGCACGCTGCGGGCCATGGCGTCGAGGGTGGCGGCGCGGATGTTGATGCGGTCGATGAGCGCCCGCGAGGCGCCCGCATACGCGAAGGCGGCGCAGTCCCGCAGGCGCAGCGCGAGGCGCCGCCGCGTCGCCGCGTCGAGCCGCTTCGAATCGTCGAGGGCTTCGAGAAGGTCGGGGGGCAGGGCGGCGGGGTCGAAATGGACCGCTGCCACGATCACCGGCCCGCAGAGCGCGCCGCGCCCGACCTCGTCGCAGCCGATCAGGACCGGGTAGCGCGCCGCCTCGCCGGCGCGGAAGGGACGGGTCACTTCTCGGTGCAGAGCCCCGCAGCGGAGAGCCGGCGATGATAGCGCGGGTCGCAGTCGGTGGCGAGGAAGGACGCCCATTCGGCGGGGGTGCCGTAGAAGGCATTGCGGTCGACGTCACCCTGCACGCCCGGCACCCGGCCGGTCGAGGTGAACTGCCAGAGCATCCAGTCCCGGTTGGCGAAGCGCTGCTCGGGCTCGGCCGCCGTCGAGCGCACCCAATGGGGATAGTCCGGCAGCTCTCCCTCCAGCACGTCCCGGTGGAAGGTGATGTCCGTGTAGATGATCGGCCGCTTGCCCGTATAGGCCTCCATCTCGCGCAGCATGTATTGCGTCATCGCGAGAGCCTGGGCCTTGGGCAGCCTCTTCGGGCACTTGGCGGAGTGGCCGTTCCACTCGACGTCGAGGACCGGGGGCAGGGCGGTGGGATCGTTCGGGACGTTCCGCTTGAACCAGTCCATCTGCTCCTGCGGCGAGCGGCACCAGAACACGAAATGATAGGCGCCCCGGGGCACGCCGGCCCTGGCGGCGCCGGCCCAGTTCTCGCGGAAGCGCTCGTCCAGGTGGTCGCCGCCCTCGGTGGCCTTGATGTAGGCGAATTGCGTGCCCGCGGAGCGCACCGAGGCCCAGTCGATCGGCCCCTGCCACTTCGACACGTCGATGCCCTGGATCGGGTGCCGCTTGGCCCGGGCGACGCCCGGATGGGGCTTCACGTCGCTCTTGGTCGGGTAGAAGTCGCTGGAGCCCGCACAGGCGCCGAGCAGGGCAAGGCCGAGGCCCGCCACGAGGCGCTTCGTCCAGGTGGCGCCACGCGTGGCGAGGGAGGACAACTTCGACTCCAGCGGCATCGACGTGCGACCTGAACTGACGCAGAACACAATGGCTATTCGATGCCGTGGGGCGGGTTAATGAAAGCTTGACAAGACAGCGCGCGAATTCCGGAAGCCGTTGCAGGAGAGACACGTCGGGGCGCCGGAGGCCCCGGGCCGCGCCTCAGGCCTTCGGCCTAAGCGCCCGGCCACGCTGGATTTTGCGAGGGAAGGCAGGTGGGAAAGGTTCTGTTCACCATCGGCTACGAGGGCGCCGATTCGGAGCGCTTCGTCGGCGCGCTCCGGGGCGCCGGCGTGGCGGTGCTGGCCGACGTGCGGGCGGTCGCCCTGTCGCGCAAGCGCGGCTTCTCGAAGAGCGCCCTGCGCGACCGGCTCGCCGAGTCCGGGATCGGCTACGAGCACCTGCGGGCGCTCGGCACCCCGAAGGCCGGCCGCGAGGCTGCGCGCGCCGACGACGCCGCGCTGATGCGGCGGATCTACTGCGAGGAGGTGCTCGGCACCGAAGCGGGCGAGGCGGCGCTCGCCGGCCTCGCGGATCTCGCGGCCGCCGCGCCCACCTGCCTGCTCTGCTTCGAGCGCGACCCGGCGCGCTGCCACCGCCGGATACTGAGCGAACGGCTGGCGGCGCAGGGCTTCTCCGTCGTCGACCTGTTCGCCTGAACGGGCACGGGACAAGCCCGGCACCGGCCGGCCGCTACTTGCGCCGGGCCTTGCGGGCGGCGTAGCGGGCGTCGCGGGCGGCCTTCTGCTCGGCTTCGAGCGCCCTCTGGCGCTCGGCGGCCTCGGCGGCCTCGCGCTCGGCGCGGGCGCGGACCTCGGCGGCCTCCGCCTCGCGCCTTGCGGCCTCGGCCTGCCGCTGGGCCTCGCGCTCGGCCTCGCGGGCGGCGCGGGCCTCGGCGATGCGCTGCCGCTCGGCCCGGCGCTCCTGCACCGCCGGATCGTCCTCGGACGGGCGGGCCTTGAACTTCTCCAGCATCGCCTTCTTCGCCTGCGCGGAGGCGCCCCGGCGGGTGTCGAACTGCTGGTCCTTGAAGCCTGCCATCGTGTGTGTCTCGTTGAGTCCTGCTCAGGGGCGCGGCGCGCCCGGTTCGGGAAAGACCGTCCTCTAGCGCCCGCCGCGCCCGGTTTCAAAGGTAAAGGAAGACTCGGGCGGGCCGACCGAATTCCCGGGCCGCCGGGGAGAACTTGTCAAGGTTTCCCCGCGGCGATGCCCGCGTGGCGTCCCGGCAGGGGCGAAGGGGCGTCCTCGCGGCCGATCCGCCGCCGGGCGCCATCATCCGCACCCTGGCCGGTCCGCCGTCCGGGAAAGCCGGCAGCCGGCTCCGCTCACCCGAACTGCTCGCGCAGGATGCGCTCGTCCATGCTGTGGCCGGGGTCGTGGAGCATGACGAGGTCGATCGAGCGGTCGAGCTGGGTCTCGACGCGGGCCACGCGGCGGAACTCGGTATGGTCGGCGACCGCCGCCACCGGCCGGAACTCGGGCTCCTTCACCTCGATGCGGATGCGGGCGTGGTTGGGCAGCAGCACGCTGCCCTGGCGTCGGGGACGGAAGGCGGAGATCGGCGTGAGCGCGATGAGCTGGGCCGAGATCGGCAGGATCGGCCCGCCGACCGAGAAGTTGTAGGCGGTCGAGCCGACCGGGGTCGCGGCGAGCACGCCGTCGGCGATGAGCTCGGGCAGGCGCACCTGCCCGTCGATGGAGATCCGCAGCTTGGCGGTCTGGTGGGTCTGGCGCAGCATGTAGACCTCGTTGACCGCCCGCGCCGTGTGGGTGAGGCCGAGCACGTCGGTCGCCACCATCAGGAGCGGGTGGACCACGCTGCGCTCCGCCTGCTCCAGGCGCTCGGGCAGGTCGTCGAGGTGGAACTCGTTCATCAGGAATCCGACCGTGCCGCGGTTCATCCCGTAGATCGGCTTGCCGGTGCCCATGAAGCGGTGGAGGGCCTGCAGCATCAGGCCGTCGCCGCCGAGGCCCACCACCACGTCGGCCTCCTCCGGGGGCACGTGGTCGTAATGCTGCATCAGGAGGGCGGCGGCCTCGCGGGCATCCGTTGTGGGACTCGCGATGAAGGCGATCCGGTTGAAGCGCCGCGCCATTCTGAGATCCGCCCCGCTTGACGCCGGGGCGCCGCACCCGTCAGGTCACAGGGTCCGGATCCGCCGTCACGGGAGACGCATAGCATGGAGCGCCCGCTGCTCGTCTATACGACCTTTCCGAATGAGGAGACCGCACTCGCCATCGGCGAGGCGCTGGTGCGCGAGCAACTCGCCGCCTGTGTCAATATTCTGCCGGGAATGCGCTCGGTCTATGCCTGGAAGGGCGCGGTCGAGCGGGGCGAGGAGGTGGTGGCGATCCTCAAGAGCCGCGAGGGGCTGGCGGACGCCTTGGGCGCCGCGCTCAAGGCACGCCACCCCTACGAGACGCCGATCGTGCTGCACCTGCCGGTCTCGGGCGCCGATCCGGGTACGCTGGCATGGCTGCTGGCGGAGACGGGCGGCTCTCCGCCGGACGGGGCCTGAGCGCCCGCGCGGCGGCAGGCGGCCGCCCGCCGGGAGGCCTGCTGCGCTCCCCGAGGAGGATCCCCCGTGAACCCGCCTCAGGCCGGGGCGACGCCCCATTGCAGGGGCACGAACTCGTAGCCGTCCCCGGCCTTCGCGATGTGGCCGGCCGCCGGGAAGGGCGCGTGGTAGAAGGCCACCGGCAGCCGTTCGGAGGCGGCCATCTGCAGCATCGTGTGGCGGGTGGCCCGCGCCTGGTCCGCGTCCATGTCGAACACCGCCGACCAGTCGGGGTGGCGCACGAACAGGGCCGGGTGGTTGGTGACGTCCGACATCAGCACGAGACGCCTGCCGCCCGCGTCGAGCACGAAGGCGGTGTGACCGGGGGTGTGCCCGCGCGCATCGAGGGCAGTGAGACCGGGCAGCACCTCCTTGCCCCAGGCGTAGCGCTCCGGCTTGAGGTCCTGCTGCGCGAAGGTCTTGCGTACCGCGCCGAAGGCCGCCTTGAGCGGCTCGGGCGGGTTCGCCATCCGGCTCGCGTCCAGCCAGAAGGCCGCCTCGGGCTCGGGGACCAGCACGCGGGCGTTCGGATAGGTGAGGCTGCCGTCCTTGCGGCGCAGGCCCAGGATGTGGTCGGGGTGGAAGTGGCTGATCACCACCGCGTCGACCAGCCCGGGCGCGACGCCCGCGGCCTCGAGGCCCCGCAGGGCGCCGCCCGTGCCCGGCGGGCCGTTGTCGGCGAAGCCCGTGTCGACGAGCACCCGACGCCCGCCCAGGGTGAGCAGCACGGGCGTGAAGGTGATCGGGAGCTGGTCCTTCGGCAGGAAGGCGCGATCGAGGGCGGCCTGCACCTCCGCGAAGGGCGCGTTGCGGACGAAGGAGGCGTCGAGCGGACGGGCCGCGATGCCCTCGTGCAGGGCGGTGACGGAGGTCTCGCCGAGGGCGTAGCGGTAGATCCCCGGCGGCGGAGCGGCGGGCGCCTGCGCGGCGGGGCCGCCGCCGAGGCCGGCGGTGCTCCCTGCGGCGGCGGGACCGGCGGCGAGCAGCGTGCGGCGGGTCATCGACATGGCTCTCAATCCCGGGCGAGGAACGCCCCGCACCTATGGCGGCCCACCCGGCCGTCAAGCCGGCAGGGCCCGCGGCGCCGTCAGCGGTTGGCGCGCGCCAGCGCCGTGTGCAGCAGCAGATTCACCCCCGGCAGGGTCGCCGACAGGTCGATGTCCTCGGCCTCGTTGTGGGTGATGCCGCCCTTGCAGGGGGTGAAGATCATGCAGGCGGGGGCGACCCGGGCCACGTGATAGGCGTCGTGCCCGGCCTGGGAGCGCAGGTCCATGGTCGGGATCGCGAGCCGCTCGGCCGTGGCGCGCAGGAGGCCGATCAGCTCCGCGTCGAAGCCGAACACCCCGAAGCCCCATTCCTCGGCGATCCGGATCGCCGTGCGGGAGCGCGCGGCGCAATCCGGCAGCGCCGCGCGTAAGGAGGCCTTCATGGTCTCCAGCGTCTCGACCGCGGGCGCGCGCATGTCGATGAAGAGCTCGGCATATTCCGAGAGCGTGCCGGGCAGGTTCGGCACAAGGTCGAGCCGCGCCGCGGTGGCCTTGGCGTCGACGGCGGCATGCGCCCAGCCGATATCGTTGACCGCCACCGCCACCATGGCGGCGCCGACGAGCGCGTTGTGGCGCTCGGCCATCGGCGTCGGGCCCGTATGGGCGGTCTCGCCCTCGACGGCGATGCGCATGCCGCAGCTCGGATAGCCGCCGGTGACGATGCCCACCGGCACGCCCGCCGCGTCGAGGGCCGGGCCCTGCTCGATGTGGAGCTCGAAATAGGCGTCGATCCTGCGGCCCCCCACCGGCTCGGGGCCGCGATAGCCGATTCCTGCCAGGGCGTCGCCGAAGCGGATGCCGTCGCGGTCAATGCGGCCCTCGACCCATTCGGGCGTCGCCTGGCCCGACCAGGCGAGGGAGCACAGCATCGGCGGCGAGAAGCGCGCGCCCTCCTCGTTCGTCCAGTTCACGACCTCGATGGTGCGCTTCGTCGCGATGCCGAGGTCGTCGAGGGTGCGGAGCACTTCGAGTCCGGCGAGCACGCCGAGGATGCCGTCGAAGCGCCCGCCCGCCCATTGCGTATCGAGGTGGCTTCCGATGAGGACGGGGGGCAGGTCGGGCTCGGTGCCGGGGCGGCGCAGGGTCATGCTGCCGAGCCGGTCGATGGAGAGGGCGTAGCCGCCCTCCGCGGCCCAGGCCTTGAGCTGGTCGCGCATCGCCCGGTCGGGCTCGGTGAGCGTGAGCCGCCGGATCCCCCCGCGCGGCCCCGTGCCGATCCCGGCCGAGACCATCAGCGTGTCCCAGAGCCGGGAGCCGTTCACCGAGAGATTGGTCGCCATGCTGCCTCGCGCCAAGCGGTTGTCGTCGCGCGCCAGCATGCGAGCCCCGTGCCGGGGCGACAAGCACGGGACGCAGGGCAGGGGGTTACTTGGCAGGGTTACTTGGCAGGTTTATTCGGCGGGGTTCGTCGGCAGGATTTCCCGGCAGGGATTCCCGGCGCGGGACAAGAGCGCCTCCCGTGCCGCCGCGTATTCGCGCTTGAGCCGCGCGATCACCTCGGCGGCAGGGAGCACGTCGTCGATGGTGCCCACGCCCTGGCCCGCACCCCAGATGTCGCGCCACGCCTTGGTGCGGCCGGAGCCGAAATCCATCCGGCTCTTGTCGGAATCCGGCAGGGCGTCCGGGTCGAGGCCCGCCGCCACGACGCTCGGCTTGAGGTAATTGCCGGACACGCCGGTGAAGAAGGGCGTGTAGACCACGTCCGCCGCCCGCGTCGCGACGATCATGTCCTTGTAGGCCGGGGCGGCGTTCGCCTCGGCGGTGGCGATGAAGCGGGTGCCCATATAGGCGAGGTCGGCGCCCATCGCCTGTGCGGCGAGGATGGCCGAGCCCGTGGTGATGGCCCCCGAGAGGACGAGCGGCCCGTCGTAGAAGCGGCGCACCTCGCCCACGAGGGCGAAGGGGCTCAGCGTCCCGGCATGCCCCCCGGCCCCGGCGCAGACCAGGATCAGCCCGTCGACCCCGGCCTCCAGGGCCTTCTCGGCGTGGCGCACGGTGGTGACGTCGTGGAAGACGAGGCCGCCCCAGCCGTGCACCGCCGACACCACCGCATCCGGCGCGCGCAGCGACGTGATGATGATCGGCACCCGGTGCCTGGCGCAGACCGCGAGGTCGTGCTCCAGCCGGTCGTTGGAGGCGTGGACGATCTGGTTGACTGCATAGGGCGCCACGATCCGGCCGGGCTCGGCGGCCATGGCGGCGGCGAGCGCCCCGTCGATCCGCGTGAGCCAATCGTCCAGGGCCTCCTTCGGCCGGGCGTTGAGCGCCGGGAAGGAGCCGACGATGCCCCCGAGGCATTGCGCGATCACGAGATCCGGCCCCGAGACGATGAACATCGGCGAGGCGACCACGGGGAGCGCGAGGGCGTCGGCGAGGCGGTCGGGAAGGGACATCGGATGGGAATCCGTCGGGCGAGACACCCTGCCATCGCACCCGCCCCCGAGGCGGTCAATCGGCCGGTGACGGCACCACCCGGGACAAGCTAGAAGCCGGGATCATCCCCGAGACGAGGAGCCGCTTCGTGCCCGAGATCTCCACTCCCCCCGAGGCGGTCGGCCTCTCCGCGGAACGCCTGGAGCGCATCGATCCATGGATGCGCCGCTACGTGGAGGCGGGCAAGCTCGCGGGCCTCTCGGTGACGGTGGCGCGGCGCGGCGAGGTGGTGTTCTCGCGGGCGCACGGCCTCGCCGACCTCGCCCGCGAGCGGCCGATGGCGGACGACACCATCGTGCGCGTCTACTCGATGACGAAGCCGCTGACCTCGGTCGCCGTGATGATGCTCTACGAGGAGGGCCGCTTCCAGCTCGACGATCCGGTCACCCGCTTCCTGCCCGAGTTCCGCGACATGCGGGTGCTCACGGGCGGCAGCCGCAAGAAGTGGGAGAGCGTGCCGGCCGAGCGCGACATCACCATCCGCGACCTCCTCACCCATACCTCGGGCCTCACCTACGGCTTCATGGAATCGACCCTCGTCGACGCCATGTACAGGGACGAGGGCATCGACTTCCAGACCGCCGAGACCTCGCTCGCCGACGTGGTGGCCAGGGCCGCCTCCCTGCCGCTCCTGTCCCAGCCCGGGGCGGAGTGGAACTACAGCATCGCCACCGACGTGCTCGGGCACCTCGTGGCGGTGGTCTCGGGGGTGCCCTTCGACGAATTCCTCCGCAGGCGGATCATCCATCCGCTCGGCATGGTCGACACCGATTTCCACGTGCCGGCGGAGAAGCTGCCGCGCTTCGCCTCGAACTACGCCTATGGCCAGGACGGGCAGCTCACGCTCATCGACGACGCGATCGAGGGCCGCTACGCCCACCCGCGGGCGGTGCCCTCGGGCGGGGGCGGCCTCGTCTCGACGGCGGCCGATTACGCGCGCTTCTGCCGCTTCATCCTCGACCGCGGCGAGCTCGACGGCGTGCGGCTCCTCGGCCGCAAGACCGTCGCGCTGATGACCACGAACCATCTGCCCGGCGACCTCGCCGCGCTGGGCCAGCCCCGCTTCGCCGAGTCGAGCTTCAGCGGCATCGGCTTCGGGCTCGGCTTCTCGGTCATGCTCGATCCGGCCAAGGCGCAGATCGTGGGCACGCCGGGCGAGGTCGCCTGGGGCGGCGCCGCCTCGACGGCCTTCTGGATCGACCCCGTGGAGGATCTCTTCGTGATCCTCCTCACGCAGCTCATGCCCTCCTCGGCGCTGCCGCTGCGACGCGAGCTGCGCGTCCTGACCTATTCGGCCCTCGTCGATTAGCGCGCTCCCCGCCGAAGTGGAGGCCGGTTCGGCGTCAGGGAGCGCGTCACATCAAAGGCTTGAGAGCCGCCGACCTGATGCAATCAGGTCGGGCTCGGCTCTAGTGCCCGACCGAGCGCCGGTAGAGGTGCCAGGTGGCGTGGCCGAGCACCGGCAGCACGATGGCGAGGCCGACGAACAGGGTCGCCATCCCGACGACGAGCAGCGCCGCCACGATGAGGCCCCAGAGCACCATGGTGCCCGGATTCCTGCGCATCAGGGCGATCGAGGTCTCGATGGCGGTGCTCGCATCCATGTCGCGGTCGACGAGGAGCGGGACCGATACGGCGCTGACGGCGAGCGCGAGCAGCGAGAAGGCGGCCCCCACGAGATTGCCGACCAGGATGAGCGCCCAGCCGCGGGGAGTGGTGAGCACATCGGCCAGGAAGGCGCCGACCGAGCCGTAGACTGCGCCGTCGAACAAGGCGTGGTAGATCGCCATCGCGACCGTGATCCAGGCGACGAAGATCGCCGCCAGCAGGAGGCCGACCGCCAGGAGCGGGCGGAGCGAGCGGCTGGTGAGCGGCGCATAGGCCTGTACCCAGTCGGTCGACTGGCCCTGCTCCCGCCGCCGGCTCATCTCGTAGAGGCCGATCGCCGCGAAGGGACCGACCAGCGCGAAGCCCGAGGCGAGAGGGAAGAGCAGCGGAACGAGGTTGTTCTCGAAGGTGGCCGCGGCGATGACGACGCCCGCGATGGGATAGATCATCACGACGAAGATGACGTGGGTCGGGTTGTCGAGGAAGTCCGCCCAGCCCTTGGCGAGCGCCATCCGGAGATCGGCCGTGCCGATCCGATGCACGGCGGGATGATGCGCCACGTAGCCGGGTGAGAATATTGAAGACACCGTCATCGCAGATCCTCCGCACAGATGATGCGGGCGCGACGGCCGACAGGCCGAACCGGGATCGGGGGTCGTCAGGTCATCGCGTGCGCCAGTTCCATCCTTCGCGAGACCGGCCCTGATGGAGATTCGGCAGGCCGGGCCGGGGCGAGCCTAATCCACACCCGCGGGTTGGACCAAGGGGGGCCCGCAAGGAGCGCTCCTCGCGGGCGCGATCACGGTGTCTCGACCGGTCCGGTGTCGAGCCCCGCCGCCGCGACGAGCGCCCGCGTATAGGCCGCGCGCGGGCGCTCCAGCACGGCCTGCGTCTCGCCCCGCTCCACCTCGCACCCGTCGCGCAGCACCAGCACCGTGTCGGCGAGCGCGCGCACCACGGCGAGGTCGTGGCTGATGAACAGGTAGGCGAGGCCGTGCGCCGCCTGGAGGTCGCGCAGGAGCGCGACGATGTCCCGCTGCACCGTGCGGTCGAGGGCGGAGGTCGGCTCGTCGAGCACCACGACCTTCGGGCGCAGGATCATCGCCCGGGCGATGGCGATGCGCTGGCGCTGGCCGCCGGAGAAGGCATGCGGGAAACGGTGGCGCCAGTCCGGATCGAGGCGCACCTCCGCGAAGGCCTCGGCCACCCGCGCGTCGCGCTCGCGGGCGCTCAAGGCCGGCGCATGGACCCGCAGGCCCTCCGCGACGATCTCGCCCGCATTCAGCCGCGGCGAGAGCGAACCGTTCGGATCCTGGAACACCGGCTGGAAGCCTCGGCGCAGGGGGCGCAAAGCCGCCCGGTCGAGCCGCGTCAGGTCGCGGTCCTCGAAGCGCACGATCCCGGTCGCCGCCGGCTCGAGGCGCAGCAGCGCCCGCCCGAGGCTCGACTTGCCCGAGCCCGATTCGCCCACGACCCCGAGCGTCTGCCCGGCCCGCAGGGACAGGTCGATGCCCCGCACGGCAACCCGCGGGGCCGCCCGGCGCAACAGCCCGCCGCGGCCCGGATACGACACCGTGATCCCGCTTCCCTCCAGCACCACGGGCGCCCCGGCCGGGACCGGCGCCTTGCGCCCCGCAGGCTCGGCGGCGAGGAGGTCGCGCGTCTCGGGCGCCGCGGGCTGCAGGAACAGTCGCTCGGTGGGCCCGACTTCCACGAGGCGCCCGGCCCGCAGTACGGCGGTGCGCTCGGCCATCCGCCGCACCAGGCGCAGGTCGTGGGTGATGAACAGGAGCGCCAGCCCGAGCCGGGTCTTGAGGTCGGCAAGCAGCGCCAGCACCTGCGCCTGCACCGTGACGTCGAGGGCCGTGGTCGGCTCGTCCGCGATGAGGAGGTCGGGCTCGCAGGCGAGCGCCATCGCGATCATCACCCGCTGGCGCTCGCCCCCCGAGAGCTCGTGCGGATAGGCCGTGAGCCGCGCCCCCGCATCGCGCAGGCCGACGAGGCTCAGGAGGTCGAGGGCCCGGGCGCGGGCCTGCCGTCGCGACAGGCCGCGATGGGCCCGCAACGGCAGGGCGATCTGGTGGCCGATGGTGAAGAGCGGATGCAGCGCGCTCATCGGCTCCTGGAACACCATGCCGATGCGCGCCCCCCGGATGCGGTCGAGGGCCGGACGGGGCAGGCCGACGAGTTCGGTCCCATCGAACCGAACCGAGCCGGAGGCACGGGCGGTCTCCGGCAGCAGGCCCATGACCGCCAGGGCCGCCTGGCTCTTGCCGGAGCCCGATTCGCCGACGAGGGCGAGCGTCTCGCCCCGGCCGACCGCGAGGTCGAGCCCCGACAGGGCCGCGACCCCGCCATAGGAGACCGAGAGCCCGCTTAAAGTGAGGAGCGGGTCCATGCTCAGGCCGTGTGCGGATCGAGGGCGTCGCGCAACCGGTCGCCGAGGGCGTTCAGCGCGATCAGCGTCGCCACCAGGACGAGGGCCGGGGCGACGAGCATCCAGGGCGAGGTCTCGATGCTGCGCGCGCCCTCGGCGATCAGCACGCCCCAGCTCGTCATCGGCTCCTGCACGCCGAGGCCCAGGAAGGACAAGAAACTCTCCAGCAGGATCACCCGCGGGATCAGCAGTGCCGCATAGGCTGCCACCGGGCCGAGCGCGTTCGGGACCACGTGCCGGCGCAGGATCGCGCCCGTGCCGACGCCGAGCGCCTCCGCCGCCCGGACATAATCCTGGCGGCGGATCGCCAGCGCCTCGCCCCGCACGATCCGGGCCATGTCGAGCCATTCCACCGCGCCGACCGCCAGGAAGACCAGCGCCACCGAGCGGCCGAACACCACGACGAGCAGGATGACGAAGAAGACGAAGGGAAGCGCGTACAGGATGTCGACGAGCCGCATCATCGCCGCGTCCACCGCCCCGCCGAGATAGCCCGCCGCCGCCCCGTAGGCGACCCCGATGAGGAGCGCCACTCCGGTGGCCATCAGCCCGAGGGCCAGCGAGACCCGGCCCGCCACCAGGATGCGGGTGAGGAGGTCGCGCCCGAGCGCATCGGTGCCGAGGAGGAAGCGGGTCTCGCGCACCGGCACACTGACCGTGAGGCGCCGCCCGTCCTCGGAGCGCCCGAGCAGGGTCGCGGGCCCGAACAGGTCGGAGCGCGCGAAGAAGGTGAGCGCGCGGTCGTCCACCGGCTTGTCGGCGGCGAGCACCATCCGGACGGTGCCGTCTTCGACCGTCACGTCCTCCGCCCGCACCCGCATGCGCAAGGCCAGCCGCTCCAGCGCCGGCCCGACCGTCTCCGGCCGCGGATAGACCTGCAGCGAGGGCGGGGTGCGGGGGTAGTCGTAATAGATCCGCTCATAAGGATGGCCGGTGAGGAACGGCCCCACCAGGCAGGCGAGCGCGATAAGCCCCAGCACCGCGAGGCCGAGGCGCGCCACCGGATCGGCGAGGAGGCGCCGCCTTGCCGCCGCCCAGAGCGAGAGGTCGGGCGCCGCCGTCATGCGTGCCGCACGCGCGGGTCGACGAGCGCATAGGCGAGATCGACCAGGAGGTTGAACACGATCACGAACACCCCCACGAGCACCACCGTGCCCATCACCAGCGGGTAGTCGCGGTTGAGCGCCCCGTCCACGAAGGCGCGCCCGACGCCCGGCAGGCCGAAGATCGTCTCCACCACCACCGAGCCGGTGAGGAGCCCCGCCGCGGTCGGGCCGAGATAGGAGATGACCGGCAGCGCCGCCCCGCGCAGCGCATGGAGCGCGATCACGCGCGGCGGCAGGCCGAGCGACCGCAGCGTGCGCATCGGCTGGGTGGCCAGGCTGTCGAGGAGGGCGGCCCGGGTGAGCCGCGCGATCACCGCCAGTTGCGGCAGGGCGAGCGTCACCACGGGCAGGACGAGGTTCCTCGGCGCCCCGTCCTCCCAGCCGCCCACCGGCAGCCAGCGCAAGGACAGCCCGAAGGCGATCTGCAAGAGCGGCGCCACGACGAAGCCCGGCACCGTGAGCCCGAGCGTGCCGAGCGTCATCACCGCGTGATCGACGAGGCCGCCCCGGCGCGAGGCCGCAAGGCCGCCGAGCCCGACGCCCCCCACGAGCGCGAGCACGAGCGCCAGCCCGCCGAGCGTCATCGAAACCGGCAGCCCGCGCGCGAAGAGCTCCGCCACGCTCATGTCCCGCACCGAGAAGGACGGCCCGAGATCGCCCGACACCAGCGACGCGAGGTAGCGCCCGTACTGAACGAGCAGCGGCTGGTCGAGCCCGTAGACCCGGCGGAGGTTCTCCATGGCCGAGGGCGCGAGCGGCCGCTCCAGATCGAACGGCCCGCCCGGGGCGAGCCGGACCAGGAAGAACGACAGGGTCACGACCAGGAACAGGGTCGGGATCGCCTGGAGCAGCCGGCGCAGCACGAAACCGGTCATCGGGGCTTCGCCCCGGAGCCCCACCAGGGCTCTGCCCTGGACCCGCCGGGGCCTCGGGCCCCGGACCCCGTGACATGCCCGTTCATCCGTCGAGCCACAGATAGCGCGTCGGCGCGACGCCGCGGATGTTGGGCTGCATCCCCTTGAGGCGCGGCGCCACCATGTGCTTGTGCCGGTAATGCAGCAGCGGGATCCAGGGCAGGTCGGCCAGAAAGATCTCCTCGGCCCGGTAGAGGAGACCGGCGCGCCGCTCCAGATCGACCGTCCCCGCCGCCTCCCGCATCAGCGCGTCATAGGCCGGATTGGCGTAGTGGCCCGAGTTGAAGCCGTCATTGCCGCTCTCGACCAGGAACAGGAAGTTCTGCGGGTCGGAATAATCGGCGATCCAGCTCATCCGGGCGAGGTCGAATGGCCCGCCGTCGCGCAAATGGGCGAAATGGGTCTTCGCATCCGTGTTGACGAAGCTCGTCCTCACGTTGAGGACGCGCCACATATCGGCGATCGCCACCATCATGTTGCGGTTGTTGTCGGTGGTGTTGTAGCGGATCTCGACCGTGAGCGGCGTCGCGCCCGGCCCGAAGCCGGCCTGCCGCAGCAGGGCCACCGCCCGGTCCTCCCGCTCCAGGGGCGACAGCTCCCGGCCCGGCATCTCGGGCGGCGGCAGGGCATTGTCGAGCCCAGCCGGCGTGAGGGAATAGGCCGGCAGCATCGTCTCGCCCCAGACCGCCTCGGCCAGGAACTCGCGGTCGATGGCGAGCGAGAGGGCTTGGCGCACTCGCCGGTCGCCCAGAGGGCTTTTCCGCAGGTTCACCATCAGCGCCAGCACGCCGAGCGCCGGCGTGAGCCAGACCTGCGGCCCGAAGCGCGCCTTCAGCGCCTTGATCTGGTCGGCCGGCAGGTCGTCGAGGGAATCGATCTCGCCCGCCGCGAAGCGCCGCACCGCCGCCGCGAGGTCCGGGGTCGGGATGTACTCCACTTGGCCGATCCGCACGCTCGGCGCGTCGCGGTAATGCGGGTTGCGCACGGCCGTGATCCGGTCGTTCGGCGAGACATCCTGCAGCAGGTAGGCGCCGTTCGAGACGAGGTTCCCGGGCCGGCTGAAGGCGTCGCCGTGGCGCGCGAGCGAGGGCCGGTGCACCGGCGTGCTCGCCTGATGCGTCATCAATTCGAGGAGGTAGGGGGTCGGCTGCTCGAGTTCGATCACCAGCCTGCGCGGATCGGGCGCCCGCACGCCGAGTTCCTCCACCGGAGCCGCGCTGCGATTCACCGCCTCCGCCCGGCGGATCGGAAACAGCACGCTCGCGTATTTGGCGCCCGTCGCCGGGTTCAGCACCCGGCGCAGGCCGGCCAAGAAATCCTCCGCCACAACCGGGTCGCCATTCGACCAGCGGCCCTCCGGCCGCAGCGTGAAGGTCCAGGTCAGCCCGTCAGGCGTAGTGGACCAGCGTTCCGCCGCTCCCGCCACCAGATTGCCGCCTGCGTCGTAGCAGGTCAGGCCCTCGAAGAGGTCGAGCAGGATCGTGGCCTCCGCCAGCGTGGAGGTCTTGTGCGGGTCGAGCGTCTCCGGATCCGCCCCGTTGCCCCGGCGATAGACGGGGGAACCCGCCGCGCGGGCGGGCCCGGCGAGGGAGGCGGCGGCGAGGGCCGCGAGGAGGTCGCGGCGGCGCATGCCGCGCTCAGGCGCCGGTCTCGGCCTGGAACCCGGCCGCCTCGATGCCCGCAACCGCCGCCGTCTCGTCATTGTCGGAGGTGTCGCCCGAGATGCCGACCGCACCGAGAACGCGCCCCTCGCGCCTGATCAGCACGCCGCCCGGGACCGGCACCAGCCCGGCCGGCCCCGCGAGATGCGTGACCGCCGCGACGAAATAGGCCTGCGCCTCGGCCCGCGCGCCGATCGCCCGCGAGCCGATGCCGAGGGCGAGCGCCCCGTTGGCCTTGGCGGCGGCGATCTCCGCCCGCCTGAGGCTCGTCCCGTCCTCGACGGCGGCCGCCTTGAGAGCCCCGCGCGCATCGAGCACCACGACCGCAAGCGGCTTGAGGTTCAGCTCGCGCGCCGTGGTGAGGGCGGTTGCCACGATGGATTGGGCGGAATCGAGGGTGAGGTCGGACATGAGGCCTCCGCGTGTGGCAGCGGGTGCCGGCATAGCACAACTCCGCCGGACCGAAATCTCGCTCGGGAAGCGGTCACGCCCCCCGGGGAGCCGTGCCGCATCGACGATTCGGCCTTCATTGTAGTGGTATTGTATTGGTATTGTCGCAAACGTAGTCGCATTTCCAGCCGGGCCCGCATCTGGCATGAAGCCACCACCGTCGGCGCCCGAGGCATTGCATTGCTGAGAGATCGATGAGCAGGCCCTTTGACCTCCTGGAGGAAGCTCGCGCGGCTGCGGCCGACCCGGATCGGCTGCGTGCCATCGCGACGACCAGCCTGTCGGCGAGCCTGCCGCCCCTCGACCTCGTGAATATCGGCATCGTCCTGAGAGACGCCGGCCTGCGCGAGGAGGCCCTGTCGGTCTTCGACCGCCTCGCCTGCGCGGAGCCGCGCGATATCCCGTCGCGCTACGAGAAGGCCATCCTGTATCTTCACGAAGGCAGCCATTCCGACGCCCTGCTCACCCTGCAGGAGATCCTGGCGCACCATCCGCATGAGGACCGCACCAATCTGGTGGCGGCCAGGATCTTGTATTCGTTGGGTGAAACGGCCGCGGGCGACGCGGCCATCGACAGGATCCCGATCCTCGGACACCCGGACCGGCATGCGATCGAGACGACCGCGCGGGTCATCCGGGAATTCGGACTCTTCGTGGCGGACTACCCGAGAGAGCGCGCGCTCGCGATGGCGACGGCGCTGAGCAGCTCGCCCCGCTACCTGTCCGCTCACGGTGTCACGGCCGCGGCCGCGGCCGCGCTCGATGCCGGCACGGGCTTCAGCCTGATCCGGGTCGGTGACGGAGAGGGCGCCTTCGTGCGCCTCAGCGACAGCGACGAGAGGCGCTTCCCGAACCTCTACCTGCACAATCGCCGCGACCGGGCGCATGTCTGGTTCGCCGGCACGGTCGACATCCAGGATGACGGCTTCCTCGCCACGGCCTGTCGGATCTCCGACCTGATGCGGGACGCCGACATCGTCGGCATGCCCTATCCGGACTGGATCCGGCACGAATACAAGCTCCTCAGCGTCACCGGCATCTCGGCCCTGGTCAACCTGCTGCGGGTCGATCGCCCGCCGCATGCGGCGTCCTGCTCGCAGCTGATCAGCCTGGAACTGCACGAATCCAAGGCGCTGTACCACCTGATGCGGCAGCAGGACTCGATCGGGCTGATCGCGTGCCATCACGACCTTCCCGAGATCCTGAAGGCCGAGTTCGGATTCTCGGAGATCGACTACCATCACGTGCCCGGCGAGAAGGGGCACAGCCATCTTCTGGCCGCCGCCTCGGTCGAGGGGACGCACTGGCCGGACCGGTTCCTCGCCATCATGGAGGCTCTGTCGAGGCCGCTGAACGGCAAGCTGTACCTGGTGGCCGCCGGCCTGCTCGGAAAGCTGTATTGCCACAGGATCAAGCAGAGCGGCGGCGTCGCGCTCGATATCGGGTCGCTGGCGGACGGGTGGATGGGCGTGAACACCCGCCCCGGATTGCGCAAGCTTTCCTTCGCGTGACGGGCCGCATTGCGGGCGATGCCGCCGTGCCGCTTGATCGCCGCGCTGACGCCGCTTTCTTCACGCGGCGATGCTGGTCGAGCTTGATGCATGCAGGGGAGAAGGCCCGGTCCCGGAGCATGGCCGGCGGCCCGGCCCGCCTGTCGGCCGGGCCCTCATGAGAGCCCTTGACAGGCTTTCCGGGCCGCATAGGGTCGGCGCCATGGGGATGGCGATCTCCTCACGAGGCTCCGGCCGAAGCATCGCGTCCAATCTGCTTCACTGCACGGACGCGCCATGGCCACGCCCACCTCTATTCCGGTCGACAAGCTCGCTCGCCTCCTCGGCACCCCCGGCTGCCCGGTGCTCCTCGACGTCCGCACCGACGAGGACTTCGCCGCGGATCCCCGGCTGATTCCGGGCGCCATGCGCCGCCCCTGGGGCGACGTGGCAGCCTGGGCCGGCGCACTCTTCGGCCGCAATGCCATCGTGATCTGCCGGCGCGGCCAGAAGCTCAGTCACGGCGTCGCCGCCTGGCTGCGGCAGGAGGGGGTGCCGGCCGAGGTGCTGGAGGGCGGCACCAATGCCTGGTATGCGGCCGGCCTGCCCATGGTGCCGGCCGACAAGCTGCCCGCCCGCGATGCCCTGGGCCGGACCGTGTGGGTCACGCGCGCGCGACCGAAGATCGATCGCATCGCCTGCCCGTGGCTGATCCGCCGCTTCGTCGATCCCGCCGCCGTGTTCCTGTTCGTGCCCCCCTCCGAGGTCGAGGCGGTGGCCGAGGGCTTCGGTGGCGCGCCCTTCGACATCGACAGCCCGGAGGTGTTCTGGAGCCACCGGGGCGAGCGGTGCAGCTTCGACGTGATGGTCGAGGAGCTGACCCTCGGGACCGAGCCCCTGCGCCGGCTGGCGGCCATCGTGCGCGGCGCCGATACGGCGCGGCTCGATCTCGCCCCCGAGGCAGCCGGTCTGCTCGCCGCCTCGCTCGGGCTGTCGCGGATGTATGCCGACGATCTGGCGCAGCTCGATGCCGGGATGCTGCTCTACGACGCCTTCTACCGCTGGTGCCGGGACGCCACCGACGAGACCCACAACTGGCCCACCAACAAGCCGAAGCCGGGGGGCTGACCATGGGCAGCACCGCCGTGAACGCCGCGCCGGCTGGGGCGGCGGCCGAAACTGGCCCGCCGCAGTCTGTCACCCTCGCCGGAGCCCTGCCGGTCTGGCTGCGGGTCGCCGCCCTGTCCTTCGGCGGCCCGGCCGGGCAGATCGCGGTCATGCACCGCATCCTGGTCGAGGAGCAGCGCTGGATCTCCGAGCACCGCTTTCTGCACGCCCTGAATTTCTGCACGCTCCTGCCCGGCCCCGAGGCTCAGCAGCTCGCCACCTATGTCGGCTGGCTGATGCACGGCACACGCGGCGGCCTCGTCGCGGGCGGGCTCTTCGTCGTGCCGGGCATCCTGGCGATCATGGCCCTGAGCTGGATCTACGCCCTCTACGGCCAGGTCGGCCTGGTCGCCGGCCTGTTCTTCGGCCTCAAGGCCGCGGTGCTCGCCATCGTGCTCCAGGCCGTGCGGCGGATCGGCCAGCGCGCTCTGAAGAGCCGGATCATGGTGGCGCTTGCCGCAGCGGCCTTTGTGGCGATCTTCTTCCTTGATGTGCCGTTCCCGCTCATCGTGCTGGCGGCGGGCGTGATCGGCTACTTCGGCGGGCGGGCGGGTCGGCCGGAGTTCCAGGCCGGCGGTGGCCACGGCGCGTCCGACACGGTCGCTGAGGGCCCTTTCCTGCTCGGTGATGACGAGCTCCCGCAGGAACGGGCAGCGCCGCGGGACACCCTGCGGGTGCTGGGTCTCTGGGCGGGCCTCTGGCTGCTGCCGGTCGCCGCCATCCTGCTCGCCCTCGGCCCAGCCGACGTGTTCAGCCGGATCGCGGTGTTCTTCTCCAAGATGGCCATGGTGACCTTCGGGGGCGCCTACGCGGTGCTGGCTTATGTCGCGCAGCAGGCGGTGGAGCATTACGGCTGGCTGAAGCCCGGCGAGATGCTCGACGGGCTCGGCATGGCCGAGACCACGCCCGGACCGCTGATCATGGTCACGCAGTTCGTGGGCTTCATGGCCGCCTTCCGCGCCCCCGGTTCGCTGCCGCCGCTCGTCGCCGGGACGCTCGGGGGCCTGCTGACCACCTGGGTGACCTTCGTGCCCTGCTTCCTCTGGATCTTCGTCGGGGCTCCTTACGTCGAGCGCCTGCGCGGCAACCCGGCCCTCGCCGGCGCGCTGGCGGCCATCACCGCGGCCGTGGTGGGCGTGATCCTCAACCTCGCGGTCTGGTTTGCGCTCCACACCGTCTTCGGCCAGGTGCGGCCCCTCGCAGTCGGGCCGCTCCGGTTCGACCTGCCGGTGCCCGCCAGCGTGAACCCCTTCGCCCTGCTCCTGGCGCTCGCGGCTGCCGTGGCCGTATTCCGGTTCAAGATCGGCATGATCGCGACGCTGGCGGCCTGCTCGGCTGCGGGCGTGGTCCTGCACTTGGCGGGGCTGGTCTGATGCGCCCGGGAGGGCGGGGCGGCCGGCTCCGTGGGGTCGCCCTGCTGCTCGGCACCGTGCCGGAGGGCGAAGCGCGGGCCGCCGGGGCGCTCCGCTGAGGCGGCGGCGATCGAAGATCGCACGGAGCACCTCAGCATGAGGGCGGTTGAGGGTGCCATCGGGGGAGGGGCGCTCAGTCAGCCGCGGTTTCATCCCCCAGGGTCGGCGTAGCCGGTGGCGAACTCATCCCAACGAGCATCATTTCCTGAGCGCACTCGAAGGGACACGCCCCGGCACGCCAACGGCCGGGGCTTGCGCCAACGTGCGCATGGCGGGCCTTGCAGCCCTCAATACGCGGTCCCGTAATAGGCATCCTCGCAATACGCCGGCAGCGGCAGCCCCTCGCGCAGCCTGTAAGCGCACTCGTCCGTGGTGTCGTTGTAGATGCCCAGCCCGTACCCTGTCGCGAGCCCCAGACCGAGACCCAAAGCGCCATAGCCGACAGCCCGTCCGTAGCCGTGGTGACGGCCATAGCCGGGATGGCGCGCATGACCGCCCACGACGCCGCCACGGCCGTTGAAGCCGTGCCCGATGATCGGGCCGCGGTTCATCCCCGCCCCGATTCCGGCCCCGCGCATGGCCCCCCCGCCGATGGCTGCGCCGCGGAAGCCGCCTGCGCCGATGCTCCCTGCGCGAACACTCCCGTTGCCGAGACCGGCTGAGCCAACATTGCCCGCGCGGACACTGCCGGTACCCAGCCCACCGGCACCAAGGCCCGCCCCGCGGAAGCCACCGCCGCCGAGACCGCCAGCACCGACCCCGCCACCCCGGAACCCGCCGCTGCCGAACCCGGCGCCACCGCCATGGAAGCCACCGCCCCCGAACCCGCCAATCCCGCGAGCATCAGCGGCGATGGGCGCCAGCGCGACGGCTGCGAGCAGAGCGCCTGACAGCAAAATGCGCGTCTTCATTCCACCCACTCCCAGCTTGGTCCAGTCGTGGATGGTTAACGGCACGGCAGCCGGCCTGTTCATCCGGCTTGCTCGCCCTGTCGCCGCATGCCGGACCGACCCGCAATCGGCGAGCCGTTCAGTCTCGATGGCGTTACGGGAGCGTGGGCGAGCAGAGCCATCGCCGTCCGAAACGGCGATCGCTCGGCCGATCTAAGGCCAAGCCCACGGAGGACAGGTCGGTTCTCTTTCCGGAGCGACATCCTGCACGGGAGGCGCTTGCCCAGGCAAGGCTCCGGGCGCCGACAGAGCAGGAGCGATGTGGCTCCACGCGAGCAGTATGGCGGCGGCAGCGATGATCCGGACGATGTCTAGCACGACCGTGCCCCTTTGCGTCCGTGGTTGACCGTTCGTGAAGAGCAGGCATAAAGCCAAGGCGTTAACAGACGGATGATCCACACCCGGCATGCGCTGATTGCGGAAGGGATCAGCTTCGACGTGGCCGTCCTGGCGAGCCCCCATGCGGTTGCCATCGCGTCACGGGCGTGAAGACCTCCGCCACGCTCTCAAGCGTTGCCCTTGCGACAGTCGGCGCGACCGTGCTCGCAATCGCCCTGCGCTACCTCGTCTGGCGCTTCTTCTCCACCGTCGTTCCCTATCCGGCGGACTGGAGCTTCGGCTTCTTCTGGGCGTGGTTCGTCTTCTTGGTTGAACTCGGCGCCTTTGCGGACATCCTGCTGTTCCTGACGGCGATGAGCCGCTACGTGAACCGCAGCGCCGAGGCCGACCGGCTCGAACGGGAGTTCTTCGCCCGGGACCCGAAGGACCTGCCCGCCGTCGACGTGTTCATCCCGACCTACAACGAGCCGCTCGACGTGCTGGAGCGCACCATTATCGGCGCGCTCGCCCTCGATTACCCGAAGGACAAGCTCAAGATACTCCCAGGACATCCGCAACCTCGACACATGGGCGATCGTTGGCGGCCTGTGGTCACGCATGTTCGGCCGCACCGCGCGCGCGCCTGCCTGAAGTATCCGTTTTGCTCAACGGAACCAACGGTCATTTCCAAGGCCCGTCGGTATCACTCCACCTTCTCCAGGAAACCTTGAGGCTCCAAGAAACCTTGAGGCGGTGAGTCGTCCCTCGTGATCGACGGCATCGCGGAGAGGGCCGAGTTCGGCCCCGGCCCTTACGGGATCGTCGCCATCCAGGCTTCCAAGAGGAGCATATCTCCTGCCCCGCCCCGTGCGAGCTGGTATTGCACGCTGGCGACCGTCAGTATCGCCACGATCAACAGCATTGCGGCCCACATGAGAACAGGCGTGATGTGGTCCGCATACTGGCGGAACGTCTGCAAGACAGCGCATCCGAGTGTGAAGAATGCCGCCGATGCAAGCGGCATGGCGAGCGTGTCCATCGGCCCTCCGGCGTTGTGCACTGCAATGTTTGTAGCGGGGATTGTTTCGCACCGCACCATTCCGCAACGCATAGCTGCACCGCATGGAGGCGTGACCTGATGGCCTGCGCCCGCCTCACGGGCCTCTGTTCGCAGAGGGCGACGAGCGGACGGCCATGGCACGCGTCTCAGACCGCACCAGGGACAGAGCCTGCAGGCGTTCGAGGAGCGGGACGCGGCGCTGGAACCGCAAAGCCATCGACCATGCGCTTGATCGCCGCTCGGGGCCGGTCGGGGCTGCCGCTTCCTCCTGTCACGATCCCGACGACGCCGGACGGGGACTCGTGGGCGAAGGACGCACACCGCCGGCCACACCGTGGCATCGGTCAATCGCATTCCGGAGGTCTATCTGGCGCGGACCCGAAGCCTCGCGCGGAGCGCCATCATCAAGCTCGACCAGCACCGCAGGAAGGCGGTCACCGGGAACGAATGATGGTCGGAACCTGCAAAAGCGTTTGCAAAACCGGGGTCGGCGTGTTGCCCGCCTGCTTTGCGCCCATTCCAAAAACACAAGTGTTTTCAGGATGGTGCGGCCGAGAGGACTCGAACCTCCACTGGTTGCCCAACTAGCACCTCAAGCTAGCCTAAAGCGCGGATCCAATTGAGCATTTCTGCAAAATGCCTGAATTCCGAGATACGAAATCTCAAGAGCTTACAGCTGGTTTTCCAAACGAAAAGGCCCGCCGCGGAGAGGTGCCGGGCGGGCGCGCGACGGCAGACAGTATCCGAGAGTCTGAGGCGCCCAGGATCAAGGTCGTGATGATCCGGGGAGAGTGAGGCTTGGTGGCTCTCGCGCACGGCCTCGCCCGCGGGTAGCGTCCCGCCATGTCCGACTCGGCCACGCTCAACGCTCTATCCCCCGCCGTCGTCGAATAGAGCCGCGGGCTCACCAGCCTGTCACCCGGCCAGCCGCCGTGCCCCGGGTTCAGGCCGGACGAGTGGGTCGAGACCCTCGCGAACTGCCGGCGCTTCGTGGACGACTTCCGGGCGGAGTCCCCGTTGGCAACTGGTTGCCAGTCTCTGGGTGAGTCGCTGGTTCGGCGCAGACTGTGGTGCGTGAGCTGCAGTCTGCAATGAGGCGGAGCGCTATAGCGGCGCGAGCTAGAGCCGCTCCCGATCAGGTTGAAGCGTAAGCATCATCCTCGTATCCAGCAGCTGTGAAGTAGTTGCGGCACTCAGCCGGCGAGAAGCATTTGAAGGCTTGGTGGATCGCCGCCCAGAGTTCACTGACACTGCGGGCCGCCGCCCTGCGCAACAGCGCTTTCAGCTTGGCGAAGGCCTGCTCAATCGGGTTGAACTCAGGTGAGTACGGAGGAAGATAAAGCAGCCGGGCCCCGGTTGCCGCGATCGCCTCGCGCACGCCGGCCACCTTGTGAGCGCCCAGATTGTCCAGGATCACGGTGTCGCCGGGTCTCAGGGTGGGGACCAGGGTGTCGGTCACGTAGGCGCGGAAGCGTTCGCCCGTCACAGGGCCGTCCAGCAGAGCGATCGCGTCAGGCCCGCTCGTGCGCAGCCCGGCAATCACAGTGGTGGTTTTCCAGTGCCCTGCGGGTGCCGCGAGGCGGCAACGCTCGCCGCGCGGGGCCCAGCCGTAGCGGCGGACCATGCTGGTGGTGGCGGCGGTCTCATCCAGGAACACCAGTCGCTCCGGATCCAGCTCAAGCTGGCCGGCAAACCACGCCTCACGAGCCGCCTTTACATCCTCCCGCTCCTGCTCAGCTGCGTACGTCGCCCTTTTTTCCGCGTGATGCGGTGCCGGGCGAAGAAGCGCGACAGGCTACTGCGGCTGACCGGAACGCCTTGCTCCTGGAGCGTCTCGCAGAGCTCATGCAGGAAGCTCTGCGGGTGGGCTTGGTAGGTCTGCAGGATGAGCTCGGCATGAGCCTCGATGCGCTGCGAGCGCTGGTCGCCGCCCATGGGCTTGGGCGTGACATCTCCCTGGCCCTCCTGCTGCCTGGACCAGCGGCTGACGCTGGCCACGCTGACCCCGAAGCGCGCGGCGGCCTGATGGCAGGAGGCGCCTTCTGCAACGGCCGAGACGACGCGCTGGCGCAGGTCGACAGACAAAGCTGAGGGCATGGGCCACCTCCGTTGAGCCGCCCCCCCGGGGACCGGCCAACGCGTTGCCATCACCACGGTTTCAACCCGCTCGGACCCCGCTCTAGGACGCCGCTCGTGCACACTCTTCGGATCGCGTTTGTGAGTTTCGTCGTGAGCGGGCTTATCGCCGCGGCTGCCGCCGTCGTGATGGACAGGGATTCGCGCTCGCGGCTGGCTCGAGCGCTCCAAGTCGCGCCGATGCCTCGCGTCGAGGCGCAGGCCAGATGATGGCCGGATCGGCCATTGCGACTATCTCGACGCCCCTAGACCCGGCCTGCGGCTGATCACGGAGGGCGTCGCCTTGGATCTCGCCGCGGTTATGCTCGCCGACCCATACGCCCGCGAGGTGCTCGCCCGAGAGAATGCGCCCGAGGCCCAGCAGCGCATAGCGGTGCGGACCGCGATCCGGCTGGCGAGACCCGCATGAGGCGTCGCGGCTACGACGCTGATGGCCCTGCCCTCCGCAACACCCTACGGCCCAGATAACCGTTTCCTGGTCATTAGGCGCCCGCTGGCCGGCTTTCGCGCATGCGGGCTGCCTTCTCCCAAGCTTCAGGTGTAGAAAACGCCGCTGGCGGCGCTTCCAATCGCTTTACGGCGGCACTGGCATGATCATCATGGCGGCGCTCCAGGACGGAGGCCGCCATGATCCGCGCGCTCCTCTTCTCGAATTTCTTCCTCATCCTGCTCACCGGACTCGTCATCGCCGCCTAGCGAGCGGGACGAGCTTCAGTCCGAGACGATGATGATCACGATCCGGCCGGTGATCGGGTCGAGAACGCGGACCTGGGCCATGAGAGCGCCCCTGCGGTTGCGCCCAAGTCAGCGCAGCTGAAATCTTGACCCTTTCGCGGCCGCTGGCGGCAGAGGCCGCCGTTGTTCCCACTCTCCACGACACCAAACGGAATGCCCTTTCCCGGGCTTTGGGCGGGTCTGGACGGCTGCTAAGCTTTGCGGGCTCAACCCCCCCTGGCGGCCAAGGCTGTTCGGCCGCCAACGAGGCCCTGACGGGCTCCAGCGGCAGCCTGGGGCCGCGCAGGACAGCTTCGCTCCAGCCTGCAGCTGTAGGTGCTCGCTCATGGCCACCATCGCAGACCTCCGCACGGCCAAGCGCCTGACTGACGAGCAGGTCGACGCCGCCGTGATGGGCTACCTTGCCCACCCCTCGTCTGGGCCCCGCCAGATCGCCGCTGGTCTGACCCTCGACATCGACGCGGCCGTAGCCGCCTGCCGCCAAGCCGCGGAGGCCATGCGGCGCAAGGACGTCACCGTTGCCCGGCGACGGGTGGCCGTCCGGACCGCGATCCTGCTGGCGAGGGTGGGATAGCGGTGCCATAGGCCATGCCTTCGACCAGGAGACCTGCGCATGGCGCTCGGCGAGGCTTTCACTACGTTCGCCTCGGCCATTGCCCACGCCGCCGGCCGGCCAAGTGCTTTTCTCCTCTGCCTGGTGGTGATCCTGGCTTGGGCGGTGAGCGGGCCGCTGTTCCACTACTCGGACACCTGGCAGCTCATCATCAACACCGGCACCACCATCGTGACGTTCCTGATGGTGTTCCTGATCCAGAACACGCAGAACCGAGACGGGGCCGCCATCCAGGCCAAACTTGACGAGCTGATCCGGACCAGCGCCGCCCAGAACCGCTACATCGGCATCGAGCACCTCACCGTGGAGGAGTTGGATGAGCTGCGCCAACGCTGCGAGGCCCGGGCCGCCAAACACGACGAGGCCCGCCGGGCGGCCGATCTCGCCGAGAAGGCCGCAGACCGGAAGGCGCGTGACGCGGGCCTGTCGCAAACGCGATGACGTTCACCAGCCATTAGGCATACCAGCCCAGCTTGCCGCCTCCGCCCCGGAGCCGGCCCATGATCCTCAACGCCCTCGCCCTCAAGCTGAAGCGCCAAGCTCGCGGCGACTTCAAGGGCCGGCACTTCGAGGCCACGCTCATCGTCCAAGCTGTCTCCTGGTATCTGCGCTACGCCCTGAGCTACCGCGACATCGAGGAGATGCTGCTCGAACGCGGCCTGGAGGTGGATCACTCCACCCTCAATCGCTGGGTGCTCGCCTACGCGCCGGCCATCGAGCGCCGCTTACGCATGCTCCGCAAACCGCATTGCGGATCGGTGCGCGTCGACGAAACGTACATCTGCATCCGGGGCCAGTGGCGCTACCTGTACCGCGCCATCGACAAGCACGGGGAGCCGGTCGACTTCCTCCTCACCGCCCACCGCGACCTGGACGCCGCCAAGCGCTTCTTCCGCAAGATGCTCAAGGAGGAGCCGCTGCTCGCGCCGGATCGCATCGGCACCGATGGAGCCGGCCCCTACCCGCCGGCCATCGCCGAAAGCCACGAGGAGGGTCTGCTGCCCCGGGCACCGACCCACCACGTCACCAAGCACCTGCAGCAAGGGATCGAGAGCGACCACTTCCGGGTCAAGCGGCCGATGCCCCGCGTGGGCGGGTTCCGCTCGTTCACCACGGGGCGGCGCACGATCCAGGGCTTCGAGGCCATGCTGTGGTTGCGCAAGGGCTTCGGGTTCGCGGGGGCGTGGACCGTGCGCGAGCAGAACCAACTGCTCGCGCACTGCTTCGGACTTCCCGTCGCGAACAAAGCGTGAAAGCGGGACGGCAGAGCCCCTGCTGCGTCCCCGGCTCCGAGTTTGCGACAAGCCCTTCCACCCTTCTGCGTGACGAGGCTGAGCACATTCATCGGTCGGCTCGCACTGGTTCACCGGCATGCCGGCATGCCGCTTCGCTGCTCCATTAGCACGCCTGCACACCAACGAACCGTTAAGCTAGCATCTCTGTACGCCTGCACCCTAGCGTGCCTGTAAGCAAGCAAACTTCTCTAGCAGCGTACCTCTATAACTGTATGCTAGTATGATAGCATACCAGCTTACCGCCCGAACCGTGCGCCCCAGCACGCCGCCTCAGCGCTCCGCGAAAGTGAGAGCGGGACAAGACGGTTGCTGAGGCCTAGATCGTTGATGCATGTCGGCGCGACAGAGTACACATGATCTAACAAAACCATTTTGTCGCTTCAGATATAGCAAGTCTGCTTTCTTGTAATGCGTGACAACCCTCGTGCCGAGAAATAGCAGGAATGAAACTCACGAAATAATGAAAAAGTGCGCCACGCCGCATTTTTATAATTTGCACAAAGGAGTACAAGGCGCACTCCTCTAACCCTTCCGGCAGATGCGGGGCTAGCTCCGCCAGGGCTCGGGCGCGCGCATCCTCGTTCTGGATCGCCTTCACGGCTTTTAGCGCCTCGGCGAACACGCCGGCGCGGTCCGCCCCCGGCAGCTGCGAGGCCAGCCCTGCCAGGAGATCGGCGCGCTCGCTCTCGTCCCGGATCGATCGCGCGGCCTGCAGCGCCGTGGCGAACGCCTTGGCGCGCTCCGCCTCCGGCAGGTGCGAGGCCAGCCCTGCCAGGAGATCGGCGCGCGCGTTCTTATCCTGGATTGATTGCGCGGCCTGCAGCGCCTCGACGATCACGCCAGCGCGCTTCGCCCCCGGCAGGTGCGGGGCGAGCTCCGCCAGGAGGTGGGCGCGCGCGTTCTCGTTCTGGATCGCCCACGCGGCCCGCAGCGCCGCGGCGAACACGCCGGCGCGCTCCGCCTCCGGCAGATGCGGAGCCAGCCCCATCAGAGCTTGGGCGCGCATCCACTTACTCTGGATCGCCTTCGCGGCCTGCAGGGCCGCGGCGATCACGCCGGCGCGCTCTGCCTTCGGCAGGTGCGGGGTTAGGCTCACCAGGAGGTGGACGCGCGCGTCTTCGTTCTGGACCTCCTTCGCGGCCTGCAGCGCCTCGACGATCACGCCGGCGCGCTCCGCCTCCGGCAGGTGCGGGGCGAGCCCCGCCAGGGCTCGAGAGCGCGCGTCTTCGTTCTGGATCACCCGCGCGGCCTGCAGCGCCTCGGGCAGCAGTCCCTCCGGCAGGTGCGGGGCCAGCCCCGCCAGGGCTCGGGCGCGCGCGTTCTCGTTCTGGATCGCCCGCGCGGCCTGCAACGCCTCGGGCAGCAATCCCTCCGGCAGGTGCGGGGCCAGCCCCGCCAGGGCTCGGGCGCGCTGCCTGCCGTCCTGGATCGCCCGCGCGGCCTGCAGCGCCTCGGGCAGCAATCCCTCCGACAGATGCGGGGCGAGCCCCGCCAGGGCTCGGGCGCGCTGCCTGCCGTCCTGGATCGCCCGCGCGGCCTGCAGCGCCTCGGGCAGCAATCCCTCCGACAGATGCGGGGCGAGCACCGCCAGGAGGTCGGCGCGCTGCCTATCGTCCTGGATCGCCCACGCGGTCTGTAGCGCCTCGGCAAAGGCGCCGGCGCGCTCCGCCTCCGGCAGGTGCGGGGCGAGCCCCGCCAGGGCTCGGGCGCGCACACTCTCGTCCTGGATTGCCCGCGCGGCCTGCAGCGCCGCGGCGATCACGCCGGCGCGCTCCGCCTCCGGCAGGTGCGGAGTTAGGCTCACCAGGAGGTGAGCGTGCGCGTCCTCATCCCGGATTGCCCGCGCGGCCTGCAACGCCTCGGCAAAGGCGTCGGTGCGCTCCGCCTCCGGCAGGTGCGGGGCGAGCCCCGCCAGGGCTCGAGAGCGCGCGTTCTCATTCTGGATCGCCCGCGCGGCCTGCAGCGCCTCGGGCAGCAATCCCTCCGGCAGGTGCGGGGCGAGCCCCGCCAGGGCTCGAGAGCGCGCGTTCTCGTCCTGGATCGCCTTCGCGGCCTGCAACGCCTCGGGCAGCAACTGCTCCGGCAGGTGCGGGGCGAGCTCCGCCAGGGCTCGAGAGCGCGCGTTCTCGTTCTGGATCGCCCACGCGGCCTGCAACGCCTCGGCAAAGGCGTCCGCGCGCCCCGCCTCCGGCAGATGCGGGGCGAGCCCCGCCAGGGCTCGGGCGCGCTCGCGCGCGTCCTGGATCACCCGCGCGGCCTGCAGCGCCTCGGGCAGCAATCCCTCCGGCAGGTGCGGGGCGAGCTCCGCCAGGGCTCGAGAGCGCGCGTTCTCGTTCTGGATCGCCCGCGCGGCCTGCAATGCCTCGGCAAAGGCGTCCACGCGCCCCGCCTCCGGCAGATGCGGGGCGAGCCCCGCCAGGGCTCGGGCGCGCTCGCGCGCGTCCTGGATCGCCTTCGCGGCCTGCAGCGCCTCGGGCAGCAATCCCTCCGGCAGGTGCGGGGCGAGCCCCGCCAGGGCTCGAGAGCGCGCGTCTTCGTTCTGGATCGCCCGCGCGGCCTGCAGCGCCTCGGCAATGGCGCCCGCGCGCTCCGCCTCCGGCAGATGCGGGGCGAGCCCCGCCAGGGCTCGGGCGCGCGGGCCCCCATTCTGGATTGCCCGCGCGGCCTGCAGCACCTCGGGCAGCAATCCCTCCGGCAGGTGCGAGGCTAGCTCCGCCAGGGCCTGAGCGCGTAGCTCGTCATCCTGGATCGCCCACTGCAGCGCCGCAAGCCGCTGTCCCTCCCGCTGTCCCTCCGGTACATTCAGGGGTCGTTGCACCCAGGTCACACCGGCGCGCTCGTCTTCGTCCTGGATCGCCTTCGCGGCCTGCAGCGCCTCGGGCAGCAATCCCTCCGGCAGGTGCGGGGCGAGCCCCGCCAGGGCTCGAGAGCGCGCGTCTTCGTTCTGGATCGCCCGCGCGGCCTGCAGCGCCTCGGCAATGGCGCCCGCGCGCTCCGCCTCCGGCAGATGCGGGGCGAGCCCCGCCAGGGCTCGGGCGCGCGGGCCCCCATTCTGGATTGCCCGCGCGGCCTGCAGCGCCTCAGGCAGCAACTGCTCCGGCAGGTGCGGGGCGAGCCCCGCCAGGAAGTGGGCGCACTCGCCCTGGTCCCAAATCGTCCACGCGGCCTGCAGCGCATTGGCAAAGGCGTGGACGCGCTCCGCCTCCGGCAGATGCGGGGCGAGCCCCGCCAGGAAGTGGGCGCGTTGCCTACCGTCCTGGATCACCCGCGCGGCCTGCAGCGCCTCGGGCAGCAACTGCTCCGGCAGGTGCGGGGCGAGCCCCGCCAGGGCTCGAGAGCGCGCGTTCTCATTCTGGATCGCCCGCGCGGCCCGCAGCGCCTCGGGCAGCAACTGCTCCGGCAGATGCGGGGCGAGCCCCGCCAGGGCTCGAGAGCGCTCGTCTTCGTCCTGGATCGTCCGCGCGGCCTGCAGCGCCTCGGGCAGTAACTGCTCCGGCAGATGCGGGGCGAGCCCCGCCAGGGCTCGAGAGCGCTCGTCTTCGTCCTGGATCGTCCGCGCGGCCTGCAACGCCTCGGGCAGTAACTGCTCCGGCAGATGCGGGGCGAGCCCCGCCAGGGTTTGAGCACGGCTAGTGCTACTTTGATAGTCCAGCCAGTGCAGGGCTTGGCGCGGCGAAAGAACACCGTGCTGCACACACTGTGCAATCAGATCGTGGGGAATTTGCGAGCCGATGCTGGCGATGGAGACCAGGACAAGTTGGCAGCGAAACTGCCACGCCCAGAAAGTCTGACCTTCGGTCAGACCTTTAGTATGATGTTGTGCAATAGCATCCTTGGCTCGTCTGACATCTTGCGAAAAGCCGCGGTACCCGCCCTCGAAGCTCTCCCACGCCCGCAGCCAACCCTCCGAGACCAGGCTCATGAAGTCGATCGCTGGTGCATCCGTGTCCAGAAAGTGCTGGCCAAGGTACTGCAGCAGGTAAGAAGGGGCCTTCTCCGGGGGCAAGTCTCCGGTGCTGAGGTTGTGCAGGACCGCACGACCCCAGTCCGCAAAAGCCTGACGAGCCCGTTCGATCCAAGCTTGGTCGAGATAATCCTCCCGCAGGAACTCACCGAACTTCGGATGGCTCAGAACATAGCCCGCATCCTCGTCCCGTGACCGCCGGCCGGTGCCAATGATGAAGCGCCGCAGCGGCTTTAGTGCATCTGTGGTGCGGAAGGCAGGGGGGATGCCGTGCACCCGCCGGGCGAGGTCGTTCAGTTCCTCGGAGGTTAGCCGACCGTAGGCACAGGCCAGAACGGCGAGGTAGGTGAAGAGGGTTGCCTCCTCGATCCGGGCCCCGTCCCTTCGCTCCGCCTCCCAAGCCTCGTGTTGGCGACCGAACCAGTCGTCAAAGTAGCCCTTGAAGCCTGGTTTGATGCGTTCGAGGTCCTCAAGCGTCAGGCCGCCGGTCTCATCGCCGCGCTTCCAGAGGTCCTCGACATACAGCCTGAGCAGGAGGGGCTCGCCGTCAGTGAGCCTGTACAGCTTCCCGACGATCTCCGGCCGGGCCGCAAGAACGTCGACGGGCGCGCCAGCGTTGCAGAGCAGGTCTCGGATGCCGTCCTGAGCCAAGACCGGCAACTCGTAGGTTTGCACCCGAACGCTGGTTCCCCAGCCGAGCCGCTCGACCCAGCCGCGCGCGTCCTGATCGCCCACCTGCAGACGCGCAGAGACCAGCAGGCGCACCTGCGAGCCGGGGGTGCGGGGGAACCAGGTCGCGCCGAAGCGCCCGCCCAGAGCCTCATCAACGCCGTCGAGCACCACCAGAACCCGTAGGTTCTGCGCGATGGCTTCGTCGATCAGCCTGCGGCACCAATCCTCGTAGTAGGCGGCCGGGTCGGTGTGGGCCGGCTGCAGGCTCTGGCCGAGGATCTCGGCCAGGCGCGCGGCGATGGCCTCGTAGAAGACCTCCGGCCGATTGGTGTTGAAGCGCAGGCTGATCGGCACGAAGGCGAGGCGCCACGCGCCCTCGGCCTGGCCGATGCGCCCGGCCTGTTCCAGCCGCTTGATCCAGTGCACGAGCAGGGCACTCTTGCCCCGCCCCGCGGGGGCGACCAGGACGAAGCGGGGACAGGCACGTTCGTCCGCAAGCCAGCCGTCGAGCCGACCGAATGCGTGATCGCGACCGCCGAACGGGGCTGCCGCCGGCCCCGCCTCGGTCTCGGTGATCAGGTACTCCTCGAGGAACGGCTGGATCTTGCCGGAGAACTTGGATGCTACAGCTGCCCCGCCGAGCCGGATGATAATGTCGCGGGCGGCCTGCAGGTGCTGCGCGACGAGCGATCCCGACCCGGGATCGCTCGCCCCTACCCGTTTTTTTCCGCCGCCCCGGCTTGGAGTCCACTGATCTCCAACCTGCCGCCGGCCTTGAGATTTTTAATAATCAGGTCGCCGGCTGTCTGGATATCCTGAATGGTGATGCCGATTGAGGCGAGGGCTGGAGCGACTCGCTCGGGAGGCTCGCGCTCAAGAGCGGAGGTCAACTCCTTGGCTTTCTCCAGCACGGCAGGGTCTTTGTCCAAGCCCTTCTTATTTAGTTCTTTGCTGGTCGCCCTACGGTAATCCTCGTCTTTCGGATCATCCTCAAGATTGGTCAAGCTAGTGATCTTATTTTTGATTAGATCCTTTAGGCCGTGGTATGCAGCCTTTACGGCGTCACTGGCCACGTCCTTGAGAGCTACTGCAGCACCCGCCACCAGTGCCGTCGTGATGGGATCCATCTGTTCCCTCCGCTCGTGGTGTTTTGCGGAAAGGTCTCGATCAAGCCGCTTAACTCGGCTCTAGGATGCCGCAGTCTTGCAACTTTGCAAGCGAGGGGATCGATGCAAAGGCGCGGACGTTCACGGTCGCCTCGACGGAATGGATCGCGGAGGTTCGCGCAAGATGAGAGAGTGCGGCACGGCTCTCTTGCGGGCGGCCGCGACGTATCACACACTCCGATTACTTCTAACGGAGCTGCGCCGTAGGGCGGCGGCAACACCGCATCATGCGCCGACGCCGGTACGAAGTAACCGCGGGGATCGCGGCTGCCTTACTGATCGTCTTGGCAGCGCGGGGCAGCGCGGCGGTCGAGGGCTCGTCGGTGACGGCGACCACCTGTGCGGTGGCGGCCGGGCGCGACGCCTCACACAACACGCTCACCTGCAACTTCGGGCTGACGCCCGAGCAGCTGCGTGAGGCGACGAAGGCCGCGGTCGAGGGCGCGACCGGTCCCCTGATGGACAGGATCGAGGCGATCAGCCGGCGGCTCGGCATCACGTCCAGCGCGGCACAGGCCCTGCTGCGCATTGTGGGCGAGCAGCCGGATGTACCCGACGAGCGCTTGGCCGAGGTGCTGACCAAGGTTGCCGCCGACTACGTCCGGCTCAAGGCCCAGGTGGCGGGGTTGAACCCGGACAATCCGACTGCCAAGGCCCTGGTCGCCTCGGCGCAGGCGGAGATCGAGGCGGGCCATCTCGACCGGGGGCGTGAGCTGTTGCGGCAAGCCACTCAGGCGCAGCTCGCCGCGGCCGAGATGGCGCGGCAGCTGCGCGATCAAGCGCAGGCGGCCGCGGATGCGCAAATGCTGGGCGCGGCACGCTCGATGGCGGCCGAGGGAGACGTGGCTCAGACGGAGCGGCGGTACCTTGAGGCAGCGGAGCTGTATGGCCAAGCGGCTGCCTATGCTCCGCCCGGACGTCTCGACGAGCACAGCGCTCTTATCGAGCGGCAGGCGGGGGCTTTGTACTCGCAAGGCGAGGAGCGCGGCGACAATGACGCCTTGCGCAAGTCAGCTGACCTCTACCGGAATGTGCTTGCAGAGCGGCCACGCGAGCGGGTGCCTCTCGACTGGGCTATGACGCAGAACGACCTCGGCACCGCGCTCCACAGGCTTGGGGAGCGGGAGAGCGGGACGGCACAGCTCGAACAGGCGGTCGCGGCTTACACCGCCGCCCTGCAGGAGCGGACGCGCGAGCGCGTACCGCTCGCCTGGGCCCAGACGCAGATGAACCTCGGCACCGCGCTCCAGAGGCTTGGGGAGCGGGAGAGCGGGACGGCACAGCTCGAACAGGCGGTCGCCGCCTTCACCGCCGCCCTGCAGGAATTCACGCGCGAGCGCGTGCCTCTCGCCTGGGCCACGACGCAGAACAACCTCGGCACCGCGCTCCACAGGCTTGGGGAGCGGGAGAGCGGGACGGGGCGTCTGGAGCAGGCGGTGGCCGCCTTCACCGCCGCCCTGCAGGAGCGCACGCGCGAGCGCGTGCCGCTCGACTGGGCTATGACGCAGAACAACCTCGGCACCGCGCTCCAGAGGCTCGGGGCGCGGGAGAGCGGGACGGCACAGCTCGAACAGGCGGTCGCCGCCTTCACCGCCGCCCTGCAGGAATTCACGCGCGAGCGCGTGCCTCTCGCCTGGGCCACGACGCAGAACAACCTCGGCGCCGCGCTCCGAGTCCTTGGGGAGCGGGAGAGCGGGACGGGGTGTCTGGAGCAGGCGGTTGCGGCCTACACCGCCGCCCTGGAGGAATTCACACGCGCGCGGGTGCCTCTCGCTTGGGCCATGACGCAGAACAACCTCGGCGTCGCGCTCCGAGTCCTTGGGGAGCGGGAGAGCGGGACGGGGCGTCTGGAGCAGGCGGTGGCCGCCTTCACCGCCGCGCTGCAGGAACGCACGCGCGAGCGGGTGCCGCTCGACTGGGCCATGACGCAGGTGAACCTCGGCACCGCGCTCCTGAGACTCGGGGAGCGGGAGAGCGGGACGGGGCGTCTGGAGCAGGCGGTGGCGGTCTTTGACGCAAGCCTGAGCGTCATCGCAGCCGTTTGGCCGCCTGAATGGGTCGCGGACGTCCGTGCACGGCGAGCGAAAGCGCAGGCCGAGATCCGCCGGCGGCAGAAGAAGTAGTTATCGAAAGCAATTTGTGGATTTCGTGCGGTGTGAGTATATTGTTGCGCGCGAGATTTTGAGCAGGCGGTTTGCATTTCATCGCTGGCGAGGCCACGCATGAACCGCATCGCATCGTTCATCGGCGAGCCGAAGAACCGCGAAATCCTCTCGTGGATCGGGGGCGGTCTCGTCGCTTTAGCCGCAGGGACATGGGCCGTCGTGACCTACGTCTGGCCCGCCCATGATCCCTCGTCCGGCGGGAAGAGCGTCGTCTGCGCGCAACAAGGCTCTGTTGCGGGCGGACGCGATGCGTCACACAATACGATCATCTACAATGGGGCCGCGCCGCAGGGCGCCGGCAACACCGCATCATGCGCCGACGCCGGCCAGAAGTAACCGTGGGTCTCGCGGCTGCGCTGCTGATCGTCTTGGCAGCACGGGGCAGCGCGGCGGCCGAGGGCTCGTCAGTGACGGCGACCACCTGCGCGGTCGCGGCCGGGCGCGACGCCTCACACAACACGCTCACCTGCAACTTCGGCCTCACGCCCGAGCAGCTGCGGGAGGTGACGAAGGCCGCCGTTGAGGGCGCTGGCTCCCTGCTGGACAGGGTCGAGGCGATCAGCCGGCGCCTCGGCATCACCTCCAGCGCAGCGCAGACGCTGCTGCGCATTGTCGGCGAGCAGCCGGACGTGCCGGACGAGCGCCTGGCCGAGGTGCTGACCAAGGTGGCCACCGACTACATGCGGCTCAAGGCCCAGGTGGCGGGGCTGAACCCGGACAATCCGACCGCCAAGGCCCTGGTCGCCTCGGCGCAGGCGGAGATCGAAGCTGGCCATCTGGACCGGGGGCGTGAGCTGCTGCGGCAAGCCACGCAGGCGCAGCTGGCCGCGGCCGAGGCGGCAGAGCAGCTGCGGGATCAGGCGCAGGCGGCCGTGGACGCACAGAAGCTGGGCGCGGCGCGCTCGACAGCAGCGGAAGGGGACGTGGCTCAGACGGAGCGGAAGTACTTGGAAGCAGCGGAGTTGTATGGCCAAGCGGCGTCCTACGTTCCCTCCAGACATCTCGACGAGCACAGCGCTCTTGTAGAGCGGCAGGCAGGGGCTTTGTACTGGCAAGGTTACGAGCGCGGCGACAATGACGCGTTGCGTAAGTCTGCCGACCTCTGCCGTACTGTGCTTGCGGAGCGGCCACGTGAGCGCGTGCCCCTTGAGTGGGCCGGGACGCAGAACAACCTCGGCCTCGCGCTCCAGAGGCTCGGGGAGCGGGAGAGCGGGCCGGCGCGGCTGGAGCAGGCGGTCGCGGCCTACACCGCTGTCTTGGAGGAATACACGCGCGAGCGGGTGCCGCTCGCCTGGGCCATGACACAGAACAACCTCGGCAATGCGCTCAAAGCGCTCGGGGAGCGGGAGAGCGGGCCGGGGCGGCTGGAGCAGGCGGTGGCGGCTTACACCGCCGCCCTGCAGGAACGCACGCGCGAGCGGGTGCCGCTCGACTGGGCCCAGACGCAGATGAATCTCGGCACTGCGCTTCAGAGGCTCGGGGAGCGGGAGAGCGGGCCGGGGCGGCTGGAGCAGGCGGTGGCCGCCTTCACCGCCGCTCTGGAGGAATACACGCGCGAGCGGGTGCCGCTCGACTGGGCCATGACACAGAACAATCTCGGCACCGCACTTTTCAGGCTCGGGGAGCGGGAGAGCGGGACGGGGCGTCTGGAGCAGGCGGTGGCGGCCTACACCGCCGCCCTGCAGGAGCGGACGCGCGAGCGGGTGCCGCTCGACTGGGCCCAGACGCAGATGAACCTCGGCCTCGCGCTCGCGGTGCTTGGGGAGCGGGAGAGCGGGCCGGCGCGGCTGGAGCAGGCGGTGGCGGCCTACACCGCCGCCCTGCAGGAACGCACACGCGAGCGGGTGCCGCTCGACTGGGCCATGACACAGAACAATCTCGGCCTCGTGCTCGCGGTGCTTGGGGAGCGGGAGAGCGGGCCGGGGCGTCTGGAGCAGGCGGTGGCGGCCTACACCGCCGCCCTGCAGGAGCGGACGCGCGAGCGGGTGCCGCTCGACTGGGCCCAGACGCAGATGAATCTCGGCACTGCGCTTCAGAGGCTCGGGGAGCGGGAGAGCGGGCCGGGGCGGCTGGAGCAGGCGGTCGCGGCCTTTGACGCAAGCCTGAGCGTCATCGCAGGCGTTTGGCCTCCTGAATGGGTCGCGGACGTTCGTGCACGGCGCGCGAAAGCGCAGGCCGAGATTTTTCTGCGTCAATGAGATAGTTGCTCAAAGCGAGAGAGTTCGATCAGCTCTAAGCTAATGGTTTAGTTAGAGGGCATCCGTGATCGACAGTTCAACCAATAAGCGCGATTTTTTCGTCAGCTTCAACAAGGCTGACCGCGCATGGGCGGCCTGGATTGCCTGGGTGCTAGAGGAAAAGGGCTACTCAGTCTTCTTTCAAGACTGGGATTTCAAGGGCAACTTCGTCCTTGAGATGGATAAAGCACACGCTCAGTCACGTCGCACCATCGCCGTGCTCTCGCCCGACTACCTTGCCTCCCGCTTCACCGCCCCCGAGTGGGCGGCGCGCTTTGCCCAGGATGCCACAAGCGAGCACGATCTGCTGCTGCCCGTGCGCGTGCGGCCGTGCAATCTTGAGGGCCTGCTCGCCCAAATCGTCTATGTCGACTTGGTTGGTTGTAGCGAGGAGGAGGCACGCCGTAAGCTTCTCCAGCGTGTCGAAGGTATCCGCCTCAAGCCGGATGAGCCGCCCCTGTTCCCCGGGCAGGCCAGCCACGATGTTCCCGAACGGCCCGCGTTTCCGATGGCTGTGCCGATGGGCGAGAAAGCGATGGCACAAGACATTCATCCAGCCAGAAAACGCGCAGTCCCGACAACTTGGCTCGTCGCGGCACTAGCTCTGGCAGCTTTAGTGGTAGCTATAGGATTGGTGGTCTTCCGGCAAGGGAACACGAATATAGCAGCGACAGACAATAGTGTGGCCGCAGGTCGGGACGCTACAGGAATTACCATCAATAAAGATGGGGCTAAGTAGTGAGGCGCGGCTCGCTACGGGCCTGTCGCAAACGCGAACGCATCGGCGTTCAGGCTACAGGGGCAGGGGCCGTCGTGACCTACGTCTGGCCCGCCCATGATCCCTCTTCCGACGGGAAGAGCGTTGTCTGCGCAAGGCGCTGTTGCGGGCGGACGCGACGCCTCACACAACACGCTCACCTGCAAGTTCGGGCTTCCGATCCTGCTCCGCCCAGATCTCCCGCTCACGGGTCTCACGGCGGGCCTTGGCGCGGGGCGACTCAGCCTCCATAGCAGCGCATCTGCAGGACTTGAGAGGAGGGCACGATGGAGGTGCGCGTCCTCGGGTGTGGCGACGCCTTCGGTTCGGGAGGTCGCTTCAACACCTGCTTCCACATCACGACGCCGGCCACGCGCTTCCTGATCGACTGTGGCGCGTCCGCCTTGATCGCGATGCGCCGCTTCGGCGTCGAGCCCAACGCCATCCAGACCGTCTTCCTGACCCACCTGCACGGCGACCACTTCGGCGGGCTGCCCTTCCTGATCCTCGACGCACAGCTCGTCAGCCGACGCACCGCGCCCCTGACGATTGTCGGCCCCTCCACTCTGCGCGAGCGCCTGGCTGCGTTGATGGAGGCCATGTTCCCCGGATCCAGCACCGTCGAGCGCCGCTTCGACCTGCGCCTTATCGAGCTGGGGCCGGAGATGCCGACCGAGGTGGACGGCGTGACCGTGACGGCTTTCCCTGTCCGCCATCCTTCCGGTGCGCCCTCCTATGCGCTGCGTCTGGCCTGCGAGGGGCGCACACTCTGCTACACGGGCGACACGGAATGGGTGGACGCGCTCTACCCCGCTGGTCGTGAGGTCGACCTCCTGATCGCGGAAGCCTACACGGCCGAGCGGCCCGTTCGCTATCATCTCGACTGGGCCACGCTGCGGAAGCACCTGCCTGCCATGGCCGCGAAGTCCGTCCTGCTCACGCACATGAGCCCGGACATGCTTGACCGCATACCGGAGGGTTGCACGGCGGCCGAAGATGGAGGTGTGATCCTCCTGTGACGGTACCTCGCGCGTCACTTCAGAGGACCTTCAGCCCTTCAGGCGCTTGTTGCACTCCGAGTAGTAACCGGCGCCCTTCTGGATCCAGTTCAGGCCGCCATTGCCGGCGCCGCCCGCGGCCTTGTTGGCGTGGTACTGATCCAGGCAGGTCTGCTGGCGCGCCTTGCCGGGAGGCTGCTTAGCGTACTTGGGTGCGATGGCGTTCGGGAAGATCGCGCCGCCAGGCGCGGCCGTGACTGGCTTCTGAGCAGGAGCCGGCTTTGGGGCGAGCCCGGCTCCGATTGGCAGGCCAACGGTGGCGCCCGGTTGCGCAAGAGCCGGGCCGGTGAGCGCAGCGACGACGGTCAGAGAGAGTGTGGTCAGGCGCATGGGTACAGGCCTTGATAGAAGGCCGACCCTAGCAGCACGGACCTGAACGGCTTCCTTGACCGGCTACCTGGAACAGTATGTTTACTATTTGTTCTCATAAGGGCAGTCGGCGGCGCGCGGGTCACTTGCCTCGCCCACTACCCCTTCGTGATCGTGCACGTGAACCAGTAAGCAGTTACAACGCCGACAGATTTTGAAATAAGATCCTCACGAAACGGAGCATGCAACATGGATCCTGTTGTCCATTTCGAAATGCCCTATGAGGACCGTGACCGTATGGTCCAGTTCTACGAAAGCGCATTCGGCTGGAAGGCACAGAAACTTGGCCCAGAAATGGGCAATTATGTCATCGTCACGACAGCCAACGCTGACGTCAAGCCAGATGCCCCACGGGGTTCTATCGACGGAGGATTTTGGGAGAAGAGAGCGGATTGGCCGGCACAGGTTCCTGCTATTGTCATCGGTGTGGGCGACATTAGGGGCACAATGGAGAAAATTCTGCGTGCCGGTGGCAAGATCCTAGGAGATCCTATGCAGATTCCCGGCGTCGGAGAGTATGTGTCGTTTCTCGATACCGAGGGAAATCGGGCTAGCTTGCTTCAACCTTCCATGTGAACGGCCGAAGAAAGTGCCTCGCGCGAGGAGATAGCTCAGCCTCCCCGCGCAATAGGGTATACCCAAGAACGACAGAGTACGTGTTCTGGGTTGCAGGACGTGCATAGGCGTTTGGCACGCTACAAGCCATTCGCGACCCGTTGCGGACGTTGGCTTGTGCTGGCACCTAGTGGTCCAAATCTGACACTTCGAACCTACTGCTCTTGGCCTCTCGCGATCTCAGGTCTGCTATTTGGGTGGGTACCAAGCGTCTGATTTGGACCACTAGGTAGTGAACCGCTTGGGCAGGATCGTGATATGGCCGACAAGAAGACCGAGGTTGCAGGTGCAACGGCCGCCAAGGATGCGAAGACTGCATCTCAGCTGATTGACGTCAAGATTACGGCGCTGGCCGATTGGCGCGGCGAGATGCTCGCGCGCATCCGCAATCTCATCCGCGAGGCTGACCTTGATGTCATCGAGGAGGTGAAATGGCGCAAGCCATCTAATCCAGCCGGTGTCCCGGTCTGGTCGCACGCGGGGATCATCTGCACCGGCGAGATTTACAAAGATAAAGTGAAGCTGACGTTCGCGAAGGGTGCTTTGCTTGATGATCCGTCAGGCCTGTTCAACTCCAGCCTTGAAGGCAACATCAGACGCGCGATTGATATCGAAAAAGGTGTCCAGATCGACGAAACGGCGTTGAAGGCGCTCATCCGCGCGGCCGTGGCGCTGAATACAAACAGTCGCTGACGTCCGGTTCCACCCGCAACCGATATGCGCGATCAGCATAGAAAAGCGGATGTTTGAGCATAGGCCTCATCCGAAGAGCCGCATAGGAGCAGAGCGGAAAGCCGTGTCTCGGATGTCTCACAGAAGCTCTTACGAGACACTTGCGTCTGATAGGGTATACTCAAACGGACGAGCGTGTCTCGTTGAGCTGTGGCTGCGTAAGGGCTTTGGGTTTGTGTTCGCGTGGACTGTGCGCGAGCAGAACCAACTGCTCGCCTACTGCTTTGGGCTTCCCGCAGCGAACAAAGTGTGAAAGCGAGGCTGTCGAAGCGCACCTGCGGCCCACCTCGGAGTTTGCTACACGCCCCGTCACTGTCCGCAGGCCAGGGGTCGCGGTGGCGCCGATCAGCAGAAGCTGGGCGTGTCGCAAAGAGCGGTGGACGAAGAGTGGCGCGAACGCCAAGATGAGCCTGGCGAAGCGGGTGGGCAGGTCAGGCATCGGGTGTCTCTGACGAGGGTCGTCATCACCCTACCCGTCACGCCCACTTAGTCATGCAGGCCAGCTTACCCGCCGCTCGATTGACTAACATCCAGCATAAAGAGGAGAAAATTATGGCACGAGCGCCGAGGAAAGGACCTAGTTCACGAATACCACGAGATCAGAACACAGAGGAGCAGCCGAGTCCGGCGATCGTTGAAATGCAGGGAATTAGTCCTCCCGGCACAACCGGGCGGTTCTTGGTTCTATTGGAGGAGGGTACTGCCGCTTCCGTGCTCACCAACGTGGCTGGACTTAGCGTCGCGAGCACCGCCGACATTAAGGAGGGTGCATCGATCGACGACCTCGGCGGTGCTAATGCATTGATGTTTCCGGAACTGGGCATCGCCGTTGTGGATGCCCCACCCGACCAGGTGCAGGCCATTGGCGTGGCTGCCGCCGATTCCGGTGTTCTCGCCATTGAGCCTGAGCGTATTGTCTATGCAATTGAGGACGGGCCCATGCAGCCGGGCCTCCCGGGCTTATCTCCGCCCAGCTCCGCTGGGTTCCCGTTGGATTATTTGAAAGGGTACCGCGATGCGGTGAATCATCTCTATGATGCCCTGACCGGCGCAGTGCCGGGAGAACTTGGTGCTGAAGCCGTTCCCTCTTTTATTGAGACCGAACTCACTTGGGGCCTGCAGGCCACTAAGAGTCCGTTGGGAAAGGGTCATTTCATAGTGATTGACGCGAGAAGCCGAGTTATAGAGGCGAAAAGCATAGCCGCCGCCGAGATGTGAAGCAGCGTATCGTAATCCAGCTTGAGACGGCGCGACACCGTGAGAGCGCCGATGCTTTGCTCAATCCGCCATCGTTTCGGCAGAAGCACAAAGCCCTTCCCAAATTGCGGCCGTACGACCACTTCCACGACACGGCTCGTGCCAGCCTGAACCGCCTCAATGAAACGGGCCTTGTACCCACCGTCCACCACGATTGTCTTGATCCAGGGACAGAGACGAACCAAGCGCTTGACGAGCGGGATCCCGCCCTCTTGATCCTGAACGTTGGCCGGAGTGATCATCACCGCAAGCAGGCGTCCGTCGCTGTCGACCGCCAGATGCCGCTTGCGCCCCAGCACTTGTTTCGCCGCATCGTACCCGCGCTCGCCTTGCGGGGCGTCACACTTCACCGCCTGGGCATCCACAATCGCCAGCGTTGGACTGGCTTCTTTCCCGGACTTCTCACGATCCCTCATCACGAGATGATGGTTGATCCGGTCCATGTGGCCGCCATCGGTGAGCAACCGCCAGTAATCGTAGCAGAGACTGGCGGGCGGCAGATCCTTTGGCATGGCATCCCAGGGAATGCCGTACCGCTGCACGTAGCGGATGCCGTTCATGATGTCCCGAATAGGATAGGTCCGGGGCCGCCCGATCCCCTCCGCGACAGGAAGCAGTGGCTCCAGGGTGAGCCACTCGTCGTTCGTCATATCACTCGGGTATCTCTGGCTGCGACGATCATAGCGCGGCCGATTTGCAGCGGTCCAGACCAAGGAGGGGCCATTCATCCATTCGAGACGAGCAGACATGCTCTATCATCCCGCATTTTCTCTTGGCCACCCTTTCCCAACGGACTCTAAGGTACCGGCCTCTCGCTTTACCGGCCGCGGTATCCGAGTTGCGGTTCTCGATACCGGCCTCGATGCCGGACATCCGGACTTTGCGGGTCGACGGATTACAACTCAATCCTTCATCCAGGGGGAGCAGGTCCAAGACGGGCACGGACATGGAACTCATTGCATCGGAACAGCCTGCGGGGCTCGCCGGCCGGGGCAGCTACCCCGGTACGGGATCGCCTATGAGGCCGAAATCTTCGCCGGTAAGGTTCTTTCCAACCAGGGCAGTGGCGCAGATGGAGGCATCTTATCGGGTATCCAGTGGGCAGTAGCAAACGGCTGTGCCATCATCTCCATGTCGCTCGGCGGCAGGGTGGGACCAGGTCAGTCATACTCCCGAGTTTTCGAACACGCAGCGCGGCGAGTGCTGGCCAGGGGAACCTTGATCATTGCAGCGGCCGGCAATGAGAGCCAGCGTCCCGGGTTCATCGCTCCGGTCGGTCATCCCGCGAATTGCCCTTCGATTATGGCGGTCGGTGCCCTTAATCGTCAGTTCCAAGTCGCCCCGTTCTCCTGTGGAGGCCTTAATCCGGAGGGGGGACAGGTCGATATTGCAGGCCCGGGAGTCGACATCCGCTCAAGTTGGCCGCGGCCTGTTCTCTACAACAGCATCAGCGGGACCAGCATGGCAACCCCGCATGTTGCCGGTATCGCGGCTCTCTGGGCGGAATGCGATCCCCAGTTTCGCGGTCGCGCCCTGATGAGCATACTAACCCAGTCGGCTCGGCGCCTGCCTCTCCTAACACGTGACATTGGCGCGGGATTGGTGCAGGCGCCTTGAGATATTCGCCAAGATTGCTTTCACTCCGCTAGGCCAGCTCCTACATGTTGGATGACAGTGGAGTGAAAGCAGAATGACCAAGGTTCGTCTCACGCTGAATATCAGCGACTCCCACATGAATAAAATTGCCACGGTTGCCACTGCCGCCAAGCAAATCGGCATGAAAGTTGAGCATAAACTCGATGATCTCGGCGTTCTCACAGGAGTGATCGACCGTGATAAACTTAATCTTCTGCGTCAGGTCGAAGGCGTCTCTAACGTTGAAGAAGAGAGAAATATCAATATTCCACCACCTGACAGCGACATCCAGTAACAAACACTTATTTCGCCTATCTAGCGGCCGAGTCCCCACGGCCAGGCCATCAAGCTCTGGCGAATTTGAACTAATCGGCGCTAAATGCGAGGACGTTGAGTATCACAAGAGCATGTATTCGATAATCCCGAAATAGACCTTGACGCGTCGCTTCAACATCAACGCGGAATGACGACCCGAGCAATCTTCGGTCCATCTTGCCCCGACGGGCGGGCCACCGCGAGAAGCGCATCCGCTCGCCCACCAGCGGACCCAGGCCGGGGAGGCCGGCTTCACCTTCGACGAGGTCGTCGCCGACCATGGCGAGAGTGGTCGCAAGCCGCTTCGGGAGAGGCCGGAGGGCCGCCGGCTCTTCGACCTGCTGCGCCGGGGCGACACGCTCGTGGTGCGCTGGATCAACCGGCTCGGCCGCAACTACGAGGACGTGACCGATACGATGCGGGAGATGATGCGGCGCGGGGTCATCGTCCGGACCATCATCTCGAACATGACCTTCGACGGCGCGACGAAGGACCCGATGCAGCGGGCGATCAGGGACGCACTGATCGGGTTCATGGCTGCGAGCGCCGAGGCGGAGCTGGAGGCGACGAGGGAAGCCCAGAAGGCCGGCATCGAGCACGCCAAGAGCCGGGAGACCGCCTACCGAGGCCGGAAGCCGTCCTTCGACCGCGAGCAGCTCGCCACGGTGCGGGCGATGCTCGCCCAGGGCGTCGGCCTGAGTGTCATCGCGGCCGAGACCAAGCTCTCTTGGCAGACCGTGCGGCGGATCCGCGAGAGCCCGGCCGAGGCCGAGGCGATCCTCGCGCGTTGGGCGGCTGAGTAGGTGTATCCGTCGAGGTTCTCGATCTCGTGCGAGATGGCGGCTTGGTATCTGGATGGAGGCTTCGACGCCAGGCCGCCACCTTCACCGGTGGTTCCGGAGATCAACCTGCAAGGCGCCGCCACCATGGCCGAGCGCGCATCGCCACCAGGTCCCCGCTCGGCGTCGTTCAGGCGGGCTTGTAGGTCGCGCTCGCGGGCGCCGGCCTCTTCGGTGAGACCCGCAAGTTCGTGGAGGAGGGCCAGCTGGCGCTCGCGGCGCAGGTTGGTTTCGAACTCGGCAAACACGCCGAGCATATCGAGGAAAGCCTTGCCGGTCGCCGTGCTGGTGTCGATCGGCTGCTTGGTCGCTTTCAGGATCACGCCCTTGGCCTTGAGGATCTTCACGATGTCCTGGAGGTCTCCGATCGAGCGGGCGAGGCGATCGATGCGGGTGACCACCAGCGTATCCCCCTCGCCGATGAACTCGAGGATGGTTTTGAGTTCGACGCGGCCGTTGGTGCTGGTGCCAGAGACTTTCTCGGAGCGGATCGGGTCGCAGCCGGCGGCCTTGGGGTCGGTCGCCTGAGGGCTCCCTCCCCTTTGGGGCCTAGGCCCTCAGGGGTTCCAGCCGGAGGAACGCCTAAAAACCCGTCCGATAAGCGGTATGGGTGGGGTTGAGTGGCCGAGATGGCCGTGATTCCAGGAGGGGGCTGAACCCGCCCCGCGCTGGGACGCCTAACATGCGGCTGATCCGGCCCAGCGCGGGGCGCATGCGGCCTTCGGCAGACTCCCCGAAGGTCCCATCACGCGATTTACTGCTGCGAGGTGATCACGCGCCGAGGCGGTACTCGGCCGGGCCGTTGAGGCGATCGGTGCTCACGCCGCCAGTGTCGTTGGAGCTGAAGCGCCGAAAGCCATGGCGGAAGAAAACCCGCCTGTGGTGGAAGCGGGTGAAGTGATGAAACCCACCTCCCCGGAAGCCGGTCCCATGAAACCCACCATGGAAGCCGCCGCCGTGAAACCCACCAAACCCACGGGCTTCTGCGGAACCAGCGAAGCTAACAGCCGCAATCCCAGAGATAAGAGCGGCACTGAGAACGGTCTTGATCATTTTTTGCTCCTTTTGGCCTCTGTGCGAGGCAGGAGCAAAATGAGGATAATTCCCCCTGTATTATGTGCGGAACAGCACAAGATCCCCAGAGTCTATCCAATAAGCCCCTCCTAATACTAATAAATACTTCTTAAGACTAAGTCGTTCATAAGACGCGAAACAAGCTCTCAGCGGCACCATCGCGCTGAACGTTGGAGAGCGCGAGGGCTCCGCTGACCCCCTTCTGAGGCACTATTTGGACGGGCTCTAGGGCCGAAGCTTGACGGCCGTCTAGCCCCTTCCAGGCGCCGAGAAACGGCCTTTCAGATCGCCGTCCACCCGTCGGGCCACGGCACGTCCCGCCCGACCACTTGGTAGTGGGCCGGCAGCGGGCCGGCGGATCCCGCGCACCAGCCGGACTCGGCATTGCCCCGGGCGTAGATCCCCAGCACGTCATGCATGACGCTGGTCTGCTTCGACCTACAGCCAACGGGAGCGAAGCACGGGCAGTGGACCTGCTGCAGGAGATCCACCAGGAAATCCGGTCGCCCCGTGCTGGCGATGTGCTGCCCAACTCGCTCAGATGCCGAGATATAGCCCCAAAGAGCACGGGCTGTGCTCTTGTGGCGGCGGTCCTCTCAAGCAATTGTGTCGACAACCTTTAACAAGATTCAGTTCCCTTCGAGACAGCATCGGGGTAACGTGAATGATAACTATTGTGTCGTCGCTTATATCCGCTGGCGTTGCTACGGCAGCCGTTTCAGGTCTAAACATGGTATATCGAAGGAAATCCGAAGATTCACATGACACAAAATTCTTGCTTTGCACAGGGTGTGCAATAGCAGCGATAGGCTTATTGGGCGCACCTTTCGCTTTAACTTTTGAATACTAAATTCATCGAGCAAGCCCCACCTTTCAGGACCATCTGTAAACGCGGTAGGCATACACGCTCCCGGAGGATGCCACACAAAGCGCCTTCAGGGGTTGCTGACCACGCTTTCCCCAGTCGACCGACCTCGTGAGAGTGGCCGTCCGCGCGCAGCGCGCCGATCTTGGGCGGCGGGATCTCCCGGCCGTGCTCGTCGTAGGCGCGACGTGGATTGCGACGTCTCACAACAGGTGCCATTCGCGGGATCGTAGGCCAGGAGATTATGACGCAGATGCGTCCGAACGGCCTTCTGCGCCGTTAACCTGCGTTATAAACATAATTGAGTCGTTACAGGTCTTAACTCACTCTTAATATTTGTTCATGGTATGTTTTTATCAAATGGACATATGATAAGCTAGACGAAGAATTCAGAGAACGATAACAGAACAAAACTAACTCACATTCATGCTACATCAGACAAGTTAGATGGTGATGTGGGGCAGTCTGAACAGGCTGCCTCACGCTTGCGTCAGCCCGCCGCATCCCCGATTGCCTGCATGCGAGCCAACGACGGCTATATAGGCTGCGTCCCGAGAGTGTTCGTCAGTTGAAAGGGCCGGCCCGCACGTCCGCGTGTGGGCCGTTCTACGGCGCCTTATCTCAAGCGTACCGCCTACCTCCCGCTAAACCTCAGCAATACATCGCGCAGGCGCCAATTCGCATTCCATAAATGCGCTTACGCGCCCCGCGGCGCCTCGCCCGCCAATCCGACAGAACGGCCTTCTCCGCCTCTAGGCGCACCGCCGCAAGCTGTTAAACCAGTCCTGAAGATTGGCACCCCGCCGGAGCGGGAGAGGCAACGATGGCTCTGCTCCAATCTGCGGCGCGCAATCGCCTGCTCCGACGGCTGTCCCCCGAAACTTACGCGCAGCTGCAGCCTCACCTCCAGCTGATCACCACAGAGCTGCGGCAGGTGCTGGTCGCCCCCAATGTGCCGATCCAGCGGCTCTACTTCCCCGAGAGCGGGTTCAGCTCGATGACCACGGGGGGCCCGCGAGGCCAAAGCGAGATCGGGCTCGTCGGTCCGGAGGGCCTTGTGGGCGCCACCCCGGTGCTGCTCGGCAGCGACCGCGGGCCCTACGAGCACATGATCCAGAGCCCCGGCGCGATGCTCGCCATTGAGGCCCCCATCCTGCTGCGCGCCACTGACGCCAATGCAGCGCTGCGCCGCCTGCTGCTGCGCTCGGTCCAAGTGCAGATGGTGCAGACGGCGCAGACCGCCTTCGTCAATGCCACCTACCAGGTCGAGGCGCGCCTCGCCCGCTGGCTGCTGATGTGCCACGACCGGACCGAGGGTGACGAGCTCGCACTCACCCACGAGTTCCTGTCCCTGATGCTGGGCGTGCAGCGGACCAGCGTGACCTTGGCGCTCCAGGCCCTGGAGGGCCGCCAGCTCATCCGGGCCCGGCGTGGGCGCATCACGATCTTGAACCGCCCGGCGCTGCTCGGCGTGGCGGGTGACAGCTATGGCGTGCCTGAAGCTGAACATGCGCGCTTGATCGAGGAAGCATGATCCTCGCTGCCAGGGTAGCCCTGCCGTACCGGCAGCCCTTAGCTTCGGCTTGGCATATTGGCGCTTATGCGAACGGGCCGGTCTCAGGCGCGCGAGGCCGAGAGCCCCCTCAGCTCGTCGCCTTACTTCCTGGGTGAATGCCATCCGCTCCCGCCTGGGCTAGCAAGCCGACTCACGCTGCTTCGTGGGAGCATAGGATGGCCGGGACCTCACGCTCCTTCGTCGTGCCGTCTCCTGTGTTGGTTGCTCCGCCTCCCCGCCCGCCGGTCAATGACGAGGTGCAGAAGGTGCTCCTCCGCTTCGCCAGCCTGAGTGTGCGGGCTCGACAACAGGGCGATCCCGAGCTGGCGACGTGGATCGATCAGGCGGGCCTGCGGGCGGCCGCCGCGCGTCTGAGGATGTAGGCGAAGGAGCGCCTGTCGCTGCGGTGCACCCGCTCGTGAAGCGCTTCTGGATCCGCAGAGTGCGCTGACGGCCCGCAGCGGGCCGGACCGACAGGTTTGTTGTCCACCCGCACAGTTGAGATCCGTCCAGAAAGTGAGCCGGGTCGTCCTTGAGAGGCCGACCCGGCAGCGTCGCGGAGCGAGGCAGGAAATCCGCGAGGCCGCGCGTCATCTCCATCTCAATCGGGGCGACATGACGGCGCCCCAGACCGCGCCTTACGTCGATATTGGGTATACCCGTGAGAGGCACGTCAGCTCAGGCAAATATGTCATGCTTCATGCCGGATCCCTTCACCGAAGCTCAAAGTGCCGCTCAGATAACCGGGATCAAACTCTGCAAATCGCTCTAACCGCTCGACATCAGGAATTGTCACTCGGCGATTTGCCACGATTAGCAAATCAGCATCCTTCAATGACTTCAAAACACGATTGACGTGAACATTTGACAATCCGAATATCTCCCCCAGATCAGACTGAGTGAGATTGAATTCATAACTGCTCTCATCAGCAAGGCCAACCGCATGCAAGCGTACAAGCAACTCGCAAAAGAAGTGTGCTATTCGCTTGTCAGCCTCTCTTCCCATATTGGCCAACCACGCCTGCATCGTGCTGAGCTTTACGAGAGTTACCCACCAGAGCGCTCGCGCAATGCGGGGGTATGTGTTGATCAACTCGACCATCGTTTGACGCGGAATATCCGCGACTTTGCAGGTGGTAAGCGCTGCCACTCTGTTTTGAAAGACAAATGGCATAGGCACATGCCCGTCGCAGAGGTCGCCTGGAACAATAAGGGAGATGATCCGGCGATTCCCGTCTGCCCACAACTTGTATCTACAGGCAAATCCGCCCAATATGAGATGCACATTGTCAGCAAAATCATTATCGTATACATCAGAACGAGCTACCACAAATCTTTCCCGTAAATTTACATCTTGCAGAGCTTTTATCTCGACGCCTGATAATACGCCAGCGTGCTCGAGTCGCCTTATCAGACGGTTGTACATACTGAATCCCCTCTCTCAAGGGTAGCAGCATCTTTTAGTATGCAACCCAGTATACAGTCCGGACCAACCGCTACAATCCCTGATGCGAGCTGCGGGTCCGGCACCCCTTGCCCGAACTCATCGTGATACTCGCTGCCGCCGTTCGGGGTTTGGCGGTCGCCATACACCTGCGCGTAGAGCACCTCTGGATCCGCAGACTGCGCTGCTCAGCAGGCAGCGGCCGCCGGTCACGGCGGGCCTGTCGCAAACGCGATGACGTTCACCAGCCATTAGGCATACCAGCCCAGCTTGCCGCCTCCGCCCCGGAGCCGGCCCATGATCCTCAACGCCCTCGCCCTCAAGCTGAAGCGCCAAGCTCGCGGCGACTTCAAGGGCCGGCACTTCGAGGCCACGCTCATCGTCCAAGCTGTCTCCTGGTATCTGCGCTACGCCCTGAGCTACCGCGACATCGAGGAGATGCTGCTCGAACGCGGCCTGGAGGTGGATCACTCCACCCTCAATCGCTGGGTGCTCGCCTACGCGCCGGCCATCGAGCGCCGCTTACGCATGCTCCGCAAACCGCATTGCGGATCGGTGCGCGTCGACGAAACGTACATCTGCATCCGGGGCCAGTGGCGCTACCTGTACCGCGCCATCGACAAGCACGGGGAGCCGGTCGACTTCCTCCTCACCGCCCACCGCGACCTGGACGCCGCCAAGCGCTTCTTCCGCAAGATGCTCAAGGAGGAGCCGCTGCTCGCGCCGGATCGCATCGGCACCGATGGAGCCGGCCCCTACCCGCCGGCCATCGCCGAAAGCCACGAGGAGGGTCTGCTGCCCCGGGCACCGACCCACCACGTCACCAAGCACCTGCAGCAAGGGATCGAGAGCGACCACTTCCGGGTCAAGCGGCCGATGCCCCGCGTGGGCGGGTTCCGCTCGTTCACCACGGGGCGGCGCACGATCCAGGGCTTCGAGGCCATGCTGTGGTTGCGCAAGGGCTTCGGGTTCGCGGGGGCGTGGACCGTGCGCGAGCAGAACCACACTCGAAAACCGAGCGGTCATGGAGCACCACACCTCGCCGGAGGAGGCGGGCACGGTGTTCTCGCGGGCCAAGCCGAAGCTCGCGGCCTACACGCACATCATTCAGCTCACGGCTCGCGGTTCGACAACTACTCCGGATGTGGCACAGATCGAAGCAGCCACCCGGCGCACCTACTCCGGACCGCTCGCGGTTGGAGAGGATCTGATGCGCTTCGTCATCAGCAACGGCACCGTGGCCGTGAAGCGCTGGGATGCGGTGCGGCAAACATACTCGGAGTGACCTTCATCGACCGCTTGGGCCGCCGGGCAGTGTTTGTCTTCGCGCGAGGCTGACTGAGCGCGAGCAATTCAGCTCGCTTGATCGGCCAGGTGATGAATGGTGTCCAGAAAACGACCGGATACTGCTGGCGAATTCGACAGCTACGCGGTGAGAGCCTTGAAGCGTGAGATGCACGTGGACGCGAGCGGGCGCTGCGAGAACCAGGCGGCGAGACGATCAAGATTGAGAGCCGCCGCCTTGGCGATGGCCGCGTCAAGATCATCGAGGTCGCTGAAGGTGGCCCCGGCGCGGCCATCGGGGTGATTCCGTCGCAGGCCGGCCGCCGCGCTTGTGGAATCCTGACGGTCCCACTAACGTGTTGAAAGTGCTGCAGTTTTCAAGAATTCTAATCTAGGAGGGTCCGGTGCAGCAGCCGGATGCTCTGCGAACCGGGTGCCTCGATCCTCAGCATGATCGTCTGTTCCTGCAACGTCTTCTCCGACGGCCAAGTGCGCGCGTGCCTTCATCCCGGCCCGGGCTGCCCCCGTACACCGGCCCAGGTCTATGCCTGCCTGGGCTGCAGCCCGAAATGCGGGCGCTGCGCGCGCACGATTCGCGGCATCCTCTCGCGGGCGCTCGCCGAGGTTCACGCGACCTGCGCGACGGCCTGCAGCGCCGCCTGCCCGCTCAGCGCCGAGCCCCGGGCCGCTCCCGCCGAGGCCGCCTGACCGGCCGCCGCGATTGAGCCCGGCGGCGAGCAGCGCCTGATCGTCAGGCCAACCGAATCACGGCTCCCATCCGTTGAGAAGCCCAAACCACTCTGCTTAGGCTCTCTCACAGAACCATTGTCCAGCGGGTCGAGATACCGGCTCGTCGCAGGACATGCAGCACAAATGAAAGCCTAGCGTAGCAGCCATTCCGATGTGACCGAATGCGGCGCTGACGCTCTCTCGACAGGACGATAGAGGTTGCGATGAGCGACAAGGCCATCCGCCAGGACGTCATCGAAGAACTCGGCTTCGACCCGAGCATCGACGCGGCCAATATCGGCGTCGCCGTGGAGAACGGCATCGTCACGCTGACCGGCTACGTCGACACCTACGCCGAGCGGACCGCCGCCGAGAGGGCGGTGAGGAAAGTGCGCGGCGTGCGCGGCGGCGTCGAGGAGATCAAGGTCCGCCTCGCCGGCCAGACACTCCCCCGCGACGAAGATCTCGCCCAGCGCGCGGTGCAGATGCTCGACTGGTCCGCCACCGTCCCGAAGAACACCGTGCAGGTGAAGGTGCAGGACGGCTGGGTGACCCTCACGGGCCAGGTCGAATGGCAGTACCAGGAGGAGGCACGCGCCGCCCAGATGCGGCTTGCCGGCTTGGCGGGCATCATCAACCTGATCGAGGTGATCCCGAAGGCGAGCGCAGCCGACTGCGCGCGACGATCGTCGCGGCGCTGCAGCGGAACGCTGAGGTCGAGGCGGACGCGTTCAAGGTTACCGTCAAGGACGCGAAGGTGATCCTCGACGGCAAGGTGCATGGTCTGTACGAGCGCAACCTCGTCGAGAACGCCGCGTGGTCGGCTCCGGGTGCGGGCCGTGGTCGACAACTGAAGGTGACGTGAGCCGCCCACCGGGGCTGGCCGATCCGCAGACCGGCCCCGCCGTGCCCGGCAGCACGTCTCCCTGGAACGAGACTTCGGGAGGGAGATCGTCGATGTCCTACGCGAGCATCATGGTGGCCGTCGACCTCGCCCCGCAGGCGCGCAACCGCGTGCGGCTGGCCGGCCATCTGGCCGACCAGTTCGGCGCGCGCCTGATCGGCGTCGCAGCGGAGCAGCCCGCCTACGCGGTGCCGCCTCTCGGAGCGACCGCGGCCAGCGCCTACGCCCTCGCCGCCTCGAGCGAGATCATCCTGAATGACCTGAGTATGGTCCATGCGGCCTTCGAGGAGGGAGCCGGCACGCGCAGCCGCGTCGAGTGGCGCTCGAACCTCGACTTCCCCTTGTCTTTCCTGATCGCGCAGGCGGCCACCGCCGACCTCGTCGTGGCCGGACGCGAGGAAGGCACCGGCCCACCGCTGTTCGCGTTCGATCCGGGCGATGCCGTCATGCGTCTGGGACGGCCCCTGCTCGTGGTGCCGCCAGAGATCGATCACCTCGTTGCCAAGCGCGTGGTGATCGGCTGGAAGAACACCAGAGAGGCGCGCCGCGCCGTGTCGGACGCGCTGCCGTTCCTGAGGCGGGCGTCGCACGTCGCGGTCGTGTCCGTCGATGAGGGGCAGGGCGCGGCGGATGGAGGGGATGTCGTCTCTCTCCTGAAAGCTCACGGCGTCGCGGCGACCAACGTGCGCGTGGACGCCGCCGGCGACGCGACCTCCCGGGCGCTCGTCGATGCAGCCTCGGAGCTGGGGGCCGATCTGATCGTCACGGGCGCCTACGGTCACGGCCGCCTGAGCGAATGGATCTTCGGCGGTGTCACTCGCGACCTGCTGGCCGCTTCGCCCGTCTGCTGCCTGATGAGCCATTGAGGCACCGTGACGCGGCGAGCCGGATCGCAGCTGCGCTCGATGCTGGGACGCACGCCGCTACAAGGTCCGCTATTGTGAAGGGTTTCGGATGCCGGCCTGAGTGGGACGGATCTGACGCGACGGAGGGCCGGCGTCCGAACGCCTCCAGGGAAGGAAACCGCGGAACACCGGGCTACGCGTGCCGAACGAGCTATGGCGATTGAGCAGGGCGTCCGGGCTGTCGGCGAAGGTGTGCGGGGCGCCGAGGCGGTGCACGCAGCCTGCCGGGCTGCGCTCAGGATCGGCAGACGGCGCTCCGGCCGCACTCTCCGGATCCCTCGCACGAGGGCACCCGCAGCGGATTGGGCACGGCGACACGAGCGCAGGCTTGCGCCTCCAAGCTGGGGAGGCGCACCGCGGGTCGATCCAGCATCAGGGTCGCGTTCGGATGAGAGCTCATGACGTGTCGATCCTGACGGCGCGGATCGGGCTAAGGCGCGGGGTCTCGCCGCAGCGGAAGCGCTCGACGATGAGCAGGCGGCCGCCGCAGCAGGGATGGGCAGGTGCCTGCTGCTTGTCGCGGGCGGGTGGGAGATCGGCCCGATCCGGGGACGGCGTCGGGGCGAGCAGAGCCCGGATCGGTGCGATGATGGCCGCTCGCGTGCCGCTGGCCAACATCCAATGGAACCTTCACAAGAGCTGCCCGGACAGCAGGGTGGCGGCAGTCCGTGCGGCTTGCGAATTTCGTACAGGGTTGGGGAGGAGATTGGCGGCATGCGCTGAAAGCATATGGCCAATCTGCAGCACGAACACGCAGACATCGTCTCGCAACGAAGCCGAGCTACCTTTGCTCAATGGACACGTTCACCGTCACGGTTGAGACGCTTATCGGGCCGCTCTATTTACGCCGAGAGACAGCCGAGGCGGCTATTGCGACGGGCCGCGTGCTGCAGCGGGAGGGCATCGGTCAGGTCTTCATCACGCCGCCAAGCGGTAGACCGTTCCCACTCGCGGATTTCGTTTCAGCCACCGAGAAGGATCGGCCCAAACGGGAGCCAGCCTGAGGCGCGTATGCGGTTTCCTTCGCGGGGGTGTGGTCAGGCGCGTGGGCGACTGTCTGGAACCAGAGCCTCTGACGTCCCAAACGAGAAAAGCCCGCCTATAAATTGGTGACGCCCATGCCGGACGTTGACGACCTCGTCTCACGGTACGTGCGGGAGGCGGACTCGATTGCGTCTGCGGCCCAGGCGACGCCCGGCGCCGACCTCAGCAGCAGGATCGTGGATTGGGTTCGTGCCGTGCGCGAGCAAGCCGATGCCCTTCCTGCCGGTCAGGGGCCCGCGCTTCTCATCCGCATCGCCGGGCAGCTGACGGTCAAGGGCGCCACTGTGCCGATCGGTGAGGATCAGCGCGGACGCACCTTGTTTCTCCTCGCTTCCCGATTGAGCGGCGACGCTCCCTGAGAAAGCTGATAGCCGACGTTCGCTGCTGGCCCGCTACAAGGTGGCCGGGCGGAACGTGCCGTGGCCGGATGAGACCCACTGAAACGAAAAGAAAGCCCGCCACGGCGAACCGGGCGGGCTATGGAAACGACTCGAAGAGAAGCGAAGAAGAGCACATCATCCCCGGCAACGAAATTGCCCGCCACGGCGAGGCCGGGCGGGCTCCGGCGATGACCGAGCCCCATCAGATCAAGCGGCGCACACCGCAGCATGGCACAACGCAGATGACCCGCCGCGTTGGCATCGCAGCGGGGCATGCTCCTCCCTAAACCTCGGGCCGCTCCGCAAGGGCGGCTTTTCCTTTTGTCCTGCTGGCTGGATTACCTCTCGCTCGCGCGAGGCGACGCGCTACGCGTAAGGCAGTTTATGGATCGGGTGGGCGGCGCTGCCCCGCCGCTGATCGGGGGTACCCGGTCGTGGCCTGCTTCACCCGCGTGGATAGGACGGTACTTGGCCAACTGCGGCAGACAAGGGATCTTCCGGGTTACCCTGGTCGTCGGCGGATAGCCGGATCAGCCGTGCATAAGCCCCAGTATGGGTCTGAACGACAATGGCCGCTCTCCGAAGAAGGCGATCGAGCCGATGATTGCGTAGGCGGAGATCCAGCCGGCGCTGTGATCGCACGAAAAAGAGCAGAACCCCGGAGGAGGCTCTGCTCCAGTCTATGGGGGAACCAAAACTACGTGAACTCACTAGGGAGAACTGACCCTGTAACTCACTTAAGGGTTAAGCACAGTAATTCTGCTTCTTGTGGTCCTTCGACTTAGAAGCGTGCTTCTTTTCCTTGGACTTGGACTTGGAGCCATGATGTTGCTTTTTCTGGCCATCATGGCTGTACGAGCTACCGGCACCGTAAACGTGTCCAAGCTCCTCAGAAGTGAGTATACGCATGGCATTCTCCTTAGTGCTTTGGTCAAGCCAGCGGTATGTGCTGACCTTCACAAGGTGAAAGGTGTAAGTAGAAGCCGAATTGTCATTAGATTAAACTGACCAAATATTTACTGTTTCTGTGCCGCTTCTCTGGAGTTTCTGGATCGCCATCAATCATTACAAATTATTATCGTTGCCATCGAAGGCGAAAGGTCGCGCGTGTTCGCACATGTGGCAGCCCGGCTCCGTGCGTTCGAGTATTGCTGTCGTGTCGCCCCGATCCGGGTGGAGACAGCACGCGGCCTCGCGGGTTCCTACCTCGCTCCGCGACACTGCCGGGTCGGCCTCTCAGGTCCGACTCGGCTCACCTTTGGGCGGTTCTCAAGCGGTAGGCGGGGCTTGTCACGTTGTCGGACGCGGCCGCGAGAAAACCTGCGCTGGCCCCTTTCAGGCCGCCACGCCAGCTGCACTGCGCCACGTCGCGAACGCCTCGGCTCGGAAGTGCCGATGCGTGCGGGACGAGACGAGGTAACGGGGAATAGTGAAGACGTTGTAGGTGGCCGCGTGCATGGACAAGAACCGCTGGGCTGAGCTGGGCGACTTGAAGCCCTGCAACTTCGCCTCTCGTCGTCGCACCGGCACATGCGAGCTCTCCGCCCGGTTGTTCGCTCGCTTGCGCTGGACGTGATCCACCCGGGTCAGTTTCATCTCACGAAGCGCAGCGCCGTAGGCCGGGCACTTGTCCGTGACCACGCCTCGGGTGCCATGCCCTGCTTCTTCAGCAGCTTGCGCATCAGCTTCTGGGCGGCTCGCTTGTCCCGTTTAGCCTGGACCAGCACATCCAGCACCTCGCCTTCCGCATCGACGGCTCGCCACAGGTACATCTGCCGGCCGGCGATGTGCACGAACACCTCGTCCAGGTGCCATCGCCCGTGCGGCTTCGGGCGAGAGGCGCGCAGCCGATGCGCAATGGCGGGACCGAAGCAGCACCCAACGCCGGATACTCTCGTAGGCGACGGTGATGCCGCGCTCGGCCAGGAGTTCCTCCACATCGCGGTAGGTGAGGGTGAAGCGAAGATAGAGCCAGACGGCGCGCTGGATGATGTCAGGCGGGAAGCGGTAGCCAGCGTAGGAGGGCGGGGTCATGCCGAACGGCTACGCCGCCCCATCAACCGCCGCAAGCCGCGATGCTCGGAAACGTGACAAGCCCGTCTCCTCGACCAGCACTCCGAAGACCGACGACAGGAGGTTTTTGCGTGCATCGGCCTGCCCGCTTAGCAGGCTCCGCGCTGAGAAGGCGTGCCCGGAGCGGCAGCGGAACCGCAACAGCCGTTTGTCATTCACCTCATAGACCGCGCTTCGGCACGTCGGGCAGTTGTAGCCCGAGGGCGTGCTCATCTGCTCGAAGTTCCACCAGTCCTCCACTCTGAACACCCCCTGGGCGATCCTGTTCTCGGTCTCGATAAGCGCCTGGGTGTCGGCTTCGGACGCCGCACCGCTCGGATCGTCGCAGGCGAGCCGGGTCAGCAGCCCGGCCATTTCAGCGAGCCCGCATCGGTGGTCCACCGGGACGTGCCGCAGCGCGCTGCTCGGCATAGAAGGCGCGGCTGCTTCGGAAGGCTCTTGAACGATCGCGGTGCCACCACGGTCTTTGATCGCCAGAAGCCCGGCCGTTCCGTCGTCGAGTTGCCCCGTCAGCACGACGCCAATGACGGCCGGGCCATAAGCAACAGCCGCTGACCGGAAAAGCGCATCGACTGCCGGACGCGCGAAGTTCTCGTGCGGCCCGTGGGACAGGCGCACGTAGCCCTTCTCAACGAGCATGTGCCGATCCGGGGGAGCGACATAGATGGCTCCCGGCTCCAACACCTGGGGTGCTTTCGGGTGCGTAGCCTTGAGCTTACCGGCCTCAGTCAGGATCTGCGGCAGCAGACCGGGGCTGTGTGACGCGACGTGCTGACAGGAGGACCGGCGCGGGAAAGTCCGCCGGGAGACTCGCGATCAGCAGACGCAGGGCATCGATGCCGCTCAAGGACGCGCCGATTACGACGATGCGCTCACTCATCAGGCCGCCTCCGCACGCGCAAGAAGACCATAGACTGGCAGCGATACGCCGTCGCCGCTTTGAGGCAGATCAGATTAAGGAGCCATCTGGTGTACCCGATCCTGGCCAGAGAAAGCCGGGTGCCGCTCGGGTAGGAGAAAGTCTGCTTCCCACCGAGACTGCGTGAAAACGACCGACGCTCGCGCGCCTGTAGAAGGATCTCCTCTCCCTGGAGCGATGGCTTGGGTCGAGAGCATATGCCCATCTACGCACGGGCCAGATCGGGGAAAATCCTACTGCGCTGTTCAGATGAAATGCGGTTTTCACACATGGGGTAATCGCGGGAGCGTTCCCCCTCGGGCCGGAGTGACGCGGCCTACAATGGAAGCGGTGGTTGTTCCCCGGCAGGATGAAGTTGCGGGCTCACGACTGGACGCCGGGCCCATGCATCGAGCGGAGAACAACCATGGGTGAGTATATCGGTCTCGACGTGTCCCTGAAAGAGACGGCGCTCAGCGTGCGGCGGGACGGCAAGCGTGTTTGGCGCGGCAGGTGCGCTTCCGATCCTGCCGTCATTGCCAGGGTGCTGCGCAAGCATGCGCCCGAAGCCCAACGGATCGTATTTGAGACGGGTCCTTTGTCAGTTTGGTTCTACCACGCGCTGCGCGCCGAAGGCTTGCCAGCGATCTGCATCGACGCGCGCCATGCCAAGGCCGCGCTCGACATGGCCGCCAACAAAACCGACGCCAACGATGCCGACGGGCTGGCCCATCTGGCCGAGGTCGGCTTCTTCCGCGAAGTGCGGGTGAAGGGATACGACAGCCTGCTCGTGCGAACGCTTGTCGCCGCGCGCAGCAAGCTCGTGCAGGTGACGACCGAGCTATCCAATCAGATCCGCGGCCTGATGAAGACGTTCGGCTTGATCGTGCCGGGCGCAAAGGGCGGATCGTTCGAGGCGGAGGTTCGACGTCTCCTGTCGGGCGATCACGGTCTGGCTCGCGTCATCCTTCCGCTGCTTGAGGCCTGGAACGCGGTTCGCCGTCGAGCAGCGGAGCTCGGACGCCAGCTTCTGGCCGGTGCACGGCAGAGCCAAGCCTGCCAGCGGCTGATGGCGATTCCCGGGATCGGGGCGATCACCGCGACCGCCTTCGTGACCGCGATCGAGGATCCCGCCAACTTCCGATCGTCCCGCTCCGTCGCCGCCTGGTTCGGGTTGACGACGCGGCGCTATCAGTCGGGCGAGGTCGACTATGACGGGCATATCTCCCGGAGAGGAGACGCCCATATGCGAGGGCTTCTCTACGAGGCGGCGACCGTTCTCCTGACGCGTAGCCAGGTGGACAGCGACCTGCGAGCCTGGGGACTGAAGCTGCGCGAGCGGCTCGGCTTCAAGCGCGCCGCCGTGGCGGTCGCGCGCAAGCTGGCCGTCGTCATGCACGCCATGCTGAAGTCCGGCCACTCCTACCGTGCGAAGGCTGCCATGGCCTGATCCCAGAACACCCCAGCTTGTCGCGTCCCGAAGGCGCGTCGAGGCGTCCCTGCCGGGACGTGGGCGAACCATTCCGCCTAGGCTGTTGCACCGTGAGATCCAGACCGGTCCATCGAGTGCGCTTCACACATCGGAAGGTTCATCCTGCGAAGCCCCATCATGCGGCGGCTCATGCCGACCGCGAAGACGACCGTGCTCCCGGCAAACGACGGCCCGACAATCCAAAAAGGACTTGCTTTATGCGAGGCGATTAGACGACAGCCTCCACCCGAGCCGGAACTCGCCGTTGAGCGCTGATGGGGCCCTCACGAGGCTGGGGCGTCCTCGACCCGGTAGCGAAGCCAGACGGTGCCACCATCCAGGGTTTCGGTACGGAAGTGCCGGAGCGCCCGGCCGGCCGCGGGCTTTTCGTCGGGGGCACCACGATAATCGAAGATGCTCGGCACGCCCGCGAGGCCGTCGATGGCCGGATGCACGAGCAGGCTGACCTCGTCGATCAGGCCGGCCTTGAGGAAAGCGCCGTTGATGGCACCGCCGCCCTCCAGGAGCAGCGTGCCCACGCCGAAGACCTCTCCGAGGGTGGCCATGGCACCGGCCAAGTCGTGTCCATCCGGGCCAGCGAACAGGTATGATACACCGTCCTCCCGGAGCTCGGCGAGGTAAGCGTCCGTGACACCCTCTCCCAGGACCGCCACGACGTGGTCGCCGCCGACGTCGTCCTGCCCGTAGTGGACCTTGCCGTGCGGGTCGATGGCGACGGCCAGGTCGCGCCCTTTCCTGTCTGCGACATGGGTCCCGCGCAGTTCGGCCGGGATGGCGGCCAGGGTCCTCGGCTTGCCTTTGGCGATCTCGGCCATGGTCGTACGGCCCACGATCCAGCCCTCGCCGTTGAGACATCCGGCGACCTCCTCGTAGTGGCGGTGGAGCAGACCGGCCTCGATGCCTTTGGCCGGCGGCGTCCAACGCCCGACGAGGAGGCGCCCGTCGACCGAGCTCACCATGTGGCAGATGATCTTGGGACGCATGAGCCTAGGCTCCCTATTGTTGTCGTTATGTCCAGGCGGATGGCGATCAGGCCGCCTTGGTCAGGCGAGCACATATCGCGCTCCCCAGGCCGGCAAGGGCGATGACCCAGCCCATCGGCCATGGCGTCCCGTCGGCGAAGGCACCAACGAGCCCGGCGCCGAGGATGCCGCTGCCGTAATGGATCGCGCCAACCAGGGCCGAGACGGCTCCGGCGAGTTCCGGGAAGCCGGCGAGCGCCCCGGCAACCGAGTTGGCAACGATGAAGCCGGTCGCTGCGATGAAGCCGAACAGCGGCACCACCAGCCCTGCGAGACCGCCCCAGCCCGTTCCCGCCGCGACGGCCAGGGCCACTCCGGACAGGGCTGCCCCAACCGCGCCCCAGGCGAGCAGCCGGTCGCCGCCGAGGCGGGTCACCAGCCGTGCGTTCACGAGGTTGGTGACCATGATGCCGACAATGCCGGCCCCGAACAGGAGCCCGTAGAGCTGCGGCGGCACGTGGTTGTAGGTGATGTAGGCGAAAGGCGAGCCTGCGATGTAGGCGTACATCCCGCCGTAGAAGAAGCCACCGGCACCGGCATAGCCGAGGAGCCGCGGCTCGCGCAGCAGGCTGCCGTAGCGCGCGAAGGCGCGGGCCAGCGGCTCGCGGTTGCGCCGTGCCGCCGGCAATGTCTCGGGCATTGTCGCCAGCGCGGCGAGCGTCACCAGGCCGACCCCGACCAGCACCCAGAAGATCGCCCGCCAGCCGGCAAGCGCGAGCACCTGCCCGCCGAGGAGCGGCCCGAGCAGCGGCGCCACGGCCATGACGGTCATCAGCGTCGAGAACATCGAGGCCGCGCGGTTGCCGGCGTAGAGGTCGCGGACCATGGCTCGGGCGAGCACAACGCCTGCGCAGGCGCCGACCGCCTGTACGACCCGCCATGCGATCATCTGGGTGGCCGTCCAGGAGAGTGCGCAGCCGGCAGAGCCCAGCACGAACAGGAGGAGCCCGATGGCCACCGGCCCGCGACGCCCATGCCGGTCGCCGAGCGGTCCCCAGAGAAGCTGCCCAAGGCTGAAGCCGACCAGGTAGCCGGCGACGGTGAGCTCCATTGTGCCGGTGTCCGAGCCTAGGCTGGTGGCCATGGTCGGCAGGGCCGGCAGGTAGAGGTCGGTCGAGATCGAGGCGAAGCCCATCAGGGCGCTGAGCACCCCGAGCACCTGCCAGCTATGGTGGGCGGCCACGGCCTGTGGCGGTGCTCCGGCACCCGTCTGGGTCGTGCCACCGGATTCCGGGCCCGTGAGCCGTTCGGCTTGTGTGGTCGTCAGCATGAACTCCGACCCGTTTCTTGAAGGCGGGCGCACCGCGGTGGCGCACCCGGTAGCGGTTCGCTCAGCGTCCGACGGTGGCCATGAGCTGCTCGGGGTAGCGCTCGCCCTCGACCTGGATCTCGGCCGCCGCGCGTTCGATCTCGACGAGGTCGGCTACGGAGAGATCAAGGTCCGCCGTGGCGAGGTTCTCCTCCAGACGGTGCAGCTTGGTCGTGCCGGGAATGGGTACGATCCAGGGCTCGCGAGAGAGGAGCCACGCCAGTGCGACCTGAGCCGGGGTGGCGCCCTTCTCGTTGGCGATACGCTTGAGCAGATCGACCAGCGCCTGGTTCTTCTCCATCGCGTCGGGCGTGAAACGCGGGAGCATGGAGCGGAAGTCGCCCTCGCCGAGCTTCGTGTCCTTGCCCATGGCACCGGTCAGGAATCCCTTGCCGAGCGGGCTGTAGGCCACGAGCCCGATGCCGAGCTCCTCGCAGGCCTCCAGGATGCCGTTGGTCTCAGGCCCCCGGGTCCAGAGGGAATACTCGTTCTGCAGCGCGGTGACCGGCTGCACCGCGTGAGCCCGCCTCACCGTCTGCGCGCCCGGCTCCGACAGGCCGAAGTGCCGGACCTTGCCCGCCGCGATCAGGTCCTTCACCGCACCAGCCACGTCCTCGATGGGTACGCTCGGGTCGACCCGGTGCTGGTAGAACAGGTCGATGACGTCGATGCCGAGCCGCTTGAGGGAGGCGTCCGCGACCTCGCGGATGTGCGCGGGCTGACTGTCCATGCCGGTCTGCTTTCCGGTCTCGGGGTCAATGGCGAACCCGAACTTCGTCGCGATGACGACCTGGTCGCGGACCGGCCGCAGGGCCTCGCCGACCATCTCCTCGTTGGTGAAGGGTCCGTAGACCTCCGCCGTGTCGAAGAGTGTGACGCCGCGCTCGACCGCCTGCCGGATGAGCGTGACGCCCTCCGCCTTGCTGACCTTGGTCGCGTAGCCGAAGTCCAGGCCCATGCAGCCGAAGCCGATGGCCGAGACGTCCAGGCCGCTCCGGCCCAGTGTGCGCTTCTTCATGATGTATCCCTGTGCTTGTCTCCTGACGACGGGGCGGTCAGGCGCGGTACTGCGCGTCCGTGACCTGCTCCATCCAGTCGACGGACTTGCCGTCGAGCTTCTCCGCGATGGCGACATGGCTCATGTCCGTCGTGGCGGTGGCGCCGTGCCAGTGCTTCTCGCCGGGCGCGAACCAGACGATGTCGCCAGGCCGGATCTCCTTGACCGGCCCGCCCTCGCGCTGGGCCCAGCCCAGACCGGACACCACTATGAGGGTCTGGCCGAGCGGGTGGGTGTGCCAAGCCGTCCGCGCCCCGGGCTCGAAGGTCACGGTCGCCCCGCCGACTCGGGCCGGCTCGGTACCTTGGAAGGGGGCGTCGATGTGGACCGAACCGGTGAAATACTCGGCTGGCCCCTTGGCCGACGGCTGCGAGCCGCTGCGCTTGATGTCCATCTGCTTCACCTTCGCTGTCCCGGACGCCGGCCGAGGCCGCGCTCCAGAAGTCAGATGAAGGTAGCCTTCAGACGGACCTCTAATTAGGTGGCCAAACCCGCATGAGGCTATGAGCTAGGCTCATCAATGCGGCGGGAACGTACGGGCCTCAGGCCAACCCGTGGACGCCGAGGCTGGCTCGCGGCTGGAGGCCGGGCGTGGTCGCGAGCCTGACCACGAGGTCGGCCACGCTCTTGCGCGAAACGGTCTTGGTCGCGTTCGCGAAGGGTTCGCCCTTCTCGGTCGTGCCGTAGGCGATGACGTCGCGGTCGTTCAACCAGGCGGGCCGGAGGACCGTGTAGTCGAGGTCGGACGCCTCGATGACCGCGGCCGACTTGCGGTACGGGTCGAGGACGCTCCCGTACCGCTCGCCCGGCACCTCGTCGTAGATGCCCATCGAGGCGATGAAGATCAGCCTCCGGACACCGGCCGCGGCCATCGCTCGCACGATGGTCTGCGCCTGCCGCTCCATCGGCCCGGCGAGGTTGGCGTAGACGACGTCCTGCCCGACCATGATCTGGATCAGGGCACCTCGTCGAGCACGTCGCCTTCCACCACGCGCGCGCGGGCGTTGCCGGCAAGGTCGCACAGTCGCCGCGCGTTGCGCAGGTAGAGCGTCAGGCCGACGTCGGTCCCCTTCAGGAAGAGATCGGGGGCCACCCGAGCGATCTGCCCGTGTGCCCCGAGGATCAAGACGTTGGTCAAGCGGCGGTCCTCTCGTGCCGTGAAGGGGACATCCCCCCGTGCGGATGCCTCGGCCGCCGCCGGTCCCGTGCTCGGGCCGGCGACGGAGGTCGGTGAGGCTCGTCAGCCGTAGGTTTCCTGGCCGGTCCCGCGGGCACCCAGCACCTCGATCTTCGAGGCCGCGTCCTCGATCTCGCGCAGGTCGTCGGCCGAGAGCGAGACGTCCGCGGAGGCGAGGTTTTCCTCCAGGCGGTGGAGCTTGCGCGTGCCCGGGATCGGCACGATCCACGGCTTCTGCGCCAGCAGCCAAGCCAGGGCGATCTGGGCGGAGGTGACCTGCTTGCGCTCCGCGATGCGGTTCAGCAGATCGACGAGCGCCTGGTTGACCTTCATCGCCTCCGGGGTGAAGCGCGGAAACCAGGACCGGACGTCGGACTTGTCGAAGGTCGCGTTGGGATCGACCTTGCCGGTGAGGAATCCCTGGCCGAGCGGGCTCCACGGCACGAAGCCGATGCCGAGCTCCTCGCATACCGGCAGCACCTCGGCCTCGGGATCCCGCGCCCAGAGGGAATACTCGCTCTGGACGGCTGCGACCGGCTGCACGGCGTGGGCGCGGCGGATCGTGCCGGCGCCGGCCTCGGACAGCCCGAAGTGAAGCACCTTGCCCTCCGCGATCAGGTCCTTGACCGTCCCGGCCACGTCCTCGATGGCCACCTCCGGATCGACGCGGTGCTGGTAGAGCAGGTCGATCCGGTCGGTTCGCAGTCGCTTCAGCGAAGCCTCAACGACCTCGCGGATATGCCCCGGGCGGCTGTCGAGGCCGCGGCGCTCGCGGGTCTGCGGATCGATGGCGAAACCGAACTTCGTGGCAATGACGACCCGGTCGCGGACCGGGGCGAGCGCCTGTCCGACGAGTTCCTCGTTGGTGAAGGGGCCGTAGACCTCCGCGGTGTCGAAGAGGGTGACGCCGCGGTCGAACGCCGCCCGGATGAGGTCGACCCCCTCCTTCACATCCGTGGCGGGGCCGTAGTTCATGCTGAGGCCCATGCAGCCCAAGCCAATTGCCGAGACGTCGAGGCTACCGAGTGACCGCTTATGCATGCGGAATGCTCCCTGATTGAAGGTGTGGGATCGACTGGGCGCCTGGCGCCGATCAGCGGTAGGAGAACTGGAGGACGGCGGGCGGCAGGCGGGCGCCCTCGATAGTGATCTTCGAGGCGGTCGCCTCGATCTCACCCACGTCGTCCGCGGTTAACGTCACCTGCGCCGCACCGAGGTTCTCCTCGACGCGGTCGAGCCGGCGCGTTCCCGGGATGGGCACGATGAAGGGCTTGCGCGCCAACAGCCACGCCAGGGAGATCTGGGCGGGCGTCGCCTGCTTGGCCTCCGCGATGCGCTGGAGGAGCATCACGAGGGCTTGGTTGGCCTTCATCGCCTCCGGCGCGAAGCGTGGCGAGTTCGACCGGAAGTCGGACGCGTCGAGGCTCACGTTCGGATCGACCTTGCCGGTCAGGAAGCCCGCGCCGAGCGGGCTCCAGGGCACGAAGCCGATGCCAAGCTCCTCGCAGAGTGGCAGGATCTCCGGCTCGGGATCTCGGGTCCACAGCGAATACTCGCTCTGGATGGCCGCCACCGGCTGGACGGCGTGGGCCCGGCGTACCGTCTGCGCGGCGGGCTCCGAGAGGCCGAAGTGCTTGACCTTACCCTCGGCGATCAGGTCTTTCACGGCGCCGGCCACGTCCTCGATGGGCACGTCCGGGTCGACGCGGTGCTGGTAGAGCAGGTCGATGGTCTCGACCCTGAGGCGCTTCAGCATGCCCTCGACGGCCCGCTTCACATGGGCCGGCTTGCTGTTCAGACCGGGGCGGCGCTCGCCGGTCTCGGAGTCGATGTTCCAGCCGAACTTGGTGGCGATGGTTACTGCGCCCCGCACGGGGCCCAGCGCCTCGCCGACCAGGTCCTCGTTGGTGAAGGGGCCGTACGCCTCGGCGGTGTCGAAGTGCGTGACGCCGCGCTCGTGCGCGCCGCGGATGACCCGAATGGCCTCGGCGCGCCCGGGCGAGGCACCGTAGTAGTTCGCGAAGCTCATCGTGCCGTAACCGATCTCGGAGACGGTCAGCGGGCCGAGTTTGCGGGTTCGCATGGTCGATTCCTCGCTGTCTCGGTGCGGCCGGGGCAGGCTTGCCCCGGCCGCTGGCGCTCCCGCGCACCGTGAGGGGGCGAAGCGGCAACAGGGGAGCGCATCGGAGCGGGCGCCCGCGTGCGCGGCGGGCGCTGGGGCCGTCAGCGGTCGATGGCGGCGTCGAGTGCCTCGGACAGGGGCGCGCCCTTGATGTCGATTGCCGCGAAGGCGGCATCGATCTCGCGCAGGTCCTCGGACGTCAGGTCGAGGTCGGCGGCCGGCAGATTGTCGTCGAGGTGCTCGATCCTGGTGCCTCCTGGGATCGGCACGATCCATGGCTTCTGCGCGAGCAGCCACGCGAGCGCGATCCGGGCCGGGGTGGCGTTCTTCCGGGCGGCGAGGTCCTTCAGGAAGTCGACGACCTTGAAGTTCGCCTCCAGGGCCTCGGGGGTGAACCGCGGGAAATCCTTGCGCAAGTCGTTCGGGTTGTCGAAGCGCATGCCCCGGGTGATGGCGCCGGTCAGGAAGCCCTGGCCGAGCGGACCCCAGGCGACGAGGCCGATGCCGAGCTCCTCGCAGACCGCGAACTTCGTCGTCTCGGGCTCGCGCATCCAGAGCGAGTAGTGGTCCTGGATCGCCGCGACCGGCTGGACCGCGTGCGCGCGCCGGATGCTGTCGGCGCTCGCCTCGGACAGGCCGAGGTGCCGGACCTTGCCTGCGGCAACGAGGTCCCTCACCGCGCCCGCCACATCCTCCATCGGCACGGAGGAGTCGACCCGGTGCTGGTACAGGAGGTCGATGCGGTCGGTGCGCAGGCGCTCGAGCGAGGCATCCACGACCACCCGGATGTGCTCGGGCCGGCTGTTGAGGCCGACCATCTCGCCCGTCTCGTTGATGTCGAAGCCGAACTTCGTGCAGACCAGGACACGGTCGCGCACCGGCTGCAGGGCCTCGCCGACGAGATCCTCGTTGGCGAAGGGGCCATAGGCTTCGGCGGTGTCAAACAGGGTCACGCCGCGGTCGACTGCGGTGCGAATGACCCGGATGGCCTCGCCCCGGTCGGTGGCCGGCCCGAGGCCGAAGCTCAGGCCCATGCAGCCGAGGCTGATGGCCGAGACCTCCAGGCCGCTCCGGCCGAGTTTACGCATCTTCATGGTGAGTATCCTTCACAGAGCCGCAGGGGCCACTCGTTCCGATTTCGGGTGTGGGGCAGCCGGCAGTCTCAAGAGGGCGGCCGCGGGCTCGCGCTCAGGCCTTGAGCGAGGCCATGTCGATGACGAAGCGGTACTTCACGTCGCTTCGCAGCATCCGCTCGTAGGCGGCGTTGATGTCCTGGATCCGGATGACCTCGACGTCCGAGACGATGCCGTGCTCGCCGCAGAAATCGAGCAGCTCCTGCGTCTCGGGCAGGCCGCCGATGACGGAGCCGGCCACCGCCTTGCGGCCCATGATCATCGGCACCGAGTTCACGGCGGGCTCCAGGGGCCCGAGATAGCCGACCAGCACGAGCGTCCCGCTCAGGGCCAGCGTCGGCATGTATGGGTTGAGGTCGTGGGCGTAGGGGACTGTGTCGATGATCAGGTCGAACTCGCCCTTAACCGAGGCCATTTGCGCCTCGTCGGTTGAGAGCACGACGCGGTCGGCGCCGAGGCAGCGCGCGTCCTGCTCCTTGCCCGGCGAACGGGTGAACAGGGTGACGTTGGCGCCCAGCGTGCTGGCGAGCTTCAGGGCCATGTGGCCAAGCCCGCCCAGGCCGACAACGGCAACCTTGCTGCCCTTGCCCACCTTCCAGTGCCGCAGCGGCGACCAGGTGGTGATGCCGGCGCACAGAAGCGGGGCGGCCCCTTCCAGGTCGAGGGCGTCCGGGATCCTGAGCACGAAGCGGTCCGAGACGACGATCCGCTCCGAGTAGCCGCCAAAGGTCGGCATGCCGTCGTGCCGGTCCTTGTCGTCGTAGGTCAGGGTCGGGAGTTCCTCGCAATACTGCTCCAGGCCTTGGCCGCAGGCCGAGCAAGGCCGGCAGGAATCCACGAGGCAGCCGACGCCGACGCGGTCGCCGGCCTTGAAGCGGGTGACCTCCGGCCCGACCGCGGTCACGCGGCCGATGATCTCGTGGCCCGGCACCAGCGGGTAGGTGCTGCGGCCCCAATCATTCTGAACGTGGTGCAGGTCCGAATGACAGACGCCGCAGTAGAGGATCTCGATAACCACGTCGTCAGCGCGCGGCTCGCGCCTGTAGAAGCGGTAGGGGACGAGAGCCGCCTTGGCGGACTGCGCGGCGTAGCCCAGGACGTTCATTGCCATTCGGATGCTCGATGCCTTGGACATTTCGGGGGGCGGCGGGGGACGCCGACCGGGTACGGGATGGAAGCTAGAGCGGGGTCCGAGCGGGTTGAAACCGTGGTGATGGCAACGCGTTGGCCGGTCCCCGGGGGGGCGGCTCAACGGAGGTGGCCCATGCCCTCAGCTTTGTCTGTCGACCTGCGCCAGCGCGTCGTCTCGGCCGTTGCAGAAGGCGCCTCCTGCCATCAGGCCGCCGCGCGCTTCGGGGTCAGCGTGGCCAGCGTCAGCCGCTGGTCCAGGCAGCAGGAGGGCCAGGGAGATGTCACGCCCAAGCCCATGGGCGGCGACCAGCGCTCGCAGCGCATCGAGGCTCATGCCGAGCTCATCCTGCAGACCTACCAAGCCCACCCGCAGAGCTTCCTGCATGAGCTCTGCGAGACGCTCCAGGAGCAAGGCGTTCCGGTCAGCCGCAGTAGCCTGTCGCGCTTCTTCGCCCGGCACCGCATCACGCGGAAAAAAGGGCGACGTACGCAGCTGAGCAGGAGCGGGAGGATGTAAAGGCGGCTCGTGAGGCGTGGTTTGCCGGCCAGCTTGAGCTGGATCCGGAGCGACTGGTGTTCCTGGATGAGACCGCCGCCACCACCAGCATGGTCCGCCGCTACGGCTGGGCCCCGCGCGGCGAGCGTTGCCGCCTCGCGGCACCCGCAGGGCACTGGAAAACCACCACTGTGATTGCCGGGCTGCGCACGAGCGGGCCTGACGCGATCGCTCTGCTGGACGGCCCTGTGACGGGCGAACGCTTCCGCGCCTACGTGACCGACACCCTGGTCCCCACCCTGAGACCCGGCGACACCGTGATCCTGGACAATCTGGGCGCTCACAAGGTGGCCGGCGTGCGCGAGGCGATCGCGGCAACCGGGGCCCGGCTGCTTTATCTTCCTCCGTACTCACCTGAGTTCAACCCGATTGAGCAGGCCTTCGCCAAGCTGAAAGCGCTGTTGCGCAGGGCGGCGGCCCGCAGTGTCAGTGAACTCTGGGCGGCGATCCACCAAGCCTTCAAATGCTTCTCGCCGGCTGAGTGCCGCAACTACTTCACAGCTGCTGGATACGAGGATGATGCTTACGCTTCAACCTGATCGGGAGCGGCTCTAGCCCACGCTCACCCATCGAATTAGGTGGGGAGTGTCGATTGAGGCTATGAGTTGTGCTCATCAATGGCACGCAGGTGCCGGATTGACCTGACCTTCGTCCGGTTCGCTTGGCTGCGCCGAGTACGCTTCAGCTTCGCCGGATGGTGCAGGGTTGCGCGCCGACCCGATGCCGGTGTCTCAGCGCCCGCTCGGGAGCGACTCGGTACGGTCGAAGGTGTCGAAGGTAGCGAGGGCGGCGCTGTCGTAAGCGAATGCCTGCTCGATGGCGGTGCGGGTACGGTGCAGCGCCACGTCCACATCGTCGAGCCAAGCCGCGGCCGCGGTCACGAAGGCGAGCGAGACCGCCTCGGCGAGATTGCGCGCCCGCGGTCCGCGGTGGTTCAGGCCTGCGGCGATTAAGGTCCAGCGATGTTCCTCGACCGAGACCCGACCGAAGAACAGGGCCGTGGCGGGGTCGGCGGCGCCTGTGAGGAGCGAGCGGATTGCAGGCTTGAGCGGCGCCAGCACCTCGAAACGGGCCAGCATCGCGGTGACGATCCGCGCACGGGGATCGTCCGCCCATGGATGTGCGTCGACGCGGTCCAGCATCGCGCCGTCCACCCGGGCGGCGAAGCTCTCCAGCAAGGCTTCCTCGGACGCGAAGGTCGCGCGTAGCTGCGCAAGCGAAATGCCGGCCGCTTCGGCCACCATCCGCATCGACACCCGGTCGAACGGCCGGTCGGCCATCAGCGCCAGATAGGCGTCAAGCACCCGGTCGGCGGTCGCATCTTCGTTCATTGTTTCGCTCCGTCCGACGTCGGGCACGTGTGAGGCGGGAAGGCGTGTCACGCGCGATTGCGCGGGGTGCGCTGGCGGTCGCGGATGGGCCCAAGCGATCTGCGCGGGTTCGAGACGGAAGCTAGCCTTGTCCCCCCAATCGGATTAGGTGGGTAGTGTCGATTGAGGTTATGAGCACGGCTCATCAATGGCACGAGAGAACCTGAACGACTTGGCCGCCTTCCTGGCGGTCGCGCGCGAGGGCAGCTTCACCCGCGCTGCGGCCAAGCTCGGAGTCTCGCAGTCGGCCCTGAGCCACTCGCTCAAGGGGCTGGAGGCGCGCCTCGGCATCCGGCTCCTGACCCGGACCACCCGAAGCGTCTCGCCGACGGAGGCGGGCGAGCGCCTGGTGCGCACGCTCGCGCCGCGCTTCGACGAGATCGACGCCGAGCTCGCCGCGCTGACCAAGTACCGGGAGAAGCCGGCCGGCAACGTCCGCATCTCCGCAGGCGAGCACGCGGCCGAGAGCATCATCTGGCCGACGCTGGAGCGGCTGCTGCCCGAGTACCCGGACGTGACCGTGGAGGTGGTGGTCGACAACGGCCTGACCAACATCGTGGCCGAGCGCTACGACGCCGGAGTGCGGCTCGGCGAGCAGGTCGAGAAGGACATGGTGGCGGTGCGCATCGGGCCCGACATGCGCATGGCCGCGGTGGTCGCCCCGTCCTACTTCGAGGGGCGCCGGAAGCCCCGCACGCCCGAGGACCTGACGGGCCACGCCTGCATCAACCTGCGCCTGCCGACGCGAGGGGGCATCTACGCCTGGGAGTTCGAGAAGGGCTCGCGCGCGCTGAACGTCCGGGTAGAGGGACCGCTGGTGGTCAACACCGGGTCGATGGCGCTCAAGGCGGCGCTCTCGGGCCTGGGCATGGCCTACCTGCCCGAGGATCGGGTCCGGACGGGACTCGATGAAGGCCGGCTGGTGCGGGTGCTCGCCGACTGGTGCCCGCCGTTCCCAGGCTACCACCTTTACTACCCCAGCCGGCGCCAGCCCACCCCGGCCTTCGCCCTGTTGGTCGAGGCTCTGCGCTTCAGGTCCTGACCCGTTCCGGGCCATGACGGCGCATGTCAGGAACGTCCGGTTGCAAGCGTTTTCCGGACATTTGAGGTCAGGCCCGCATCCGATCTCGACCTTGATGCCGTCGCAGCCATCACGGTTGGTTTTACCGGTGCCGATCTCGCTAACCTTGTGAACGAAGCGGCTATCGTCGCGACCCGGCGCGAGGGAACCGACGTCAACTACAACGACTTTACGGTCGCGATCGAGCGGATCGTTGCCGGCTTGGAGAAGAAGAGCCGGGTTCTTGGACCGGAGGAGCGCCGGCGTGTGGCCGTTCATGAGATCGGCCACGCGCTCGTAGCTGCCAGCCTTCCGAGGGTCGACCGCGTGCTCAACATCTCGATCATCCCGCGCGGAGTCGGGGCCCTCGGTTACACGATCCAGCGCCCGACCGAGGACAAGTTCCTCATCACTGCGACGGAGCTTCGTGACCGGATTGCCGTCCTGATGGGAGGGCGCGCCGCTGAAGCCCTGCTCTATGGCGGCGATGTGTCGACAGGCGCTGCCGATGATCTGCAGCGAGCCACGGAGATCGCGCTGGACATGGTGACCCGCCAGGGTATGGCGGCGGAGGTGGGAGCACGATCTTACCTGCCGCCGCCCAATCCATTCCTGGCGGTCAAAGGCACGGACCGACCGAATGCTTCGGAAGCGACCGCGCGCGAGATTGATATTGCAGCACGCGATCTCGTGGCTGACGGTTTTGCTCGCGCGACCGAACTCCTGAAACAACGACGCAAGGAGATTGAAGAGGGTGTTGTTCTTTTGCTAGAAAAAGAGTCCATTACAGCTGATGAATTCCCCGCATTAGCAATGAAGCTGCCTCTGGGTGAGCAGCGGGCTGCCTAAGCAGATATCGGCGCAGCTTGAGGGTGAATATGGCCGTAGATAATGCCTGGAATCGGAAGGGTCATCCTCCATACAGGAGAGGCCCTTTGAAGGCGACGCTGTCCTTGCTCTGCTGAGCAGTGATCAAATGGAGAAGGCTTGAAGCGCTAGTGCACTGACGCCAACGGACGATTCAGGGTGTACGCCGCTAATTTGCTGCTATAGCGGCGAAAATGGCGGCGTGCCGTGTATCTTCTGAATGCGTATGTGCACTAGAGACAGTGCTAGCGCCTCGCCGGCTGGAGCCAAGTAGCGCTCCTCCCCAATGTAAATTGCCATGGCAGAGCCCTTTTCAAGCACTACTCGAAGGCTCTGGGCGGTTCGATCGATGGTAACTCGCAGCTGTCTTGCCTGCCAGTGGACACGAAACTCAAGCTTGCACCAAGCTTCTGGCAACTGCGGAGCGAAAGCCAATCCATCAGGTCGCAGTGACAGGCCGGCAAAACCAAAGACCGCGGTAAGCCAGACTCCGCCCAAAGCTGCAATATGAACACCGCCGCCAATGGCGACGTGAGTGTCCGCGAGGTCAATCGCCGCGGCTTGCCGGAAGTACCGCAACGCTGTCTCCGGACGCCCAAGCCGTGCTGCAGCGAGGCCGTGCAAAGCGCGACTCAGCGAACTGCCGTGCCCACAGCGTGGCTCGTAGTAATCAAAGTTTTTCTCACCCGCAGCATCCGGAAATATCTCCGGCAGCAACGCGAGAAGCGCAACGACATCGGCCTGCTTGATGACCTGTGTCCGTTGGGTCCGTTCGCGCCCGAGCACCACGTCCATAGGGACTGAGCGCCCTGCATAGGCCGCCAGATCGATCTTCTCCAAGGCCGAGAACCCTGTGAACTGCTCGAACAGACTCGTTTCTGGATCGAAGCCGATTGCAATTGTCTCTGCAGCTTCACGCCATTGTTTCAGCTCCACCTCGTCAAGGCCAAGTCGCTCCGACAGGTCGTTCCAGATGCCGGGCCAGCGTTCTCGCAAGAGGCTCGCCGTCTCAAGCCCGCGCTCTATGTTCCACTGGGCCATTACGTTTGTGTAGGCGTTATCATCGACCGATTCATGGTACTCGTCCGGCCCAATGACGCCGCGGATATGCCGAGCTCCGTCTGCCTCCAATTCGGCCCGGCTTGCCCAAAACCGGGCAGTCTCGAGGATAATCTCGGCTCCCGCCTGGCAGAAGAAGGCCTCGTCAGAAGTTGCTTGCCAATATTGCCAGACCGCATAGGCTACATCAGCGCTGATATGTTGCTCCTGGCTCCCGCAGAGGATGTCAAGGATCTTGCGATCAGGGCCGACGGTCTGCGCTGGTGTAACCTCGGCGCCAGTATCAGCGGACTCCCAAGCATACAGAGCTCCTCGCCAGCCCATCGCAGCGGCCTTGGCTCTGGCAGCATCTAGCGTGCGGTAGCGGTACAGGAGAAGCGTACGCGCTGCTTCTGGCCAGGTCAGAGTATAGAACGGCAGCAGGAAGATCTCTGTATCCCAGAAAACGTGCCCTCTGTAATCGTCGCCCGTAAGCGCGCGGGCGGCGACAGAGACCTGCGGGTCGGCAGGGTTGACCGCTCCATTCAGGTGGAAGATCGCGTAGCGCAGGGCAGCCTGCGCCGCTGCATCGCCCTCCACTTGGACGTCGCTGCTGCGCCAACGCTCGGCCCAGGCCGCCTCGTGGCGGTCGATGACGCCTCGCCAGCCCAACGCGCGTGCCGCAGCCAATTCCCGGCGCGCTCGTGCGCCAGAATGAACGTCCACAGAGTGGTGACGCGTCACCGCGATGATGCGCTGAAAACTCACGACCTGACCCGGACTGGCCGTCCAGCTCCAGGACCACATCAAGTCACCTCGGGCGGTAGGGGCACGTTCTACACCGTCGACATGAAGCGAAGCTGCCGCTGCGATGGCAAGGCTCCGGCTGGAACGCCACGTGCGCCAAGCCCGCAGATCGGGCTCTGCCCGTTCAGGTGCGAGTTCAAAATCTGTCGGCCCGAATGAGGCTTCGAGCGTGAGGTCGCTGACTCCATTCTCGATTTGAAGTTCAATCAGCTGCATCCCGACAGCGCGTGCATCAAGCGACACCAAGCGCAACGTGCGAAGATAGACGTCGAGAGGAGCATTGCAGCTCTGGCGCGCCTCGGTAAACAGTATGCCTCGGTGCATATCCAGGGTGAGCGCGCGCGAGGACCGATTTGGACAGCGCATCATTGGACCGTCCGGCAACAGGATGCGCACCTGCAACCAGTCGGCGGCTGGCACGAGCTCAGGCACTGTGCTGTCCGGCGTGGGGGTATCGAACAGCCCAGCCACGTAGGTACGAGGCAAGATCGTACGGCACGCTCCGAGATGAGTCGCCAACCCACCTCGAACACCTAGAAAGCCGTTGCTGATGGCGAACCGCGTCTCGAAGGTGCTCTCACGCAGGAGTTCGTATCCAGTCTCTCGCAGGAGCCAAGCCGGATCCTCGGTTGGCGTCAGCGCTTGCGCCATGATGCCGGATACGATCATGCTGCTGCTCCGGACGGCTGATGCAGACGGAGTTCGTCTCCCCGTAGCTCGTCCAGGCTCGTCACAACGTGGTGGGCGCCGGCCGCCCACAAGCTCGCCGCCTCGCCGAACCTGGCGATTCCAATGGCTGCCATGTGCGCCGCACGGGCCGCCTGGATGCCCGCTGGCGCGTCTTCGAACACAAAGCAGTGCGCCGGCTCGATATGGAGTTCTGCCGCAGCAAGTAGGAAGATTTCTGGATCAGGCTTCCCGTGGCCCAGGTCGCGGCCGCAGACGGTAACCGTGAAGACGTCGAGCAGCGTCCGGCTCCCCCCCAGGTCCACCATGCGCATCATCCGTTCGGCATTCTTCGAGGAGGACGCAGCCGCCATCAGCCAGCCCCGCTCGGATAAGACTCGAACGAAGCGGAGCGCGTCGGGAAAAGCCTCAACGCCCTCCGCTGCGATAATCAGGTCCAGGCAATGCTGCTTGGCGTCGGCGTATGCCGCCGCGAGGCGTTGAGCATCAGGAACCCCTAAGGCCGTCAGCGCAGCACGGGCGCCATCGAGCCGTGGCTTTCCCGCCACGTGAGCTTGGTAGAAAGCAGTAGTAAAGCGACCGGGATCGGCGTAGCCGAGAAGTGCTTGGCGCCATGCGCGTTCGTGTGGCGAGGCCAGCAGGACGCCGTCGACGTCAAAGATGCACGCCTGATTGGTGATCGGGTCGGCGATACCGGATCGTGCCTTGGACCACATCACTTCATCTTCCCCGGAAGACTCGTGCGCTCATCCTTGCCTCCGGCCAAGGGAGCGGGCCGGGAGCGGCTCACGCAGCTGGCCCGCAGCGCGTGAAGAGCCAGCCTAGGACCTGAGGGCACAATGATGATTGCGCTGGATCAAGTTTGACCGGTTCACCGTCACGCTCAGCCCGATCGAGCTTTGATCTTCCGCAAATGGCAAGCCCGAGATCGACTCTATCATGCAATGGGGGGGCAACGGCACGATACGAGGCGGGCGATGCGATCCATCGTAGTGTACTCCTCGCGGCCGAACGCGACCCATGCCGTGGTCACGGGTCGGAGTCGACGCTGCACGGCATCCGTTGCCGCTCTCCTTTGGGCCGCGCACGCTCTCATGCCTATGGCCACCCTGCGCAGCGCCCGTTTTGGCTGGCCAAAGCCCACTGGACAGACACCAAAGTGGCTGCCGCAGCAGCCAAACGTCTCATCGCTCCAGACTGGCAAGATAGCGGATTACGTCCTCCATCTGGTCCGGGTCGAGCCGGAATTCCGGCATGCTCGGGTGTCCCGTCCGGATGCCCTCGGCCAGCGACTCGGCGAGGTCGGTCACTGGGTACCGAGTATGAAGATCCCGAAAGCGGGGCGCCTCTGCCAGCGGGCTCTCGCCCGTGCGCCCGACAGCGTGACAGCGGGCACAATGGACCTGAACGAAGGTGCGCCCGCGCTGGACATGGGGATCCTCGGCCGCCTTGGCCCACCCTGCGCAGAGGTTCAGGGCCGCGAGGAGCCCGGCCACGACCAGGGTTGAGGTGGGGTGGCGCATGGAGTCTCCCGCAGATCGCCAGCTGGTGGCCTAGATTCCCGAGAACCTCGCCCAGGTGCAAGCGTGGCGTTGATCCAGCACAAATCACGGCCAGGACGTCACGGCCATCCCAATGACCGCCAGCGCCATGACGGCAGTGGCGATCCAACCGAGCGCCTTCAGCCAGCCCCGTATCGCGAAGGATCCCATCACGTCAGGCCGGGCGGCAATCCGCATCATCACGGCCATCACTGGCACCGCAACGACGCCGTTCAGCACTGCGCTCCAGAACAGCGCCCGCACCGGGTCGAGGCTGGGGGTCAGGCTGATCAGCATGCCGACCAGAGTGGCGAGCCCCACCACGCTGTAGAAGGCCTTGGCCTCCTGCACCCGCCGCGAGTAGCCGACCGGCCAGCGCCGGGCCTCCCCGACTGCGTAGGCTGAGGAGCCGGCAAGCACCGGCACGGCGAGCAGCCCCACCCCGACGACGCCGAGGGCGAAGACCGCCTCGGCAAAGCGCCCCGCCACCGGCCGCAGGGCCGCGGCCGCCTCCGCGGAGGTGCGGATGTCCGTCGCCCCGTGGGCGTGGAGCGCCGCCGCCCCGGTACCGAGGATCGCCAGCGCCACCAGGTTCGACACCGCCATGCCGGTGAGGGTGTCGACCTCGATCCGATGCAAGGCCACCGCGCTCTGCTCGGGCGCGTGGACGAGATCGCGGCGGCGCGGGTGCACCCGCAGGTCCTCGGCTTCCTCGGAGGATTGCCAGAAGAACAGGTAGGGGCTGATGGTGGTCCCGAAAACCGCCACGACGGTCGTGAGCTCCTCCTGCCCCAGGCCAATCCGGGGCATCAGCACCCCGTGTGCGAAGGCGGCCCAGTCGACCTGCGTCGTCGCGAGCGCGGCGAAGTAGGCGAAGAGCGCGAGGGTGAGCCACTTCAGTACCGCGACGTAGCGCGTGTAGGCGAGGAGCATCTGCATGAGCACGCAGATCCCGGCGAAGAGCAGCACCAGGAGCCAGCGCGGTGATCCGGGCAGGAGGAGCGTGGTGGCATCCGCCATGGCGCCGAGATCCGCCCCGAGATTGGCTGTGTTGGCGACGAGCAACAGGACGACCGTGACCTGGAGCAGGCCGTTCGGGGCATGGCGCTGCAGCACGCCGGCGATGCCGTGCCCGGTTGTGCGGCCGATCCGGGCCGAGACCATCTGCACGGCCGCCATCAGTGGATAGGTGTAAAGCAGCGTCCAGCCGAGCCTATACCCGAAGGCGGCTCCTGCCTGGGCGTAAGTGGCGATGCCACTCGGGTCGTCGTCGGAGGCGCCGGTGATGAGCCCAGGGCCGAGCACCTGCAGAAGCCGCGGCTTCGACGGTCCGACGACCGGGCTTGTCTCCTCGGGATCATCGTCTTGGACGCTGCTCTGCACCGCGAAGGACGAGACGATCCTGGACATGGCTCAGGCTCCGATGAGGTGGCGGGTGACGAAGACCGTCAGGACGGCGACGGCCACGAAGACGCCGGTCGCGGCGAGGGAACGGGGCGAGCCGCGACCGATGCCGCACACACCATGACCGCTGGTGCAGCCGGCCCCGAGCCTCGCCCCGAAACCGACCAGCAGCCCGGCGAGAGCGAGGAGGGCGTACGAGGCAGCGACCGTGACCGGCGGCAGGGTGCCGCCGAGGCCGGCATAGACGAGGGGCGCCAGGACCAAGCCGGCCAGGAAGGCGATGCGCCAGCCGGTCTCGCCGGGCTCCGGCGGCAGCAACCCGCCGAGGATGCCGCTGATGCCGGCGATGCGCCCGTTGAGGACGAGCAGCAGCGCGGCGGAAACGCCGATCATGAGGCCGCCGAGAAGGGCGGGAAGCGGGGTGAAAGCGTCCATGAGGCTCACTTCTGGCCTGCCGCGCCGCCCTCCTGGATCGCGCAGCGCCAAAGTGAGGCTTTCCAGCGGCCGTCCCGAGGCACCGCCTCCGACATGTGGGCGGCCAGCATTATTAGCCTGCCGGCGAGGTTAGCGTTTGAGCGGATGGCCTCAGCCCAGGCCTTTCGATTGCTCCTATTGTGACTCTTGACGGTCAAGCTTCCTGGATTCAGCACATCTCGCAGGAAGTCGAGATCCTCGTTCTCAAGGGCACTCGCGGTGAAACTGGCATGGCACGTCTCCCCGGTCCTTTAGCGCGCGAGCGAGACCTGTATGCGCGTCTGCTGAAGGGAGATGTCCTCCTCGGCAGCATCAATCGGCTGCATGGGACCGTGCGCCGCATGAGCCACGCGGGCCGCAATGGCCGCGTCAGAGAGCGCGACCTGGGCGCCCATCTCGGCCAGCGCTATAATGCCGACCAGACAGAGCCCGGTGGCCAAGCCGATCTCCGAAGCCCTGGCCCGCCATCCCCGGTGCTGCTGTTTGGCCATGTTAACCTCCCTGAACGAGGGTTAACCTGGCTCTCGCGCGTGACACTTGTATTAGGCGACCGTGCGATCACGTTCTAAACCGTAACACTGTGTGACAGGCCGGCTATTCGGCGCGGCTCTCCTCCTCGTTGGCGAGGACCGTGCGGAGCGCGCGGGCAAGATCAAGAAGCGTATAAGGCTTGCGCAGCCATTTCGCGTCTGTGATCTGACCCTGTTTCACGACGTCGGGCTCGGCGTATCCAGACGTGAACAGCACCTTCACGCTCGGCTTCCGCGCCAGTACCTGCTCGGCCAGATCCGCACCTGTCATGCCACCCGGCATGACAATGTCTGTGAACAGCAGATCAATCCCGGCTGTCTCCAACACGGACAAGGCGGCCGGGCCGTTTGCGGCTTCCAACACCCGATAGCCCAGCCCTTGCAGGCGCGACACCGTCACGCGCCGCACCCGCGTTTCGTCCTCGACTACCAAGACCGTTTCGCCCTGCCCCTGATAGGCGTCCAGCCACGGCTCGGGAGCAGGCCCTTGCACCTCTGCCTCGTCACCAGCCGCATTCGGCAGATAGATCCGGACGGTGGTGCCGTGGCCGAGTTCGCTATAGAGCGCGACATGCCCGCCTGATTGCTTGGCAAAGCCGTAGACCATGGACAGCCCGAGGCCGCTCCCCGTGCCTACCTCCTTGGTCGTGAAGAACGGTTCGAACGCGCGCTCCTGGACCTCCCTGGTCATGCCCGAGCCAGTATCCGTCACGGCGATCTGCACATAGCGCCCGATGCGCACCTCAGGATGCTGGCGTGCGTACTCGGCATCGATGTGGGTGTTCTCGGCGGCCAGAGTCAGCCGCCCGCCGTTCGGCATGGCGTCCCGCGCATTGATGGCTAGGTTCAGGATGGCGTTCTGCAGTTGGCTCGCGTCGACGCGAACCTTCCAGAGGTCCGCGTCGAGACGTGCTTTGACCTGGATGGTCTCACCCAATGTGCGGCGCAGAATGGGGGTGAGATCGGCAAACAGCTGCCCCACGTCGGTCAGGCGTGGACGCAGGGGCTGACGGCGTCCAAAAGCCAGCAGCCGCTCCGTCAGTTGCGCCCCATGCTCGGCCGTCTCGCGTGCTTCCTTGACGAGCTCCAACTGTCTGGGCTCACGGATCTGCGCCTCCAGCATCTCCAGGTTTCCCAAGATAACGGTGAGCAGATTGTTGAAGTCGTGAGCGATCCCGCCGGTGAGTTGGCCCACCGCCTCCATCTTCTGGGCCTGCCGCAACTCCTGTTCGATCTTGCGGCTGGCGGTGAGATCACGAATGAAGCCGGTGAACATAGGCCTGTCGCCGGCGCTGACCTCACCGACGGCGAGTTCCATCGGGAACACGGTACCATCCTTCCGTTGTGCGCTCACCACACGGCCGATGCCGATGATCCGGCGCTCACCTGTGCGCAGGTAGCGCGCCAGATAGCCGTCATGCTCCTCGCGGTAGGGTGAGGGCATCAGCATGGCCACGTTCTTGCCGATCACCTCGTCGGCGCTGTACCCGAACAGGCGCTCGGCGGACCGGCTGAACGAGTGGATGGCGCCATGCTCGTCAATGGTGATGAGCGCCTCGGGGGCAGTATCGAGAATGGAGCGCAGGCGAGCCTCGCGCTCGCGCAGTGCGGCTTCGGCCTGGTGGCTTCGGGTGATGTCGACGGCAGTCGAGATGCCGCCGACCACCGCCCCGGTCGCATCGCGCAGGGGTGAGGCATTGTAGAGCAGGTGCAGGGCGTGACCGTCACCCAGCCGCACATCTAACTCTTCTCCCCTGACGTCTTCACCGCGCATAGCGCGTTGCAGTGGGTCGTCCGCCGGGGCGAGCTCATGACCATCTCTGTAGAGGTGCAAAGCCTGCCGCTTATCCACGCTTCCTGCCGCAAAACCTAGATCTTCGCCCGGAGGTGCGCCGAGAAGTTCTGCGGCGAAGCGGTTGGAGTGGACCTCACCAAGCTCAGGATCGTAGCTGAACCAGACAGCAATCGGGGCCGTATCCACGATAGCCTCCAACTCGGCCGTGCGGGCCCGCAGTGCCTCCTCGGCAGCCAGCCGAAGCTGACGGGCCTCCGTGTTTGCCGAACCTCCTGTTCTCGTGCCTGCCATCTCGGTTCATCCTGATTCGCCCGCCGTGCACTCCTGCCTCACTCGCCGGCGCCCAGCAATGAAACTCCCACCGTAAACGGAGCGTTCAGGCGTAAACGTGAGGGCGATCGGCGCCGGCCCAGTCCCGTGCTCCAATCGCTCTTCGCTGAGGGCGCCTGCCTGGCAGCGCTTTCGCCAGCTGGAAAACGTAGAAGCCGTTCATGTTCATGCCGAGATCAGCGGCTTTTGCATCGAATCCCGTGCGGCGCAGCGAGGATTCGTCGAATGCACCGGCGAGTTCCCAGTCTGATCCGGCAATGAAGACGGGCACCGGATAGCATTCCAGGACGGCAAAGCACAGATCGGGCGCCGAACGACGGCGGAACAGGTTGTAGCGTGGACGGCATTCCAGAGCTGCCCCAGGTTTGAGGCTGTTCCGCTTGCTCGCAGGCATGGCCCTCTCCAGCAGGAATATCCACCTCGGGTATGCTCAATGTGCGCTGGCCATCCGCGGGCAGCCGGTAAAACCGTCGTCCTCATCGAACTCGCCGGTGAGCTCCTGAAGGAACTGCATGCGCCGAAGGCGTATGGTGCGCTGAACCACCGGAGCGATCAGGCCGTCGCGCTTGAACTTGGACATGATCCGGCTGACGGTCTCAAGCGTCAGGCCCAGGAAGTCCGCAATGTCGCGGCGGGTCATCGGCAGCTGGATCTGAACCGGGGATTTCAGGTCGGCGCCCGTCCGCTGGGCGACGGTGACGAGGAACGTGGCGACACGCTCCTCGGCCGTTTTGCAGCCCAGCATGATGATGTGCGCCTGCGCAGCGCTCACCTCGGCTTGGATCATGGCCAGGAGCTGAGGACGCAGTTCGTCCGAGCGGTCGACCTCGGCGTGGAAGGCACGTCGGTCGATCCGGCGCAGCCTGACCGGGGTGACGGCTTCGGCGGAGCAGTCATGGCGGCTTCCGACGGCCACACCGACAACTGCTCCCGCATAGATGAAGCCCGTGACGACACGGCGACCATCGGGCAGGATCCGGCACAGGCGCAGGCATCCCTCTGCTAATTCGAAGACCTCCCGGGCAGCCTCACCCTGCCAGAACACCGTCTCGCCGGCCTCGAAGCTCTCGACCGGACGGCCCAGGAAAATGCTCGCCAGGGTGGGACGCCCAAGCACGGCCGGAGGGGCGGAGGTCCCGGTGCGAATGGTTGCGGTCTGGCTGAGGGGGTGCATCAGGTCGCTCCCGATCGGATCTGCTGGAACGCAATAAAGAAAGAGCGCCCGCGTGACAGCCGTAGCCGCCTTGCGTGGGATCGTGTGGAGCTGCGTAACAGTTTGTGACAGCATCTTCCGATGCAGCTGGAGCGACGGCTTTGCCGTGCCTTTGCCGTGCATAAGAAGGTTCGTATGAGCTTGGCTGTCAGACCGGGTTGCCAGATGCTGGCCAGAGAGGCACTGGACCCCCATCCCTGCTCGCAACCAGGAGGAGGCAGTGAGCGAGCCACCGCACATTCTGATCACGGACGATGATCCTCGAATCCGCCAGATGCTGTCACGTTATCTTGAGAGCGAGGGCTTTCGGGTCAGCACGGCCGAGAGCGGAACAGCGATGCGTAAGGCTCTCGCCTCCGAGAAGATCGATCTTGTCCTGTTGGATCTTGTCCTAGCCGGAGAGGACGGACTTGAACTGGCTCGCGAAATCCGTGCGTCCTCTCGGGTCGGCATCATCATGGTCACAGGCCGATCCGATATAATCGACATGGTGGTTGGCCTGGAGGTCGGGGCGGACGACTACATTGCAAAACCGTTTCAGCTTCGGGAAGTCCTTGCGCGGACGCGGAGTGTTCTCCGACGGCTGCAGCCGAGTGCATCGACGGAAACCGCCAAGGCTGTTGGGCCTTCATCCCGAGCGGAAGTGATCGGATTTGAAGGTTGGCGCCTCGATATTAGCCGTCGCGAACTGATGTCGCCAGAGGGTCAGGAGGTTCCTCTTACGACGGGTGAGTTTGACCTGCTCGCCGCGATGGCCAAGCACCCGGGCCGGGTTCTCAGCCGTGACATGCTGATGGATCTGACACGCGGAAGGGAGTGGGATGCGCTGGACCGCTCCATTGACGCGCAGGTTGTGCGTCTCCGCCGCAAGCTTGAGGCAGATCCGAAGAACCCTAAGTTGATTAAATCGGTTCGTGGTGCTGGCTATGTGTTCGCAGGTCGGATTGAACGAATGTAGCTTTTCAGAGGCTATCTAGAAGAGCCAGTTGGTCGTCATGATTGAAGATGTAGTGCTGCGCCATCATGCTGCCATCATGCTGTTGACGCCAACAGCCCCGCTCAGGGCGGATTGTTAGCAGCCCACACGTCGAGTGATCGGCCCCCACGAGGTGGCTCTTCGCCAACTTTGATACTGCTGGCGAAGTCAGCCGGCTGCAGCGGGCGCGAGCAGGCGGCCGACATGACTGCGGCGGGTCGGGGCGATCGGTTCGCCCAGGATCCAGCGGACGATGCGGGTGAAGTTCAGCGCGGCCGCCGTCGCGATGTGCTGCAAGCGAACCTTGGCCAAGCCGGCATAGCGCGCCCGGCGCAGACCGAAGTTGCGCACCGCCAACGAGAGCGTGGCCTCGATGCCAGCACGCTGGGCGTAGAGCCGGGCGAAGGTGGTCGTGTCTTGGCGCTGACGCGCTTGCGTGAGCGCCTCGTGCCGCGCCTGCGAGCGCAGCGACATTAGGCGGCGCGTCGCGCTCGGACCGGCGCAATCGACGCGATCCGGGCAGGGCTGGCCGTCGCGTCGCGCGAACGTCACCTTGACGCCCGGCGTCCCGCGGCTGTCGAGCGCCGGTGTCCAGCTGGAGCTCGTGATGCCCCATGGGCAGGTCACCCGCTCGGCCGCCCAGTCGATCTGAAACGCCGCGATGGCGAAGCGACCGCCGGCCTGGGCTCGCCAGCGCACGTCCCGCCGCACGGGCCCGGTCAGGTCGACCCCGAAGCGCTGCTGGGCCTCGATCAGTAATCCAGCATCAGTATAGCCCGTGTCGACGAGGTGCTGGGCCGGGAGCAGGTCCCGATCGGCCAGGGCCTTGTGGACCGGCGTGACCATTCGGTGATCGGCGACCGGCGCAGGGCCGGTCTGGACGGGGGTGATGATGCGCGGGCGGTCGTCGTCGCAGGTCTCGGTCAGGTGGGCTTTGGACCCGACCCAGGAGATCGTGTCGGTGCGCGCGGAGTGCGCGTCGAGGTCGTGGGGCGAGTTCAGGAACAGGCCGGCGGGTGGCGTGTCCTGCGAGGAACGCCAGTGGACAGCGTCATCCTGCAGATAGAATTGCGGCACCCAGATCCGGCGCAGGATCTCGACGGCCGGGATCCGGCGGAGCCAGTCCGGCGCGTCCGCTGCCCACACGGCGGCGAGCAGGTGATGGCCGTCCTCGCCGATCGCCTGCGCCAGGGCGACGCGTTTGGCCTCGGAGCGAGGCCGGCCGCTCGGCGCTGAGCGAGCGGCGCTCGTCGCGGGCGACCCAGCCTGATCGAGCGTAGGCCTTCAGCCAGTCCGGCGCGGTGTAGGCCAGCGCCTCTAGGGCAAAGCGCATCGCTTCGGTGACGCAGGCGAGGCGGTTGAGACCGCGCACGGCGGCCAGCACGTGTGTGGCGTCGGTGCGTTGCCGGCCCCGCGCCCGGACGAGAGCGCGCGAGCGCGCCAGCTCCAGGACGGCGTCGAACAGGATGCTCTCCGCCCTGCCCGCGACGAGCCGCGACCGGAACTCGCACAGCACGCTGCTGTCGAAACCGGAATCGCGCAGCGGCAGGGCGAGCCCGTCCTTCCAGTCAATGCGTCCGCGCCCCGCGTCGGCGGCGGCGCGATCCGGCAGTCCTTCCATGACCTCTGCAGCAGGGTCACGAGCGCCAAGCGCCAAGGAGCCTCGGCCGGCTGGCCGAGCCTGGGGAACAGGGCGGCGAAGCGCTGGTCGTCGAAGACGGGACCGAGTTCGTCGCGCAGGCTCAGCAGCAACGAGCCGCGCGGAACTGCGGCGCGGGCCACCTGAGCGGTGTCCTCCGGGATGGTGGCGGGATTGCTGGGGCGGAGCGACATCGCGCTCTCCTCGTCGGGGTGGCAGAAGCCGCCCTAACGCGACCGCGACACGCCCGATCCAACACCCCTCCCGACTTCGCCAGCGGTATCAAAGTTGGCGAAGAGCCACTCCAATGGGGGCTGACCAGGGAGATCTGCCGCAAGATGGCGTCTCCGAGCCGACCTTCTATCGCTGGAAGAAGCAGTTCGGCGGCATGGGCGTGCCGGAGATCCGCCGCCTCAAGCAGCTGGAGGAGGAGAACGCCAAGCTCAAGCTGCGGTCGCGCACATCGCGTCCGGGCGTAGCGCCCGGAGAGCCGCGCTGGTTGGGCGAGCCTTGCTCGCCCGGCATCAATGGCGCCTGTCCATCGCGCGGGTCACCACTTTACTCAGCTCGCGCAGTAACAGCACCGAGCTTGCGACAGCCGTACAGAACAACCAGTCACAGACGCTCAGGCTCACGGTCGAGAACGCCTTCTGAAGGAAGGGAATGTAGATGACCGCGATTTGCAGGAGGAGCGCCAATGCGATCGCGCCCCAGAGCCAGGCATTCCGATCAAGCCCCTCAAATGCGCTTCCCTCGTCCGAGCGCGCGTTGAACACGTTAAAAAGCTGAAACAACACGAGCGTCGTGAACGCCATCGTTTGGGCATAACGCAATGTGCCCGACCCTTCGACAAGCCCTCCGGGAAGAGAGGCATCGAGCACGAACAAGGTGCCGACCGCCGTCACCACACCAACAAAGATGATGCCTGCCCATGTCCGGGGGGTGAGTACTCCCTCTTCCCGCGGCCGAGGGGGCCGCCTCATCACCGCCGGATCCACAGGATCGACACCAAGGGCGAGAGCAGGTGCGCCGTCGGTGACGAAGTTGATCCAGAGGATCTGCGTGGCCAGCAGCGGAAGGACGACTTTGTCACCGCTCGCCCCGGATAGTCCGAGCGCCTCAATCAGCACGACTCCGAAGAACATGGTCATGACTTCACCGATGTTCGACGAAAGAAGGTATCGCAGAAACTTACGGATGTTCGAGAAGATTCCTCGGCCTTCCTCGACAGCTGCGACAATGGTTGCGAAGTTGTCGTCGGCAAGCACCATGTCGGCCGCTTCCTTGGACACATCGGTGCCGGTCATGCCCATGGCCACGCCGATATCAGCGGCTTTCAACGCGGGAGCATCATTCACTCCGTCTCCGGTCATGGCCACGGTCAGGCCGTTACGCTGCAGCGCCTGCACGATCCTCAGCTTGTGCTCGGGATTGACCCGTGCATAGACCGATACGTCGCGCACGGCATGGTCCAGCGCCTCGTCCGACATCCCTTCGAGTTGGGCACCCGTGACGGCGCGGGTGTCAGCCATGATGCCAAGTTCGACAGCGATCGCCGAAGCGGTTCTCGGATGATCGCCCGTGATCATGATGGGGCGAATGCCGGCCGCTCTCGCACGCGCGACCGCCTCACGTGCCTCCTCACGGGGCGGGTCGATCATGCCGATCAGGCCCAGGAAGACGAGATCCTGCTCGACGGCGTCGTCCGGAGCGGAACTCCCGAAATTGTCCTTCGGGAGCGAGCGGGAGGCGACCGCGAGCGTCCGGAGTGCTTTGCCGGCCAGTTCCTCGTTCGTTGCCAAAATCTCGTTGCGACGCTCCTCCGTCAGCGCGCGCGGGTGCCGACCCACGAACTCGTGTGAACAGCGTGCGAGCAGGACATCCGGAGCGCCCTTCGTGGCAATGAAGACATGCTCCTGGTGTTCGGCGTCGCTGTGAACCGTGCTCATCAGCTTGCGCTCGGATGAGAACGGAATCTCGGCTATGCGCACGAAGCGATTGCCGAGTGCCGCGGCCTCCAGGCCCGCCTTGCGCGCCGCAACGATCAGCGCACCTTCGGTCGGATCGCCCTGCACGATCCAGCGCCCGTCCTGCTCCTGCAGGGCAGCATTGTTGGCCTGCTCGGCCGCGAAGAGAGCACACTCAACCTCGGACCGAAGCAATTCGTCGAGATCACCGCCATCGTCCCGGGTGAGCTGTCCCACGGGAGCGTAGCCGATACCGCTGACGGTGACGTGCCCGCTTGCCGTCGCGACGGCGCGCACGGTCATCTCGTTCTTGGTCAGCGTACCGGTCTTGTCGGTCGCGATGACTTCGGCCGAGCCGAGGGTCTCCACGGCCGCAAGGTGGCGCACGATGGCCTTCTTCTGGGCCATGCGCTGCACGCCCAGGGACAGCGCCGCGGTGACAATCGCCGGCAAACCTTCGGGAACCGCCGCGACCGCGAGCGCCACACCCAGGATCAGCACATCGAAGAGGGCGGAGACTCCCTGGATATCCTCGACGAAGAGGATCGTCGCGATCATCACGACGGCGATTGCAACGACGACGAGCCCGAGCAGCTTGCCAACGCGAGTGAGTTCCGCCTGCAGCGGCGTAGTCTCGTCCTGCGCAGCCCTCAGCATTCCCGCGATGCGCCCCATCTCGGTTCGCATTCCGGTTGCTGTCACGGCGGCCAGCCCACGCCCGTAGGTCACTGCAGTGCCGCTGTAGATCATGTTATGGCGGTCGCCGAGTTCCACCTCGCCAGTGACGGTCGCAGTGTCCTTGCGCACCGGCAGGCTCTCGCCTGTCAGGGCTGCTTCCGCGGTTTGCAGCGCGGTCGACTGGATGAGGCGTGCGTCGGCCGGAACGGTGTCGCCCTCTTCGAGAAGGATGATGTCACCCGGCACAAGTTCCGCTGCCGGAACGGTCTGGTGCGCCCCGTCCCGAACGACCCTCGCCTGCGCGGCCGACATCTGCCGCAGAGCCGCGATGGCCTGCTCGGCACGTGCCTGCTGGCAGTAGCCCATCACCGCATTGAGAAGCACGATGGCGAAGATCGCGATGGCTTCGTAGGGCAGAGCGGCATCGCGCTCGTACAGCCACAGCCCTGCGGAGACGAACGCAGCGGCGAGGAGCAGCACGACGAGGACGTCCGTGAACTGGGCGAGGAACTTGCGCCATGCGGGCACGGGCTCTTCAGCGCGCAGTTCGTTCTTGCCGCAGCGCTCAAGGCGCGAGCGTGCTTCTCTCCGGCTCAGCCCAGCGCCTTTATCGACGCGCAGGACCGTGAGGACCTGTTCCGTGCCGAGGCGATAGGGCTCTGCCGGTTGCTGCTCGAGATACTCGGTGCGGTCCTCCGGCGACCAGATTTCTGTCATTTCATTGCCCACCGAGGTGCTCAGTTGATCGGCCGGATTTGGACCGGGCGGAGTAAGAGGGCTTGCCCTAGCCCGAGGGGCCAGGGATGACCCGTAGTGTCAGCCGGCTTAGGTCAAAGCCCGGCTTGTCAGGCAGGCGCCACTTGGCTTTCGGGCCGGACGGCTTCGGCGCTGGCGAGGCCGTGGTACAGTTCGTCCTCCTGCGCAAAGTGGAGCCGTAGTATGGCGTCGAGCCCGTAGAGCACGCGCCGAAAGTCGTTCAGCGCAGACAACTCGATGCCGTCGGGTGGCAACTCCCCCACCATCCGGGTCAGCACGCTCCCCAGTTCCTGCACCTCGCGATGGGTTCGGTGCATCGCCGCAATCGGGTCGTCGCCCCCGAGCGCCCGCTCGATGCGCGGATAGAGCTGAAGGTCATCCTCGCGCTCGTGCCGCAGAAGCCGTTCGCGCACGAGGCTCTCGACCTCTCTCAACGCTGTAACCGTCTCGTCAGACGGCAGCGTTGCCAACTGGTCCGCGACCGCGCGCAGCTGGGCGAGAGGGCCGATGAGGCGCTCGTGCTCCTCCTTCAGGCGCGTGACCTCCGCAGGTGGAAGGCTGACCTGAGGACGCCCGGGAATGCGGACCCGCAGCACCCGGAGCGCGTTGAGAATGGCGGCGACGTCGATGGCCTCCTGCAGCAGAGCTCCGGCCACGGGCGGAAGGAGCCCGAGAGCAGCCACGACCATGGCTGCGATGGACAGTCCCATGCCGATCCAGACGCTCTGGAGAGCAATCCGACGGGCCCCTTGAGCGATGGCAAGCGCGTCTGCCAAGCGGTCGAGACGGTCGACCAGGAGGACGACGGACGCAGCCTCCGACGAGGCACCCGAGCCACGCGCGCCCATGGCGATCCCGATATCGGCGGCGGCCAGAGCGGGGGCGTCGTTCACGCCGTCACCGACCATGGCGCAGATCCCCTGCGTCTTCGCCTCGGCAATGGCCGCGAGCTTGTCCTGCGGCTGCTGCTCGGCCCGGACCTCGTCCACGCCGAGAGCTGATCCGATCCGCTCGGCGACGTCGTGCCGATCGCCGGTCAGCATCACGACACGGCCGATGCCGGCCCGGCGCAGCAGGCGCAGGGCCCGGGCGGAATCCGCGCGGATCTCGTCGGCGAGCAGGATCGCGCCGAGCATCCGGCCCTCCGCGGCGACGAAGACGCCCGTTGCTCCCTCATAGCCCATGCGCCTCAGGAAGCGCCCGCTCCAATCGGACTGCCCGGCCCGGGCCGAGACGTAGGCGTAGCTCCCCACCGAAACGCACCGGCCCTCCAGGTTGCCTGTCAGACCCGCACCGGGCTCCTCTTCCACATTCGTCGGGAGGCACAACTCCAAGCCGCGGCGACGGGCCGCCGCGACGACAGCCTCGGCGATCACGTGCTGGGAGAGTTGGTCGAGGCTCGCAGCGACCCGCAGGACCTCGTCGCTCGCCACTCCCGTCTCCGTCTCGACGGCAACCACCCGGGCTTGGCCGCCGGTCAGCGTACCGGTCTTGTCCAGGTAGAGCGTCCGCAACCGCGCCAGTTGCTCCAGCGCACCGCCGCCCTTGACCAGCACGCCACGTCCGGCGCAACGCGACAGGCCCGAGACGATAGCGACGGGCACAGCGAGGATCAGCGGACAGGGCGTGGCAACGACCAGGACGGCGAGACCACGCACCGGGTCTCCGCTCCAGGCCCAGGCAGCGCCGGCGAGGGCGATCGCCAGCGGCGTGAACACGAAGGCGGCTCGATCGGCGAGGCGGGCCGATGGCGCTTTGGCTTCCTGCGCGGCTTGGACGAGGCGGACAATGCCGGCGAAGGTGCTGTCGGCCGCGCTGGACGTTGCGGTCATGTCGAACGGGGCGCCGGCATTGATGCTGCCGCTGCGCAGACGCTCGCTCCGGGCCCGCGTCACAGGCAGCGACTCACCCGTCAGAGCCGCCTCGTCGAGCACGGCCGTGCCTCCGCTCACGATGCCATCGACGGGAACTGTCTCTCCCGCTCGCACGAGGAGGCGGTCCCCGGCTCGCACGCTCTCGAGCGGCACAGCCTTGAGCTGCTCTGCCTCGTAGAGGTTTGCCGTTCTCGGCACGCGAGCGAGGAGTGCGGACATTTCCCGGCGCGCCCGCGCATCGGCGAAATCCTCCAGTGCCCGGCCGCCCGAGAGCATCAGTCCGATGACGGAAGCGGCGACGTATTCGTGAAGCAGGAGGGCCCCGCCGATGGAGACCAGTGCGATGATGTCGAGCCCAACCTCTCGCCGCAGCAGGCTCGCGGCGCTGTCGGCCAGGACGGCGACGAGCACCGGCACGGTACCGGCCAGGAACAGCCAGGCTGCCCAGTCATCCTGGTGCAGCCCTCGTGCCACCAGTCCGGCGGCCAGTCCCGCAAGAGCGAAGGCCAGCAGTGCGAGATCCAGGATGCGCTTGTGCTCGGCCATGACCGGAGTTGGCTCCACCTTGACAGATGATCCCTGACCGCCTCCGCCCCGCATCTCCTGTTCCGGGCGCAAGTCCAGCGGCATCAATGCTCGGCTATCGTGTCACAGACGCAAGGCCTTGCTCTGGATCAAGATCCTGGCATCAGCCCACCATTGCGGTTCAGCATCGAGCGTCTTCCCGGCAAGCACGGCTCCCTAGAGTGGGCCAGAGTGACCTGGCGTTCGACTCAAGACTCGCAACGAGTTTGGGATCTAAATCCTCCCGAACGGGCTCGGCCTCCGGCGTGACCACCGGGCTGTCGCGCAACGTGTTCTTGCAGAGCCACATCAGCCCATGCCGAGCTTACGGCTCGATCGCGACAAAATGGACGCGGTGATCGATTACATCCTCCCTCAGGGGCAGCGAGGCGAAGCCGTTCTGAGGTGGGTCGCGACTCGTCGCGGCGCGCCCGCATCGGCCGTCGGTCAGGCCGCCCGACAATGGCCGGGCGCCAACCCGGCGATGGTCTGCATCACGGTCCTCTTGTCGATCAGACGATCGAGAACGGGCACATCCGTGAACGTGCGTGGCACCGGAACACTGCCGGCGATCAGCGCGAAGGGAATTCCCCGCTGGCGAAGAACGCGGGCCAGCGGGAAGCAAGGGCCCTGATTCAGATCGACGCTGACGATGGCGACGCTGGGTCGCGTCCGGCCCAAGCTCTCGACCGCATCGGCGCAGGTTCCGTACGGGCCGCTGATCGTGCAGCCAGCATCGGTCAAGAGATCCTCCAGCCACATGCCCGGGAGTGCCTGAGGCTCCGCGATCAGCACAACGGGCTGAGATTCCGCATGATTTTCCTGCATCACTCAGACCCTCGTGGTGCGACGGTGACAGGGTGAGCGGTGCCGTCGGCGAGGCATTGATGCAGATCAACGGGGGCTGATGCCCACCGCCTATTTATCAGTTTCGAGAGGCGAGCAGTCTTGAGGGACGAGCGAGCGGAAACCGGCCGCTGCGAAGCGCCTGACGGACCGAGCAGGATCGCAGAGGGCGGGCCGCCGCGCGAGGACCGATGCCATGCGGGACGAGAGCCAGATCGAGACCGTGGACTTCCTCCGGCGCTGCCTTGCCGGTCACGGCAGGCTCGAGACGATCCGCACGCACATCTCCGTCGTGCTCCTGGCGGAGGATCGCGTGTACAAGCTCAAGCGCGCGGTGCGCTTCCCCTTCGTCGATTTCTCGGCGCCGGAGGCGCGGCTGGCGGCCTGCGAGGCCGAGCTCGCCCTCAACCGCCGCACGGCGCCCACCCTGTATCGCGGGGTGCACCGGATCACGCGGACGCCGGACGGGGGGCTCGCCCTCGACGGCACCGGACCCCTGGTCGACGCGGTCGTGGCGATGCGGCGCTTCCCGCAAGGTGACCTGTTCGACGCCATGGCCCGGGAGGGGCGGCTCACCCCCGCCCTCGTCGCCGCTCTCGCCCACCGCATCGCCGCCTTCCACGCCGCCGCGGAGATCAGCCGCGCCCATGGCGGTGCGGCCGCCATGGCGGCCCTCGTCGCCGTGAACGACCGGGCCCTGCGGGCCTGCGGGCTCGCAAGCGCCGGTGAGGCCGACGCCCTCACGGCCCGCTTCGAGGCCGCGCTCGCCCGGCACGGCGACCGGCTGGAGGCGCGGCGCGCCGCCGGCAAGGTGCGCCGCTGCCATGGCGACCTGACGCTGCGCAACATCTGCCTGTACGAGGGGGTGCCGACGCCGTTCGACTGCCTCGAATTCGACGAGGCCCTCGCCACGATCGACGTGCTCTACGACCTCGCCTTCGTGCTGATGGATCTGTGGCATCGCGGCCGGCGCGACCTCGCGAACCTGCTGTTCAACCGCTACCTGGACGAGAGCGACGAGGCGGATGGCGCCGGCCTGCTGCCCTTCCTGATGGCGACCCGCGCCGTCATCCGCGCGCATGTCACGGCGACCCAGGCGGCGGAGGCGCCCGGCGAGGCTGCCCGTGCGCTGCGGGACGAGGCGCGGGCCTATCTCGATCTCGCCGGCACCCTGCTCGCCGAGGAATCCGCGACCCTGGTGGCGGTCGGGGGCCTGAGCGGATCCGGCAAGTCGACCTTCGCCGCCGCGCTCGCGCCCTGGCTCGGCGCCCCGCCCGGGGCGCGCATCGTGAGCAGCGACCGCACGCGCAAGCGCCTGCACGGCGTCAGCGCCGTGACGCGGCTCTCCGACTCGGCCTATGCGCCCTCCGTCTCCGAACGGGTCTATGCGGCGATGCGCGACGAGGCGGCCCGGGTGCTCGCCACCGGCGGCGCAGTGATGCTCGATGCGGTCTTCGATCGTTTCGAGGCACGGGAGGCCGTCGAAGCGCTGGCACGGCGGTGCGGCGTCCCCTTCCGGGGGGTGTGGCTGCAGGCGCCCGCGGCGATGCTCGCCGCCCGCATCCGCGCCCGGCGGGACGATCCCTCCGACGCCACGATCGAGGTCCTTGCCGCGCAGGCCAGCCGCGACTGCGGCCCGCTGACGTGGCATCGCCTCGACGCGCGGCTGCCGGCGGAGACGCTGCGCGCGGTGATCCTGGCGGGCTGCGGCACCGACGCGGCGCGGGCGGCGAAAGCCGCCGGTGGCGGGGCCGCGGAGGATCTCGCCTGACCGCGGACCCTCTCGCTTCCGGGCGGAGCCGCGTCAGCCGCGAGGATTCGCGGATGCCCCCGGCCCGGCGCCCGGGACCAGCCGCGCGGCGGCCCGCGCGATCGGCAGTTCCTCGTTCGCCGGCACGACATAGACCGCTACCGGGGATCCGTCGCGGCTGATGCAGCCTCGCCCGGCCGCGTTGCGCTCCTCGTCGAGCTCCACCCCCGCGAAGGACAGGCCAGCGGCGATCGCGGCCCGGACCCGCGGCGCGTGCTCGCCGATGCCGGCCGTGAAAACGATGAGGTCGAGGCCGCCGAGCGCGGCCATGAGAGAGCCGGCCTCGCGCACCGCCCGGTAGGCGAAGAGGTCGAGTGCTTCCGCGGCCCGCGGGTCGCCGGATTCCTGGAGCACCCGCACGTCGTCGCTGAGTTCGGAGACGCCGAGGAGGCCGGAGCGGTTGTTGAGGAGGTCGGCCACAGCAGCGGGATCCAGGCCGCGCTCGAGGATGAGGTGAAGCACCAGCCCCGGATCGACGGCACCGGAGCGGTAATTACCCACGGGGTGCGCGCGAGCGCGGCGTGACCCACAAGCGAGGCCGCTAGAGGGAGTTCGCCGCGCCTCTTGCCGGGAGGCGATTTGGCTGATTCCCTCGTGGGATGGGCCGCAGCGAGCTGGAACGCCTGAGCAAGCAGGAGCTGATCGAGCTGGTGCTGCGGCTGCAGCGCCCCGAGAAGACCTCGCGCACCTCGTCCAAGCCGCCCTCGACCGACCGCAAGGAGCGGCGCGAGCAGGCCAAGCCCGGCGGCGCCAAGCCGGGTCACGAGGGACATAGCCGAACGCTCAGCCCCGATCCCGACGAGATCGTCGCTCACCGCCCGGGTCACTGCCCCTGCTGCGGAGGTGTTCTGGCTCCGGATCTGCCGGCCGAGATCGTCAGCGTGTGCGAGCAGATCGACTTGCCCGCGGTGGCACCGATGGTCACCCAGCATCAACGGCTCGCCGTCCGCTGCCCGGCTTGTGGCACGCGCGTCGTCGCTCCAGTGCCGCAGGCCGCACGCGGCACGCCGTTCGGCCCGCGCCTGCACGCGGTGGCGGTGTATCTGAAGACCTTCCAGGCTCTGTCCTACGAGCGGCTGCAGGCCGCGTTGTCGGACCTGTTCGGGCTCACCTTGAGCCAGGGCGGGCTGATGAACCTGCTGCGTCGGGCCCAGAGGCAGTTCCGTGCCGATCGCGAAGCTGCGGTCTCGGCGCTGCGCCGGGCCGCGGTAGTCGCCTCGGATGAGACCGGCGTGCGCATCGAGGGCAGCAACTCGTATCATTGGGTGTTCCGCTCGGACGCAGCGGTCGTTCATCACGCGGCCTCGACGCGGGCCGCCGCGGTGGTGCACGCGATGATGGACGGACACCGGCCGTCCGTGTGGCTGTCGGACCGCTACACCGCCCAGCAGGGCCACGGTGAGCATCACCAGACCTGCCTGGCGCATTTGGCCCGTGACGTCGCCTACGCGGTCGAGGTCAGCGACGACCCCGTGCCGCTGCGCCTACAACTCTGGCTGGGAAGCGTGTTCAGCCTGGCCGAGCGCGTCACCGACCTGGCCGCCTCGACGCTCTCGGCCAAGCGCCGGGCCCTGGATCGGCAGCTGTCCGCCATCCTCGCTGCACCAAGCCGCTGCGATCTGACCCGCGCTCTGCAAGCCAAGATCGGCCGAGCCCGCGACCAGCTCCTGGTCTTCCTCGACCATCCCGGCCGCGTGGCGGTCACCAACAACGCTTGCGAGCGCGCGCTGCGCCCGGCAGTGGTGCAGCGGAAGGTGACGAACGGCTATCGGGCCATGTGGGCGGCCGCGGGTGAGGCGGACGTGCGCACCGTCGTCGACACGGCCCGCCTCTCGGGGGCCGGCACCTTCGCCACTATCCTCAACATCATCCGCGCCTGATCCTACCGCCACGGGCGTGGGTAATTACCCGGAGCGGGTGCCCATCATCAGCCCGTCGAGGGCCGTGAAGCCCATCGTGGAGGCGATGCTCCGCCGCGCCCGCATGGCGCAGAGGCTGGCCCCGTGCCCGAGATGGGCCACGATCACGCGGCCCTCCGCCCGCTCGCCCGCGAGCTCCGGCAGCGTCTCGGCGACATGCTGGTAGGAGAGTCCATGGAAGCCGTAGCGGAGGATGCCCGCGTCGGTGAGCGCCCGCGGGATCGGGAAGAGCTGCGCCAACCGCGGCTGCGTGCGATGGAAGGCCGTGTCGAAGCAGGCGACCTGCGGCAGGTTCGGCCAGGCCGCCGCCACCGCCCGGATGGCCGCGAGGTTGTGGGGCTGATGCGCCGGGGCGAGGGGCACGAGCCGCTCGAGCGCATCGAGGACCGCGCCGTCGATCAGGACGGGGGCGGCGTAGTCCCGCCCGCCATGCACGACCCGGTGTCCCGCCGCCCGCAGGACGAGGTCCGGCATGCGCCGGACTGCATCGAGAAGCCACGCGATGGCGGTCGCGTGGTTGCTGCCCTCCGGCGGCGGGGCCCCGGTCGCGAGCCGGACCGGACCCGACGCCTCCACGGCGACCGGGCCGCCGAGACCGGAGACGCCGCCCCGGCACAGCAGCGCCAGCGAGCCGGCCGCGTAGAGGGCGAATTTCAGGCTCGACGAGCCCGCATTGATCGCCAGGATCGCATCGCTCATACGGCGGCTCCTACGGGACCCGCGGCGGCTCCTGCCGGCGCCGCGGCGGCACCGGCCCGGTGCACGAAGAGCTGGGCGAGCGCACAGGAAGCCTCGCGCACCTCGGCGCTGTCGGATCGGCTCGTCAGGATGATCGGCACCCGCGCCCCGAGGATCAGCCCGGCCGCATCCGCGCCGCCTGACAGGGATAGGCGGTGTCCGCCTCGTCCTGCGAGAGCGTGCCGGCCTCCCGCTGATACTCCGACAGGGCTCGAGTGACAAAGGCCACTTGGAGCTTGAATGCTTCCGCGGGGGAGCCGCAACGGCTGAGCGCCGCAATATGCTCCGCTTGAGCTTGCAGTCACCGACCAGCAAAGCTCAGGAGTTCCGCTGCGATCTGCGCCGGCAGGTCGACGCCGAACGATTTCCAGACCGCGGCATCGGAGAAAACGCGGACATCGCATCGCTCAGTCCAAAAGCCTGGTTGTTCTCTCCATACTTCCTCTCGATCGACATGGTTGCCTCCTTTGAACGGTCAGCCATCGCTGACACGATGAGCGGGATGGTCATCGACGCAGATCAAGAGAGCTGGAAGCAGTGCTGGTCGATCCGCCGGCAGGCGCAGGCTTGCTCATGCCGCCGGCGCACTGCCCTGATTAGCATCCTGCGTGGACAGCAGGACGAGGCCCGACATCGGATCGACCCAGGTCAGGTCGTCGCGCAGGCCGACGACCCCCGGCACCGACTCGGCCGCTGCGTGGATCGCGGCGCGCTGCCGCTCGTCCGTGAGGGAGCCGCGCAGCGTGACAATGCCGTTCGTAACCGAGACCTCAATCAGCTCCAGCGGAATGAACCCCGCATCGAGGAAGGCCGCCTCCACGTCGGCGCGGATCGCGGCATCGTTCCGCGGCGGCGCCTCGCGCGCCTGCTCTAGCGCCCGGCGCAGGGCACGCAGGAGATCCGCCCGTGTGACGATCCCAATCATCCGCCCCTTGTCGACAACCGGCACCCGCTTGATGCGGCGCCGCGCCATCAGGTCGACGATCTCGTCGAGCGGCGTGTCCGGCGACGCGGTCACAACCTCCTTCGTCATCACGTCGCCAACCTGCCGCCCCCGCTCCCGCGCGTACGCTTCGGCCAGCCGGCCCGGACTGATCAGGTATTGAACCCAGTTCGGCTTCGGGCGGGCCGTGCCGAGCTCCGGGCGGGCGAGAAGATCCCCTTCGGTCACGATGCCGATGACCGCGCCGTCCGGATCGAGGACGGGCAGCCCGCTGATCCGCTTCTCCAGCATGAGGGCAACCGCCAGCTCCAGGGGGAGGTCGGCCCTGACGCCCGTTACCTCTTCGGTCATGATGTCGCGCGCGCGCATCGTCGCCTCCGCCACTGGCCTGCTGCTCCGATCGGGCAGCCCGGCGAACTTTAGGAGCTGCGGTCGAAACGCGGCTTGATCTGGATCATATTGCGGCGCCGGGCTCATAGCTTCTGACGGATGCCTGGCGCCGACCGGTTGGCACGTGTCCGGGCTGGGCGGGCTCGCGACAGTCACACCGCAACCCCTGTTTAGTGGGGCTTGCGCGAGATCAAAGCCCGACGCCGCAGACACGGCATCATCGCGGTCGGTGCGGGATATGGGCCCGTCGGAACGGGCACCGTGCTGGGGAAGGCAGCGTCGCGATGATTGCATCGATCAAGAGCGTCCTCATCGGCGTGACGGAGTCCATCGGCTCGCAGGGACCCTCAGCGGCGCTCGCCTATGGCTTCTCCCTGGCCCAGCAGGCCGAGGCCCACGTCAGCGTGCAGGCGATGGCGGTGGACATCGTCGTGCCGAATGCCTGGATCAGCGGATTCGCGGACTCGCTCGCCGCTGCCGAGAACCGACGGCTCAAGAGCCTGGCCGAGACTGTGGCAGAGCGGGCGCGGGCCGATGCGTCGGCAGCCGGCCTGCGCTGCACCGCACGGGCGCGGCACCTCACCGCGAACGAGCTCTTCGGGAGCCTCGCCGCCCAGGCGCGCATCCACGACGTCACCGTGCTCGATGCGGAGCCGAATTTCGTCGCGGTGCGGCGCGGCCTGATCGAGGATCTGATCCTCTATAGCGGTCGCCCCCTGCTGGTCGTCCCGCCGGCCGCGGAGGCGTTCACGGCGGAGCGGATCGTAGTCGCCTGGGACGGCAGCGCCCCCGCGGCGCGCGCGGTCGGCGATGCGCTGCCCTTCCTGCGCTGCGCCCGCGAGGTCCACGTCGTGACGGTCACCGGAGAGAAGGACCTCTCGGAGACGGTTCCCGGCGCCGAACTCGGCCCATATCTCGCGCGCCACGGCGTGCCCGTCACGATCGTGGACCTGCCGATGGAGGAGGGGAGCGTCGCCGAGACGCTGCGGCGCCACGCGATCCTGTCCCGCGCCGACCTGATGGTGGCGGGCGGCTTCGTGCATGCCCGCCTGCGCGAGATGGTGCTCGGCGGGGTGACGGAGGCGCTCCTCACCGCCTGCCCGGTGCCCCTGCTCCTCTCTCATTGAGGTGCCCGATAACGACGGGCGGTGATCCACATCAAGGCGGAAGCCGTCCCGACCATGAAACTCTCAGCTGAGGCCGCGCAACATTTGCCGGCCGGTGTGGTGGGAGGACGACATGACAGTCCTGACAGGCTCGTCTCGGAACGATGCGCGCGCTGCGCGGCAGGATGCGGGCGACGGCTTCGTGCCGGGTCCGCTCGGCCCCCAGGAGCTGGCGGGCCTCGACGCGTATTGGCGGGCCGCGAACTACCTGTCGGTCGGTCAGATCTACCTTCTCGACAACCCGCTCCTGCGCGAGCCGCTCGCCCCCGCGCATGTCAAGCCGCGGCTGCTCGGCCATTGGGGCACCACGCCCGGCCTCAACTTCATCTACGCCCATCTGAACCGGGTGATCCGGCGGCGCGACCTCGACATGATCGCGGTCTGGGGGCCGGGCCACGGGGCGCCGGGGCTTGTCGCCAACGCCTATCTCGAAGGAACCTACAGCGAGGTCTACCCCGACGTCGCGCCGGACGCGGAGGGAATGCGCCGGCTCTTCCGCCAGTTCTCGTTCCCGGGCGGGATTCCGAGCCACGCCTCGCCCGAACTGCCCGGCTCGATCCACGAGGGCGGAGAGCTCGGCTACTCGCTCGCCCATGCCTTCGGGGCCGCCCTGGACAATCCGGACCTGATCGTCGCCTGCGTGGTGGGCGATGGCGAGGCCGAGACGGGGGCGCTCGCCGCCTCCTGGCACTCGGCGAAGTTCCTCGACCCGCGGACGGACGGCACCGTCCTGCCCATCCTCCATCTCAACGGCTACAAGATCGCCAATCCGACGATCCTGGCGCGCATGCCCGAGGCGGAGCTGATGAGCCTGCTTACCGGCTACGGCTACGATCCAATCGTCGTCGCCGGCGAAGAGCCGGCGCCGATGCATCAGGCGATGGCGGCGGCGCTCGACCGCGCGCTCGACCGCATCGCGCAAATCCGGCGCGAGGCCGGCTGCGAGCGGCCGCGCTGGCCCATGATCGTGCTGCGCAGCCCGAAAGGCTGGACCGGCCCGAAGGTCGTCGGCGGCCTGCCCGTCGAGGGGACGTGGCGCTCGCATCAGGTTCCGGTGGCCGCCACGCGCGAGAACCCGGAGCACTTGGCGATCCTCGAGCGCTGGATGCGCTCCTACCGTCCCGAGACCCTGTTCGACGCCGCGGGACGCCTTGTGCCGGACCTGGCCGCCCTGGCCCCGGCGGGCGAGCGGCGGCTCTCCGCCAACCCGCAGGCGAATGGCGGGCGCCACGCCCAGCCGCTCCGCCGGCCCCCCATCGCGGACCATGCGGTGAGCGTCGAGGCGCCCGGGGCCGCCACGGCCGAGGCGACGCGGGTGCTCGGCGCCTATCTGCGCGATGTCGTCACCCTCAACACCGCGAGCCGGAACTTCCGGATCATGGGGCCGGACGAAACCGCCTCGAACCGCCTCGACGCCGTCCTGTCCGTGACGAACCGGGTCTGGCAGGAGGAGATCCTGCCGGGCGACGACCATCTGGGCCGCACCGGCCGGGTGATGGAGGTGCTGAGTGAACAGCTCTGCGAGGGCTGGCTCGAAGGCTACCTGCTGACCGGCCGCCACGGCCTGTTCGCGAGCTACGAGGCCTTCATCCACGTGGTCGACTCGATGGTGAGCCAGCACGCCAAGTGGCTCAAATCCTCCCGCGCGCTGCCCTGGCGCCGGCCGGTCCCGTCGCTAAACCTGCTGCTGTCCTCCCATGTCTGGCGCCAGGACCACAACGGCTTCAGCCACCAGGATCCCGGCTTCATCGACTTCATCGCCAACAAGCGCGGCGACGTCGCGCGGGTCTACCTGCCGCCGGACGCCAATTGCCTGCTGTGGGTGATGGACCACTGCCTGGGCACGCATGACCGCATCAACGTGGTCGTGGCCGGCAAGCAGCCCGCGCCCCAGTGGCTTGCTCCCGACGCGGCGGCGCGCCACTGCGCGGCGGGGATCGGCGTGTGGGACTTCGCCTCGAACGAGGGGGAGGGCGAGCCCGACGTGGTGATGGCCTGCGCGGGCGACGTGCCCACGATGGAGACCCTGGCGGCGGTGGACTGGCTGCGCCGGGCGGTGCCCGACCTGCGGATGCGCGTCGTCAACGTCGTTGACCTGATGACGCTGCCCTCGCCAGACATGCACCCGCACGGGATCGAGGACGCGGCCTTCGACGGGCTGTTCACGAAGGACCGGCCGGTGATCTTCGCCTATCACGGTTATCCCTGGCTGATCCATCGGCTGACCTACCGGCGCACCAACCACGCCAACTTCCACGTCCACGGCTTTCAGGAGGAGGGCACGACCACAACGCCCTTCGATATGGCAGTGATGAACCGCCTCGACCGCCATCACCTGGCGATCGCCGCCCTGCGCCGCGTACCGCGCCTCGGTGCACGGGCGGACCGGGCCGTGCACGCGCTGGAGGAGCGGCTCGCGGTCCATCGCGCGCATGTCTGTCGGACCGGCGAGGACCTGCCGGAGATCCGGGATTGGCGCTGGCCGCAGCCGGGCATGGCAAAGCCGGAGGAGTCGGGCGCCCGCATCCAGGAGCCGGACCGGGAGGCGCTCAAAGCCGGCGGCAGTTCTTGAGCTGACGGATCAGGCGAAGGGCCCCGGCGTGTTACCGTGGAGGGCCTTCGCCGCCGGTATCCCGGCGCTCAATGGGTCGGGAGCCGAACCGCCGAACCGAAGGGGCCCGACCGGGCATGGCTCTCACAGCATGATCGGAGCCATTGGAGCTGCGCCGGCATAGCCGACGAAAGTGTGGTCGCGGACGGCCACGACGCCCGGGATGCTCTCGGCCGCCGTGACCAGCGCCTGCGCCTCCGCTTCGTTGGTCACCATGCCCCAGAGATGGACGACCCCGTCGAGGACCGTGACGTTGCCCTCGCCCGTCTCCGTCCAGGGCTGCCGGGCGAGTTCCGCGAGCAGCATGTCGCGGATGCGCTGGTCGGTGAGTTGCTGCGCGTTGCTCGGCCCGGCCGTCGCGGGCATCAGGGTGGCGAGCGCGCGCACCAGGTCGCCGCGGGTGACGATCCCGACCACCTGCTCGGCCCGATCGGGGCGGGGCTCGACGATCGGCACGCGACGGATCCGGTTGCGCTCGAGAATCTCGACGATCTCCGGCAGGGGCGTGTCCGGCTTTGCGCTGACGACGGGGCGCGCCATCACGTCCCGCGCCGTGCGCCCATGTACCATGCGGTACTCGCTGGCGAGTTCCTCGATCGAGGTGAAGAGGTCGAGCCAGCGGTTCCGGCGGCGGCGCTCGGTTGCGAGTTCGGCGCGATGCAGCAGATCGCCCTCGCTCACGATCCCGACCAGGGCGCCGCTTCGGATGCTCTCACCGGAGCAGCGGACCGGGCTTGAGATTTATCGGCGCGGGCTTCAGCAGGCCGAGGCGGCACGGACCTCCGTTCCCGGATGGCTGGAGAACCTGGCCCGCACGGGGTTCGACCCCAACGCCGTGGTCTCCGGGCTTTTTGGGGCTGGCATTCCCGGCGCCGACCGGCTCCGCGGAGTACGGCCGGAGCCTGAAGCGGGCGCTGGGCGACCAGAGCCCGGAATGGGCCAACCTGCGGCAGGCGGCCTGGCTCCGGCTGACGGGAGCGGGTGAGGCGCAACGCATGCCGGCGGCGCGCGAGGCGGAGCGCATCCGGGCCTTCACCGAGGGCGAGGGCAGCGGGCTCGCGCGGACCCTGTTCTCTCAGGATGAGCTCGCTCTGATGAACCGCTACGCTGATGCCGTGTGGGCAACCCATGCGCCGAGCGGGACTCGGCTGCCGGACGGTGGCCGGTCCCGGGCGCTCGCGCGGCAGGTCATGAACCTGATCTCGGGCGCGGTCGGCTACAAGCTGGCCGGTCCGGGGGGTGGTGCTCTCGCCTACGGCATGCGGATGGGGCAGCGGGTGCTGGACGGCAGCCTTGATGCCATGCGGGCATCACGGTCGTTCGAGGGCGGAGCGCCGCGGGTGGTGCTGACGCTGCCGGCGCCTCCTCCTGCTCTTACGGCGGGCGCTGGAGCAGCTGGTGGCCTGATCCGGCCGTTCGGCGCGCTGCCCGCCTTCTGAGCAGATGATGATGAGCCCACGTGAAGCGGCTTGGATTGTTCACCACCGTACCGGCGCGGACATCACCCCCTGCACGCTCCACGAGCGGGCCGGCGACATCCGCGCCTGGGTGGTCCGCAACCCGCATGCTCATCACGCACAGGTCTGCACCGATGACGAGCTCGTAGCGTGGGTGGCTCGGCCGGAGCCCTGCGGGGACTATCGAGATGGAGGCCATGTCGGTGGAGGCGCACTTCAGGGTGCGCACCACTTCGGGTCAGGCCGTGAACCATACGAGGTCAGCGCCGGCGGGGACCGTGAACTCGGCTGTCGCGTGCACAAAGCCGTTGTGACAGCCCCACTCCAGGCCGCCCGCACACTGTTCGCGGGCCTCGGCGAGGCCGAGCAGCTGCAGGCGATCGGGGCGGCCGGCGCCTACGCGGAGTTCTGCCAGCGCGACCCGACCACCAAGCCGAAGCAACCTGCAGAACTGGCTGCGCAACGGGCTGTTCCGGAACACAGGGCGCCGGCTGCTGCAGCCGACCTAGTGCACTGACGCCTTCAAAACGTACAAAGCTCAGCGTGATGTCTTGCGCGTTTGCAAGCGGTTGGTGAGCGCGCGTGTGATGCGTTCGTTGGCGTCTGTGCACTAGACTCTGCCAGCGGACCGGAGGCAGTGCGAGCTGCTGTGGCGGTGCAGATGGTGGTGCGAGGCGAGTGGCCGATCGGCGGCAGCGTTTTCGTGGCGGCCGACTCGCCCGGGGCGGCGGCGTGGGAGCGCTACTACGCGCGGTTCGGGCGACGGGCGCGCTGGAGCGAGTGCGGGCGACACGCGCGCGGCTGGTTCATGCCGAGCGCACTTCCGCCAGACCACGCGGCGGCACTTTGATGTAGTGTGATGCGCCCAGATAGTGGGAAGGCGAGGCATGATGCGAACCTGCGTAGCAGTTATCGGCATTGCCCTCCTATGCAGTCGGAGCGCGCTTGGTGCAGAGGCTGGTTGGCAGAGGTACGTCAACCCTCGTTTCGGCGTTGTGGTTAACTATCCGGCCGCGTTCAGCGTGCGCGATCGGCCGCCCGACAATGGCGATGGGCAGACCTTCCGAACGCCACGCGGCGACGCCGTGCTCAGGATTTTCGGCAGTTACAATGTCGACCATGAACCATCCGCTCGGCTGATGCAGTCTCGAAAGCAGGTCGAGATAACCTACTCCTACATTAAGGTGGAGGCTGATTGGTTTGTCCTCTCTTGGTCAAAGAATGGGCGAATTTCATATTTGCGCTGCAACCTGGGTGGACAGGAATATGATACCATCGGCTGTGTAGAATTGAATTATCCTGCGGCTGATGCGAGCCGATGGGCGTTGATTGTTGACCGAATCAGCAAATCGCTTCGGGTTCAGTCGCGCGCATCCGGACTGATTATTCCGCAGTTCAGGCCGGTCCCTGGTCATCTAACGTAGCTATCGTGCGTCTGTCCCTCGTGCAGCGTGTTCAGTGGGCCCCTATGCGGCAGCGCCAGAAGGCGCTGAGTTTATGGCGTGATCAATCGGGATCCTGTCGGCTGGTAGGCCGTCCTCCTCATTGTCGTGGTTCTCTATTAGGACGCGGCGCCGGCCTCGGCGGCGTATCGGCGTCCTGATAGGCGCGCCGGCTGGCCCAGAAACCCGGCTGCAGCGCCAGGCGGTTGAGGGTTGCTTCGAGCACTCGGAGCAAATTCCCGGGCCGTTAGGCTGATGCGATCTGTCTGACGAGGTCGCTCAGAGGCGGGATGGCTGGTCCGTCATCCGGGATGCGCAAACGATCCCCGAGATAACGGAAGAACGAGACCTTGAGCTTGCCGCAGGTCTTCATCAGCCCCAGCAGCGCGTCGCGCGCCGCCAAACCCGCTCCACTCATCGTGCCGCCCGAGATCTTGCGCTTGGTCACGCAGGCGCGAATGTCGCTCTCCGAGCCATTGGTGTGCAGCGGGATCTCCGGCCGCTCCAGCACCCGCAGCAGCTCCGCCTTGCGCCGGTGCAGCCGCGCCAACAACCGCAGCACCATCCCGCTGCGGCGCCGGAAGATCCGCTCAAAGCGTGCCCGCAAGGCGCTCGCCCGGCGCGGACAGGGCGCCCGCGCGTAGGCCTTCAGGTCGGCGTAGAACCACCAGATCAGCTGGCGCGTCATCTGGAGCGCCCGGGCCTGGGCCGGGGTGGTCGGGATCAGCTTGTGCACCAGGCGCTCGGCATGCACCCAGCACAGCGCGTGCCGCCCGACCCGGAACTGACCGGCATCGTCGGAGACGATCACCGCCTCGCGCAGCAGCCCATGGTGCTCAACCGCACCCCAGAGCGCCCCTTCGCTGGCGATCGTCACCGGATCGGGCGTGACCGCCTGCCGGTCCAGGCCCAGGGCCGTCAGGTGCGCCCGCCACGCCGCCTCATCCGGGACGATCTTGGTGGGATGCGCCGCCAGGACGGCCAGCGCCGGCCCGGCCAGGGAGCGCCCGCGCCTGGAGGCCAGCGCCGCTTCATTGACCACGTACTCCAGGTGCCCGGCCCGCAGCAGCGCCAGGAAGCTCAGACGCGACTTGGAGAAGCCGGTGCGGAAGGCCGTGAAGCGGTCGTTGCCGATCTGCGTGGTCACCCCGTCGGCCCGGGCGTGGCGGGCGGCCGTGTCGTCCACGCTGATCCAGCGCGCGCCCGCCAGTCCGGCCCGCAGCACCGCCTGGTCCTCGCCGAGGAAGACGTCGAGCTGCGTGGTCAGGAGCCGCACCACCTGACGCTTGGAGATCGCCAGACCCAGGCCGGAGAGCAACGCGCCCAGCCGCTCGCAGGTGACTTGGCCCTGGACGTGGGCGGCCAGCAGGAAGCGGCGCAGATGCGGCCCGAACCCGCCCGTCACACCCGGTGGCAGAGGGGCCACCAGGGTCCTGCCGTCCGGGGTCAGCCAGCGCTCGCGCCGGTAGCGGATCAGCTGGGCTTCCAGCCGCAGATCACGGACCAGCACGTCCTCGTAGCCCTTAAAGCGCGAGCCGGCCGGGGCCGGGGCAGCGAGCACGACATCCTGGGCGAGCGCGCAGCGCTCCTGCAGCGGACCGCGCCGCCGCGGCGCACCCGGCGGCTTGGTGGCCGCGGCGGTGGCCCGCTCCATGCCCGAAGGCCGCGCGGGCGGGCGCGGCGGCAAGCCCTTGAGCCGGGCATCTCGTCGCGCAACGCCCGGTTCTCCTCGGACAGGCGCTGAACCTGCCCGGTCAACGCGCCCACCAGAGCCCGAAGATCGGACACGGCAAGCGTCTCGACCTCAGTCGGATCCGGCAGCGTCATCTCGAGCTTGAATCACGCTCGCGATCCGACCGCAAACCCGCCGCCCGGGAATTTGCCCCGGTTACTTGCTTCGAGTTGATTGATCAAGGCCCGGAGCTGATCCGGGTTAAAGACTACGGGTCTCCTCCCACCCTCGACCCACATACGGGTGGACATAGGGACGGTAAGCGTCCTCTTCCGCCGACGGCAGATGAATGGCGACCACCAAGTAGGAGGATCTTTCCGCCTGCGTCTGCGTCGAACTTGCCGCACCAGAGGAGGCCCACGATCGGCTGGCGGGGGCTGCCCCCGCAGCGGCGGCTCGCTCAAGCACCTCGCGGAGGCCTCCCTCAACCAGTGGACGACCATCATCTTAAGGCTATTATTCATCTGCTGATGACCGAACACAGGGGCGGAGCCATGCATCGGATCCGCGCACTGATGCTTGCTTTGGCGCTGCTTGGCCTGGCAGCTCCGGCAGCCCAGGCATTGGATGCAGTTGGCTACCGCAATCGCGGGTTAGCCTCCCTGCATAACGGCGCATATGACCGTGCGATCGCGGACCTCAATCAGGCCCTGCGGCTCGATCCTAAGTCCGCAAGTACCTACAATGATCGCGGGATAGCCTTTAAATTCAAGGGCGAGTACGACCGGGCGATCGCGGACTACGATCAAGCCCTGCGGCTCGATCCTAAGGACGCGGTCTTCTACAACAATCGCGGCAATGCCTTCGGTGCCAAAGGCGAGCACGACCGGGCGATTGCGGACTTCAATCAGGCCCTGACGCTCAATCCCAGGTATTCGATCGCCTACAAAAATCGCGGGGATGTCTTCCGGATCAAAGGTGAGCATGATCGGGCAATTGCAGACTATGATCAAGCTTTGCAGCTCGATCCCAAATACAAACTGGCCTACAACAATCGTGGTCTAAGCTTCCAGAGAAAAAGTGAGTACGATCGGGCGATTGCAGACTTCGATCAGGCTCTGCGGCTCGATCCTAAGGATGCAGTCATCTACAGAAATCGCGGGGACGCCTTCCGAAGCAAAGGTGAATACGACCGGGCAATAGCGAATTACGATCAAGCCCTGCAGCTCGATTCCAAATATGCAGCCGTCCATAACAATCGCGGGCTGGCCTTTTATGGCAAAGGTGAGTACGGCCGGGCCTTGGCGGACTACGATCAAGCTTTGCAGCTCGATCCCAAGCAAGCCATTGTCTACACCAATCGCGGGGATGTCTTCCGGATCAAAGGTGAGCATGAGCGGGCAATTGCAGACTACGATCAAGCCTTGCGGCTCGATCCTAAGTACAAATTGGCCTACAACAATCGTGGGCTAATCTTCCAGAACAAAAGTGAGTACGATCAGGCGATCGCAGACTTTGATCAGGCTCTGCGGCTCGATCCTAAGGATGCAGTCATCTACAGAAATCGCGGGGACGCCTTCCGAAGCAAAGGTGAATACGACCGGGCAATAGCGAATTACGATCAAGCCCTGCAGCTCGATTCCAAATATGCAGCCGTCCATAATAATCGCGGGCTGGCCTTTTATGGCAAAGGTGAGTACGGCCGGGCCTTGGCGGACTACGATCAAGCTTTGCAGCTCGATCCCAAGCAAGCCATTGTCTACACCAATCGCGGGGATGTCTTCCGGATCAAAGGTGAGCATGAGCGGGCAATTGCAGACTACGATCAAGCCTTGCGGCTCGATCCTAAGTACAAATTGGCCTACAACAATCGTGGGCTAATCTTCCAGAACAAAAGTGAGTACGATCAGGCGATCGCAGACTTTGATCAGGCTCTGCGGCTCGATCCTAAGGATGCAGTCATCTACAGAAATCGCGGGGACGCCTTCCGAAGCAAAGGTGAATACGACCGTGCAATAGCGAATTACGATCAGGCCCTGCAGCTCGATCCCAAATATGCAGCCGTCCACAACAATCGCGGGCTGGCCTTTTATCGCAAAGGTGAGTACGGCCGGGCCTTGGCGGACTACGATCAAGCTTTGCAGCTCGATCCCAAGCAAGCAGTCGTCTACACCAATCGTGGGGATGTCTTCCGGATCAAAGGTGAGCATGATCGGGCAATTGCAGACTACGATCAAGCTTTGCGGCTCGATCCTAAGTACATATTCGCCTACAACAATCGTGGGCTAGTCTTCCAGAACAAAGGCGAGTACGATCGGGCGATCGTGGACTACGATCAGACCCTGCGGCTCGATCCCAAGTATGCAATCGCCTACGCCAATCGCGGAGATACCTTCCAGAGCAAGGGCGAGTACGACCGGGCGATCGCGGACTACGATCAAGCCCTGCAACACAATCCCAAATACGTGATCGCCTACAATGGCCGAGGGCTAGCTTTCTACCGCAAGGGCGAGCACGACCGGGCGATCGCGGACTACGAAGAGGCCCTGCGGCTCGATCCCAAGTCCGCAGCGGCCTTCAACAATCGCGGAGCGGCCCTCAACAAGAAGGGTGAGTACGACCGGGCGATCACAGACCTCGACCAAGCCCTCCGGCTCAAGCCCGGGTTCGCCAACCCGCATTACCATCGCGGGACGGCCTTCCGGCACAAAGGCGATCTCGACCGCGCGCTTGCGGACCTGAATGAAGCCGTGCGCCTCAATCCCAAGTACGCGGACGCCTACCAGGAACGCGGGGTGACGTTCCAGGCCCGCGGCGAGCCGGACCGGGCGCTGGCGGACTTCGCTGAGGCCGTGCGGCTGAAGCCTGAGCTTGAAGCAGACGCAACTTTTCTCAAGGTGCGCGGTGAGGCGCAGGCGGCTCTGGCCAGCCGGCCTGCAGCCGCCGCGGTGGTGGCGGCCGTCCAGACCCCACCGGTCGTCCACACGCCTGCCGTGTCGGCTGTCACCCCGCTGGCTGAGACCCGGGTCGCGCTCGTGATCGGCAACAGCGCCTATGCGGCTGCCGCGCCGCTCGATAACCCGGCGCGAGACGCCACCGCAATCGCCCGCTCCTTGCGGGACACCGGCTTCAAGACTGTTCAGCTCAAGAACGATCTCAGCTACGAGGATCTGCGGCGAGCCCTGAACAGCTTCTCGGCGGAAGCGGACAAGGCCGACTGGGCCGTCGTCTACTACGCGGGGCACGGCATCGAGGTCGGCGGCGTCAACTATCTTGTTCCAGTCGATGCTCACCTGAAGACAGACCGGAGTGTACAGTTCGAGGCAGTCCCGCTTGAGCAAGTATTAGGCAGCATTGAAGGCGCACGTAAGCTGCGCCTCGTCATCCTGGATGCCTGCCGCGATAATCCGTTCCTGCAGCAGATGACGCGGACGATCGCGACGCGTTCGGTCGGGCGAGGCTTGGCGAAGATCGAGCCGGAGACAAGCGGTACGTTAGTGGCATACGCTGCCAAGCACGGCCAGGTTTCGCTGGATGGGCAGGATGGCCAAGGACATAGTCCATTCGCTACAGCTCTAATCAGTAATATTTCAAAGCCCGGTGTCGAAATCCGCAAGATGTTCGGGCTGATACACGATGATGTCATGGCAGCCACAGGCCGCAAACAGGAGCCTTTCGTTTATGGCGCTCTTGGAGGAGACGACTACTTCTTTAATGTGCGGTGACGAGGGCGATGACGGGTCTCTGCCCGACCGCCGCCAGGCGCCTATGGGTCGAGTGAGGTGCCGTGCCGGGCTTCATTGTGGCGTCTACGGCAGCGTGCATCGCTTGCACAGGGCGATGTGAGATCCGGGCTTGTCGCAAACTCGGAGGCAGGTCGCAGAAGGGGCTCTGCCGTCCCACTTTCACGCTTTGTCGCGACAGGAAGTCCGAAGCAGTAGGACAGGAGCTGGTTCTGCTCGCGCACCGTCTACGCGCCGGCGAACCCGAAGCCCTTGCGCAGCCGCAGCATGGCTTCGAAGCCCTGGATCGTGCGCCGCGCTGTGGCGAACGAGCGGAACCCGCCCACCCGATGCATCGGCCGCTTCACCCGGAAGTGGTCGTCGCTCTCGATCCCTTGCTGCAGGTGCTTGGTGACGTGGTGGGTGGGCATGCGCAGCAGCAGGCCCTCCTTGCGGCTGTCGGCGATGGCCGGCGGGTAGGGACCGGCGCCATCGGTTTCCGATCCGGTCCGGAGCGAGCAGCGGCTGATCCTGCAGCATCTGGCGAAAGAAGCGCTTGGCGGCGTCCAGATCGCGGTTGGCCGTGAGCAGGAGTCGTCCGTGAAGAAGACTGATCAGGCGGGTTGAGGCCGTGACGCGCGGCCTGGGGCGGCTGCGAGCAGAGCAGCGATCCAGGCCGACAAAAGCGCCAGTCACGTGAGCAGGAGGCGGAAGTTGTAGCTAACAGCCGCCAGCCCTGCATTGGCGGCATCGCCCTTTGATCCGACCAGGTGGTTGCGGCCTATGCGGTGCTTGGCCTTGAGGTGGCCGATTACGGGTTCGACGGCCGACCGTCGTCGGAAGGCGCGCTTGATGGCGGCGGTGAGCCCGCGCTTCTGGCCGGCAACATCGACCTGGAAGCGCCTTGGGCGCGGTGTGGCCCTTGTAGCCGGCCTCGATGACGGTCCGCGCGAGGGGGGTGCCGATGGTCCGTTCGATCGCCGGGATCACGGTGGCAAGCGTGGGGCCGTCATCGGGATTGCCCGGCAGCGCCGTGACATGGGCCACGAACCGGCCGCCGCGGCAGCGGGTGAGGCGCGTCGCAACCGAGACCGTCACGCCGAACTCGAAGGGCTTGTGGGTCTTGCCGATGCACTCGACCTCGGGCGCGTGCAGGCGGTAGACCTTGCGGCCCAGCTCCCGCTAGCGCTGGTCCCGGACGCGCCGGGCGAGCGCGAGCGGCAGCGCGAACACCTCGGCCAGGTCGGGGCGGGGGCCGATCTGGCGAGTGATGTCGCGGATGACGCGCCCGAGCATCGTGCGCAGGCGCGTCAGGGCCCGCTTTGCCCGGTTGAACTGCTGGGCGGGGGCGTAGCGCTGGTGCTTGATCAGCGCGCTCTTGCCGACCCGCGCAGAGGACTGGCGCAACCGGAGGGCGTGCGCCTTGGCCAGCCGCACCAGGCGCTCGCGCGCCCGATGCATCAGCTTGGCGTCGGTCGGGAAGGCGATCGCCTTCTCCTGCACCGGGGTGTCGACAATGACCTGCCGGAAGTCGGCCGGCCGGGCGGCCCCGGTGCGGGTCGCCACCGCCAGGCTCTCCTGGAGCAGCGCTGCGAGTCGCTCCGCACCCATCCGCTGGCGCCAGCGCGTCAGCGACGAGCGGTCGAAGGGGAGTGGTGCTGGAAGAACTCCTCGCCGCAAACGAGCTGATCGTACGGGGTCTCGATCCAGCGATCGCACCGCCCCTCGTCGGAGAGGTCGTGCAGGTGCTTGAGGATGGCGAGCCCGGCCATGAGCCGGGTCGGCAGGGGCGGCTGGCCGGGGCCGTCGGTGTAGACCGCGCCCAGCCGCTCTTCCAGGAAGCGCCAGTCGATCGTCTGCGCCAGCTTCACCAGCGCATGGGTGTGATCAACGCTCTGATCGAGCCGGGCCCGGAAGAGATCGGTCTGGCCCGTGTCGCGCCGCTCCTTCGGTCGCATGAAAGCCCCCGCCGTGATCCCGCAGCGAGCCTGGAATCACGGCCCATGGCCCGCTTCAATGTGCAAGGAAATGGGCCCACAGCCCATTCAAACCGGCAAATCCGAAGACTTGCTGAGAGCCAAAACTCACGCTAGTTCAAAGCGTTGCAGATTCTTCACAGACGGCGCTTCAGCTTGAGGGCGAGGGCGTCGAGGATCATGAGCCGGCTCCGGGACGGAGGCGGCAAGTTGGGCGGGTAGGCCCAACCACCCGTGAACGCCGGCGCGTTAGGCCCCTATGAAGTGCCAACGCTGATATAATCGAGCCTGGCAGTCGGCAGGGGAGCTCGTGTTCCATGCCTGCACCACGCCTGAGCTGGTTCACCAAACGCGTGCTTCCGGCTGTCATCGGCCTGATCGCGGTTATGATGATCCGCGCACCGCATATTGGCAAGCGGGTGTCCCCTACGGCAGCATTTTACCTGGACCAGCTTCTAGCCGCAGCCGGCAGCGCATATGCCATGACCGACCTGGGCTCTTTCTACGCCCGCGGCCAGGGGGTGACTCAGGACTATGCTGTGGCCAAGAGCTGGTACGAGAAAGCCGCCGCATTAGGCGACGCGCTCGCCATGAACAACCTGGGAGGTATGTACGCCCACGGTCAGGGGGTGCCTCAGGACTATGCTGCGGCCAAGAGCTGGTACGAGAAGGCTGTCGCTTTAGGCAATGAGGCTGCCATGAATAACCTGGGCATTTTGTACGCCTACGGTCGGGGCGTGGCGCAGGATTACGTTGTGGCCAAGAGCTGGTACGAAAAAGCCGCTGCAGCCGGCAGTACAGAGGCCATGCACAACCTAGGCTTCATATACGGCCACGGCCAAGGCGTGGCGCAGGACTATGCTGTGGCCAAGAGCTGGTACGAGAAAGCCGCTGCAGCCGGCAGCGCGTATGCCATGAACGACCTGGGCGCTTTGTACGCCCGCGGCAAGGGCGTGGCACAGGACTACGCTGCGGCCAAGAGCTGGTACCAGAAAGCTGCCGCATTAGGCGACGCGCTCGCCATGAACAACCTGGGAGGTATGTACGCCCGCGGTCAGGGCGTGGCGCAGGACTATGCTGCGGCCAAGAGCTGGTACGAGAAGGCTGCCGCAGCCGGCAATGCAAAGGCCATGTACAACCTAGGCTTCTTATACGAGCACGGCCAAGGCGTGGCGCAGGATTATGTTGCGGCCAAGAGTTGGTACGAGAAAGCCGCCACCTTGGGCTCTGATGATGCTCAGAAGCGCCTCAAAATATTACGTCCGTGACAAGATCTCCGTACGTCATGGATTGTGGCCGGGCATCGCAGACCTGGGGCCGGGATACAGGCCTGTCTCTTCAGCCTGCGGGCGAGGGCGGTGAGGATCATGGGCCAGCTCCGGGGCGGAGCGGTAAGCTCGGTCGGTATGCCAAACAACGCGTGAACGCTGGCGCGGTCGCGTTTGCGACAGGCCCCGCGCTACCGCCATCGAGTTGCCCGTCTGGTCCGATCAGCAGGGCTAAAGGCGTGTCCACTGATTTGCAATAAAACCACGTGGATCGACCGTTTCAGAGCTGACGATGCGCGGCTTTTTTCCTACGCATTTCCAACTGTAAATGGTTCCGTGGCCAGTGGCAGCCATAGGCACAATATCTGATCCGGGATTTTCTCTACAGAATTGTGTAGCTCCTTCTGATGTGCGGCGAACGTCTGCTTTAGTGCATGGGATATTTGCACCGTGGTTGCAGAGCCAGACGTATCCGCTCATGCATCGGTAAACCGTACTCTCCCTAACCCAAGCGTTATCCATGTCGCGCAGATCCAGAGCGCGGCGCGCATCTTGAACCAGGGTCGCTGGCAACGGCTTCACTCGGTCGTCATTTCCTACCTTCGCGCAGTACGACTTGGCGTCCTGGCCCTGCGCGATGGAAACGCTCGTCAATAACAATGCCGTTAGCAGCGTCAGCATCGAGAACCTTAGCGCGCGTATCACAACGTGTCCCCTCCAAGTTCGCCCCAAGCATTAAGGCTGGTGCTGCCACTGGCCGCAAGTGCTGCTCAACCTTCGCAAACACCTGTCACGGTTTAAGCTTGACCGGGAACCACTGTCCTGTTTGTTCGCTTTTTGTTCTGGTAGGATGGAGACACGGACGTGGGCCGCTATCGAGTCAGCGAGCAGGCGGCGGACTGGAGCGGGTTGGTGCGCATCCCCTTCATGCGCACCACTTGTGATCACGACCGAGCTTGTGCCGCTCATGGACGCGCCACGGGCACTGTTCGGCTCGCTGGACCGGGAGCGCGGTGGAGCGTTGATGGCAGCGATGGACACCTGCAACGCCCGCTTCGGCCGCGGTGCTGTCGTACCGGCCCGGGCGGGCCTGGTAGAGAAGCGCACCTGGTCGACGAAGTTCGAGATGCGCACGCCGCACTACACGACAAGGCTGGCCGAGGTGCCGGTCGCGACAGCGCAGCTGTAAGATGAGAAAAGATGAGCTTCTAGGTCAGCACAGTCGCTATCTCGGCCCGGAGTACGCAAATCACGACGAAATGATAGCCGCCAGCGGACGCGGTGCGATGTCCGACCCTAGCAAGAGGTAATAGTAATCGCTGCACCTCTTCCTAGATTGTTGAGTGATTAATGTGTTAACCAAAGCACTCGCTCGCTCAATTCGGCTTGGAAGAGGGCCACAATTATTCCCCATTCGGGATGTCGTCTGTGGGTGTCTCGCATCAGAGACTCATTCCCGAGGCTCGTACTGCCGGCCGGAACTTGCCTCCGCGCCGGCTTCTCTTCGTACATTACGTGCCAGTCCGCGCCACGATGACCGGCAGAATTGAGCCTAATTGATAGCCTGGAGATCCGAGGCGGCGTAGCTCGGTTGGAGAACGCTGAACCTGGTCGTAGGATGCGTCGCGACTGCAGCGCCCGCCACCTACGAATAACGGTGGAAGCGCCGTAGATCGTGGCGTGCCAAGTGCGTTGGTAAATCAAATACGGCTAGCGTACGCCACAATCAGGGGAGGGGTGCTCGTGCAAGAAAAGCTGGATTGGAACCGGTACGCAGTAGTTCATTGGCGTGAAACCTCATCGCCTCGGAGCAATGAGTATCATAGTGGCAGTCAAACGCGAGCCTTCGCGGGCCTGGGAGAAGCAGTACTGTTCATCGTGATGAGAGGTCTACGCGATCAACAGACCCTGAGGATCAGTTGCGGCGGTATGACCTATCACTATGCCGGGATCAAGGCTCTTGCAGAGCATCCTGAATTCCCGCTGGAGCTGGCGGATACCTAACCCGGATTTCTCACCGTACGGGAGTGCATCGGGGCTCTGAGTGCGTCAAAGTTGTTGTGCAGCAACGACTTCAGACGGTTCAGAGGAGGTCCCCGATGCCGACACAGTGTAGCGCAGAACAGTTCGCGTTTGGAACCGCCGAAGGGCGCACCGTTGTGGCCGCCTTTGATGGCGGACGGGTCACCTCGGATGCCGGCGCGCTGCTCCTGGGCGCCACCGATCGCGCCCTCCGCCTGGTTGAGCGCTTCGCCGCCTGCTTTGCGGATCACCGTTCGGCGGAGGACGTCGAGCACCCGCTCGCGACGCTGGTCGGGCAGCGCATCTTCGGCCTTGCCCTGGGCTACGAGGACCTGATCGACCACGACGAGCTTCGCCATGATCCGGTCCTGGCCGCCGTGCTCGGCAAGCTCACGGCCCGCCGCACCGCTTGTGCCCCGCTCGCCGGCAAATCGACCCTGAACCGGCTCGAGCATGCGCCTGTGGGCGAGGTCACTCGCTATCACAAGATCACGCACGACGGGGCGGCGATCGAGCGGCTCTTCGGCGAGCTCTTTCTGGACGCCTATCCCACCGCGCCCGCGAAGATCGTGCTGGATCTTGATGCCACCGATGATCCGCTGCATGGCCACCAGGAGGGCCGCTTCTTCCACGGCTATTACGACTGTTACTGCTATCTGCCGCTGTACATCTTCTGCGGCGACCATCTGCTCTGCGCCAAGCTCCGGCCCGCCAATATCGATGCCAGTGCCGGGGCGCTCGAAGAGGTGGCGCGCCTCGTCGCCCAGATCCGCGCCCGCTGGCCGCAGGTGCGGATCGTGCGGCGCGCCGATTCCGGCTTTGCGCGCGAGGTGCTCTGGACTTAGCCCGGAAAAGTGGCTCTTCGTCATTTCGTGTGGATCATGGGGGCAGGAGCATCCGCCGGCGCAGTAGATCGAACCCGGCTCGGCCGTACATCAGCCGCTTGATCAACTTCAGCTTCGTGATCTGGCCCTCCGCCTGAGCGTTACTCCACGGCGTGGTCAGCGCGGCCCGCACCGCGGCTCCGTCCATGACGAGGCCGCTTGCGAAGGTCTGCAAGGCCCGGATGCTGCTGGCTCGCGCCTCGGCGAGCCACGCCTCCAACGCTGCTAGGCGCCGGATGCCGCGAGCGGACACGCCGTTCCCTCCCACACCGGCTGCTCGCACGAGCGCGGCGAATTGCTGGACCAACCCGTGCATCGTGGCCGCCTCCGGATCCTGCATGACTCGCGCGAGGAGAGCGCCCTCGGGCGGGCTTAGTCGCGCCGGCGCCGCCATCATGATCCAGGCGAGCGCCTTCGGCCCCGGCAGCCGCACGGCGACCGGCCGTACCGGCGGAGCAGCCGGGTCGAGGGCGGCCCCCTCGGGAAGAGTGCCGCGCCAGCGTCGCGCCGTGTTACGCGCGCGCCTCGTTCGCCGGCTCTGCAGCCATTTGTGACCTTGCCGCGAGCCGCCCGCGTAGCCCAGATTGCGCAACTCCCGCACGAGATGCAGCCCATTCTCGCAACCCTCGGCGAGGCGTTCCTCGAGATGGGCGAGGAAGGGATCAAGCAGGCTCGGTCCGATCCGGCGCTCGCCGCGCTCCGGAGCATGATCCGTGGAGGCATAGCGGCGCACCGTGCCCGGGGCCAGTGGGATCGCGCGGGCGATCGCCATGATCGACTCGCCTGCCGCGCGCCGACGCTGCACCTCCGCGTGACGTGCGACGCGGCGACGTTGCGCCTCGCGCGCGGCGGCTTGGTCCGTGCGGCTTCGCGGAAAAGCGTGATCGCGGGTCGGCCGCGAAGAGCCTGAGGGGACGGGCCAAGCGTCCAGGCGGGCATGGGCGCCGACCAGCCAGCGTTCCAGCATCTGCCGCGCGTTCAGCAGGAGATGCCATCGATCCGCGACCTGCTGGGCACCTGGCACGACGGCCTGGGCCGCACGGGCGGACCCGGTCGAGCGATCCCGCGCGACGATCTCCAGGCCGGGGCGCGACCGCAGCCAAGCCTCGAAGGTCGTGGAGGTGCGGTCAGGCAGGAGATCGATGGTGCGATGACGGTCGAGGTCGACGAGGAGGGTGCCCCAGGCGCGACCGCGGCGCCACGCCCAGTCGTCGACCCCGATCGCCCGCACTCGTCCGGCCCGGGGCAGCGGGGCAGCGTGCATCAGGCGCAGCAGCGTCGATCCGCTCGTCGGCATGGCCAGGGACGCGAGCAGGCGCGCACCGGCGCGAGCGCTGGTGGCGAGGCCGACGCGCTGCTGCGCCTTGGCGAGACGTCGCGTGCGTCGCACGCGCGGCGCCAGGAGCGTGGGAACCGGGAGGCAGAAGGTGCGCCGTGTGCAGGATGGATTGAGGCAGCGCAACCGCCGGACGGCCAGATCGAGCCGCACCGCCCGTCCGAGGGAGGGCAGGTCGGCGGGGCGGCGCCGGTAGCACCCGTGCCCAGCAGCACTCGGGGTCCCGCAAGCGGGGCATCGTCCCTCGCGTCGGCGGCCATGAACCTGCATCACGATGTTTGCAGCGCGATCGGTGTGGATCGCGATCAGGTCACAGCCGGGGATCTCGTACAGCCGCGTCATCACCATGCCCCGTCATGCTGGCACGAGAGGAGAACGCGTGCGGATCCACACGAAATGACGAAGAGCCACTAATTCGAAGCAAGTCCAGGACGCCCATACTCCTACACGGAGGATGTGAACGAAGCGCCTGCGGTTGTTGCGGCCAAGCCCGTCGATATTGAAGCGGAAGCCCCCGCGCTGCCTAATCCGCCGGTCGAGCGCGTGCCACCAGAAGATCGCGATGCGGCGCTTCGCGTCGAGGGCGGCGAGCTCGCCTCTGAAGCGGGAGAGACGCCGGAGACTGGGCCGAGGAGCTTCGACCGATGAGGCGAATTCTTGTCGCTACAGGCGACTCTGATCACGAAGGCGCTCGCCTTGCAGTGGAGATTACCGCCAAGTTCGATGCCGAATTTCTCATTCTCCACGTGGCCACGGACAACCCGCTGTCCGCGCGGGAGCGAGGTATGATCTGCCGCTCAGTTCGCGGACTTCATCGAGGCCCGCGGTTCATAACCGTGCTGAGAGGCCGAACATATGATACCAGCGCGCGTTTGCCCTGATCCGTTCACACGAACCATGTTCCGCTGGGATGTGGGTGGTGCTGCAAACGCGTCAGTGCGAACGCGCGGCGGTATGACTGCACTCATCCCAGTAAGGGCCGTTGCTAAGCGCTCCTGCCCGAAGGCCGTTCCACATATGGCTTCTGAGCCTGAAGGGCGGACGAGGTGGGGAAACGCCCCCAAGCCCGAGGAGATTGTTGCCAAGCTGCGGCCGGCGGATGTGCTGGTCTCGCAGGGGCAGAGCGTCTCTGACGCAATTGTTGTATATTTTGTCACGTCATCATCGAACAACCCCGTTGAGATTGACAGGAAGCTGACAGGAGACAACAGCGGGCGGTCAGGACCCCTGCGCCATTCTCCATGACGATCCGGCGCCGAGGAGGCGCGGAGAGACTGGAGATCACAATATGCGCACCCTCACAATGATCGCCGCAGCCATTGCCGTCCTTGGCGGCGTGTCCGCCGCCCAGGCGAGCAGCCTCGGGCGGCCCTGCACCACGGCGCCCCAGAGCCAATGGCTCCCGGTCGAGACCCTCAAGGCCAAGGCTGAGGCCCAGGGCTACAAGGTCCAGAAGGCCAAGATCGCAAAGGCCTGCGGCGAGATCTATGCCCTCGACCAGAACAACGCCCGCACGGAGCTGTTCGTCGATCCCACCTCGGGCGAGATCGTTGCCAAGGAGTGACGCCATGGCCGCGAGCAAACCCGCGGTCGAGGCCGCCGGCGCAATGCCGGCGGCAGCCGCCTCCTCACCCGAGGCCCAGACCGTCCGTGTCTGGGATCCGTTCGTCCGCCTCTTCCACTGGAGCCTCGTGGGCCTGTTCGTCCTCGCCTTCACGACTGGGGACGAGATCGAGTGGCTGCACATCCGCGTGGGCTATGCCATCGCGGCTCTCGTTGCCCTGCGGGTCGTCTGGGGTTTCGTCGGCTCCCGGCATGTTCGGTTCAGCGATTTCGTCCGCTCCCCCCGTGAAATCGCCACGTACCTGCACCGGGCAGCCCGTTGCCAGGCGCCACGGTATCTCGGGCACAACCCGGCCGGCGGCGCCATGGTCGTGGCCCTGCTCGTCACGATCGCTGGCATCGCGGCTACCGGGTTCGCGATGACCACGGATGCGTTCTGGGGCGCGCAATGGATGGAGGATCTCCACGAGGGGCTCGTCTACACGACCATCGGGCTCATTGCCCTGCACGTGGCGGGCATCGTCTTCTCCAGCCTGGAGCATGGCGAAAACCTGGTGAAGGCAATGATCACGGGCCGGAAGCGGGCATCGTGAGGCCGCGTTCCTCAGGCCGGGCTCGGCAGCCGGACCTCTGCGAGGAGGCCGCCGAGCGGCGACCGCCCCAGGGCCAGCGACCCGCCGTTGGCCTCGACCAGATCGCCGACGATGGCAAGCCCCAGCCCGGTGCCGGGGCGGGTCTCGTCCAGTCGCCCACCACGGGCAAGCACGGTGCCGACCTGCTCGTCCGGCACACCCGGAC